>JAZUBG010000180.1:0-8838 GCA_045638405.1 Eubacteriales bacterium | reverse complement strand
ACGGGAGAAGCGATGATTACGAAGGTTGCGTTGTGTACTGCGTGTACGCCGAGAGTCTCGTCGTTACCGAACATGAAAGGACGGAGATAGAGAGACGTACCGGGAGCAGAGGGAGTCCAGTCCTTCTCTGTTGCAACGAAGGTCATGAGAGCCTCGTATGCGATGTCCTCGGGAATCTCGGGGAGGCAGAGACGCTCTGCAGAGGTGTTCATACGGCGGATGTTCTCCATGGGACGGAACATCTGAACGGTACCGTCCTCACGGCGATACGCCTTAAGTCCCTCGAAGATCTCGCTACCGTAGTGAAGAACGGTAGAAGCGGGGTGGATGGAAAGATTCTCAAAGGGAACGATGCGGGCGTCGTACCAGCCCTTCTCTGTTGAGTAATCCATTATGAACATATGGTCAGTGAAGATCTTGCCAAATCCGAGATTTGCGGGATCGGGCTTAGCCTTCAGATTTTCATTTTTTACGATCTTGATTTCCATTTCAAATTCCTCCGATTGGGCGAATTAATACTCTGCACCAAGTGCCATTGCCTTCTTGTTGATCTCAAGCATATCTGCGCGCTTTGCGGAAATTACCTTCTTAAGTGTTGCGTCAATGCTTGCTTCATCGTAGTTACCTGTTTCCTTAAGCACCTTACCAACGATGATCATGTTAGCAAGTGTGGGGAATCCGTTTTCGCTTGCAAGTGCAGTTGCGGGAATGTAGAAAACCTTAACGTCGTCTCTCTCTACTTTTCTCTCAATGAGGGTAGAGTCAGCGAAGATCATACCGCCGGGAGCAACAGCGCTCTCGTAACGGTCAAGAGAAGGAAGGTTCATTGCGATAAGAACATCGGGCTTCGCTACGATAGGAGATCCAACCTGCTCGTCACTTACGATAACGCCACAGCTTGCTGTACCGCCACGCATTTCGGGACCGTATGAAGGAAGCCAGCTTACCTGCTTATCATCGGTAAGACCCTTGTATGCTACGAACTTACCGGAGAAGAGGATACCCTGTCCGCCAAATCCTGAGAAAAGATACTTTGTTGTCATATTACTTTTCCTCCTTTGCGGCAGATCTGTCCTTGTATACGCCGAGAGGATAATAGGGGATCATCTTCTCGTCGATCCACTTAAGAGCGTCTGCGGGAGTCATACCCCAGTTTGTGGGACAGGTGGAGAGAACCTCAACAAGTGAGAAGCCCTTACCTTCGATCTGATTTGTGAATGCCTTCTTAATTGCCTTCTTAGCATTTCTGATGCTCTTTACGCTGTTTACGGTAACTCTTTCGAGATACTCGGGACCTTCAAGCTCGGAAAGCATTTCGCAAACCTTTACGGGATAACCGCAGTGATTTACGTCACGTCCGTAGGGAGAAGTCTGAGTAACCTGACCGGGGAGAGATGTAGGAGCCATCTGACCGCCTGTCATACCGTAGATCGCGTTGTTGATGAAGATAATGGTGATGTTTTCGTTTCTTGCAGCGGAATGAACTGTCTCAGCCATACCGATGGAGGCAAGGTCGCCGTCACCCTGATATGTGAAAACGATATTGTTTTCGGGGTCAGCTCTCTTTACACCGGTAGCAACTGCGGGAGCACGTCCGTGAGCCGCTTCGATCATGTCGCAGTTGAAGTAGTTGTACGCCATAACGGAGCATCCTACGGGAGCGATACCGATGGTACGTCCTTCGATGCCAAGTTCGTCGATAACCTCGGCAACTAAACGGTGAACGATACCGTGTGTACAGCCGGGGCAGTAATGGAAGGGCGCGTCAGTCAGCGCATGAGGCTTTTCAAATACTACCATTAGTTAGCACCTCCGTTGTTTGCTTTGATAATTGCTTCGAGCACCTGCTCGGGTGAGGGGATCATACCGCCAACGCGGTTGCAAAGTGTCACGGGCTTCTTGCACTCTGTTGCAAGTCTTACATCCTCGATCATCTGTCCCATAGAAAGCTCTACGGAGATGAAGGACTTAACCTTATCGGCAGCTGCCTTGAAGGGAGCTACGGGGAAAGGCCAAAGGGTGATGGGGCGGATCATACCAACCTTGATACCCTGACGTCTTGCCTCATCAATTGCGTTTCTGGATACGCGGGATGCGATACCGAATGCAGCGATGCAAATTTCAGCATCGTCCATCATGTATTCTTCATACATGGTTTCGGTCTTTTCGATCTCAGCGTACTTTTCATATCTTGCGAAGTTGAGAGCCTCAAGTTCCTCTGCAACGAGAGAAAGTGAATTTGTGATATTGTGTGCTCTCTGCATTTTAGTACCGTTAGTTGCCCAGGGTTTCTCGGGAGCTGCCTTAACCTCAAGGTCAAGAGCTACGGGCTCCATCATCTGACCCATAGTACCGTCAGCAAGGAGCATGGAGGTCATGCGGTATTTGTCCGCAAGCTCAAAGCCCTTAACTGTAAGCTCTGCCATTTCCTGAACGGAAGCGGGAGCGAGAACGATCATACGGAAGTCACCGTGACCGCCTGCCTTTGTTGCCTGGAAGTAGTCGGACTGGCTGGGCTGGATACCACCGAGACCGGGGCCGCCTCTCTGTACGTTAACAACGAGGCAAGGCATATCTGCGCCTGCCATGTAGGAAAGACCCTCACCCTTAAGGGAGATTCCGGGGGAGCTGGAGGAGGTCATTACTCTGAGACCTGCGGATGCAACACCGTATACCATATTGATAGCGGCGATCTCGCTTTCAGCCTGAAGGAAGCAGCCTCCGATCTTGGGCATTCTCTTTGCCATATATGCGGCGATCTCTGTCTGAGGAGTGATGGGATAACCGAAATAGTGACGGCATCCTGCAATGATAGCAGCCTCAGCGATCGCTTCGTTTCCTTTCATTAAAACCTTATCTGACATTGTATTCTCCATTCTGTCGCTTATAGCGACTCAGATTTCCTAATTATTTCTTACTTTTCTACCTTGATAATGCAGTCGGGGCACATGGTAGCGCAGAATGCGCAAGCGATGCACGCTTCCTGGTCGGTAATTTCAGCAGGGTGGTGACCCTTCTTGTTGATCTTATCGGGTGCAAGTCTGAGAAGCTTCTTGGGACAAACGTCGATACAAAGTCCGCAACCCTTGCAATTATCTGTATTAAAGGTAAGCTTTGCCATAGTTTTCTTCCTTTCTGATTCAGTTTTTATATTAAATTGTTTTGTAGTTTAAGAGGGAAAAGATTCGGTACCTTGCCTTCAAGCCCACCTGCGATGTCCTCTCTTACGGTAGTCATCACAACGGGAAGTTCCGTAAGGCTTGAGACCTCATTTGCATAAGCTATGCTTGAGATAACGTCATCAGCGGTAGTCTCTCTACCGAGATTTGTGTTATTTACAAGGCCCGTGAAGGGGATACGGCATGCCGCTTCGATCTCGCGCATTACTTCGATAGTGGACTTCGCATCTCTTGTCAGCGGACGGCTTCGGTTTATGACCATGAGCATTTCATAGTCGCCCTCATCCGTGATCATTTTTGAAAGTCTGCCGAGAGCGTATGCTCCTCTGTCATCACCGCCAACGTCTACAATGGTTTTCATCGTTTTATCCTCAGTGATAGCGTACATTTCGGGGGGCATAGCCGGTGCGTCAAGGTTTGTACCTGCATAGCGTGAGCAGATGACACGGATGCCCGCGTCCTTCAGCTCTGCCTCGCTGTCGCGGGTTCTGAAATAGGGATTTACTATATCAAGATCGGCGATAGCGGTATTTTCGTGCTGTTTTTTTAATTCATATGCAAGGTTTACGGCTACGTTTGTCTTGCCGCTTCCGTAATGTCCGCACATGAGGGTGATATGCTTAAATTTTTTCATTTTCTATGTAAAAATCAGAGCTTGTTTCTCTGGATCTTTCCGCTTACAGTCTTAGGAAGGCTGTCGCGGAATACAACGATTCTGGGGTACTTATAAGGAGCTGTTCTCTGCTTTACGTACTGCTGGATCTCACGCTTGAGCTCTTCGGTAGGCTCTTTGCCGTTAACGAGAACGATGCTTGCCTTAACTACCTGACCTCTTACCTCGTCGGGCTCAGCGGATACACCGCATTCAAGCACGTAAGGAAGCTCCATGATAACACTTTCGATCTCAAAGGGACCGATACGGTAACCGGATGACTTGATAACGTCATCAACACGACCAACGTACCAGTAGAAGCCGTCCTCATCTCGCCAAGCAGTATCGCCTGTGTGATAGAATCCGTCGTGCCATACCTCGCGGGTCTTTTCTTCGGAGCCGTAGTAGCCTGTAAAGAGACCGCAGGGTGCACCGTCTCTTACGTCTACAACGATCTCACCGGTTTCACCGACGGGAACGCTGTTACCGTCAGAGTCAACGATGTCTACCTTATAGATGGGAGCGGGCTTACCCATAGAACCGATCTTATGGGATGCGCCGATCATGTTACCGATGATCATTGTGCTTTCGGACTGACCGAAGCCCTCAAGGATCTGAAGTCCGGTAACCTCCTCAAAGCGGCGGTATACCTCAGGGTTAAGCGCCTCACCCGCAGTTGTCATATGACGAACGGAAGAAAGGTCGTACTTTGAGATATCCTGCTTGATAAGCATACGGAGCATTGTGGGAGGTGCACAGAAGGTTGTGATATGATATTTCGCGAACATGGGAAGGATCTCAGAGGCATCAAATCTGTCGAAGTCGTAAACGAAGATTGCCGCCTCGCAGAGCCACTGACCATAGAACTTACCCCACATGGACTTCGCCCAGCCGGTATCGGAAATGGTGAAGTGAATACCGTCGGGATCAACTGTGTGCCAATACTTTGCAGTATGGAAATGACCAAGAGGGTACTTATGATTGTGAGCCGCGATCTTGGGGTAGCCTGATGTTCCCGATGTAAAGAACATGAGAAGGGGATCATCACCGCAAGGTGCATCTGCCGTTCTGTTATAATGTGTGCTGTAGAGTGTATACTCGTCGTTGAAGCATCTCCATCCATCACGTTCACCGTTTACGATGATCTTAGTGGTAAGTGTGGGACACTTCTCTGCCGCTCTGTCAACCTGAGCCGCTGTGTCACCGTCTGCTGTACAAAGGATAGCGCTGACACCCGCAGACTGGAAGCGGTACTCAAAGTCATGCTCCTGAAGCTGATTGGGGGCGGGGATGCCGATAGCACCGAGACGGTTAAGTCCGAGCATTGCAAACCAGAACTGGTAATGACGCTTCAGAACGAGCATTACTCTGTCGCCTCTCTTAATGCCGAGAGACTTGAAGTAGTTAGCGCACTGGCAGGATGCCTTCTTTACATCCTTGAAAGTAAAGCGGCGCTCGGTCTTATCTCTTGAGATGTGGAGCATCGCAAGCTTATCGGGAGACTTTTCAGCGATAGCGTCAATAATATCAAATGCGAAGTTGAAGCTTTCGGTATTCTTGAAGGTAATATCTGTGGGAGTTCCCTTCTCGTTTTCAACGGTATCGATAAACTTATTGTAAACTCTCTCTTTGGTATCACGGGGACCCTTGTACTCGGTGGAGATGATCTTATCTCTTGTGAGCTCGGGAATAGGCTCGCCTGTGGGATTAAGAACGATAGCGTAGAACACGCATCCCTCTTCACTTGCGGCGATCATACCGTGAGGTGTGGAGGAGTCGAAGTAAATAGTATCACCCGCGCCGAGAGTTTCGCGGTGCTCACCGATCTGTACGGTAAGCTTACCCGAAACGATAATGTCAAGCTCCTGACCTGCGTGGGTGGTAAGCTCGATATCACGGTGCTGTGCTTCGGGATCGTACTCACTCTTAACGTAAAGAGGCTCGGCGATACGGTTCTTGAACGCGTACGCCATATTGTAGTAGGTCATGCCGTGAGCTTCGGAGATCTCTTGACCTGCGCCCTGACGTGTTACTGTATAGGAACGAAGACGGGGAGAATGACCCTCGATAATATCGGTAACGTTTACACCGAGAGCAAGAGAGCATCTGTAAATAAAGGCAAAGTTAAGGTCGCTCTTTCCCTCTTCGCAAAGGAGATACTCTTCAACGGATACGTCGGTCTTTGCCGCCATTTCATGAGGGGTAAAGCCGATGATCTCGCGGAGTGCGCGGATACGTCCCGCCATCTCCTGGATCTTAAAATCAAGTCCTGTAATCTGAGCCATAAATTTGAAATTCCTTTCTCGTTTATACCGTGTGGGACGAAAAAGCACCCGCCCCAAAGTCTGTTCTTTGAGACGAGTGCATAAAAACCAATGTCACCCGCGGTACCACTCAAATTGCAGATATAAATCAATCTGCCTCTCTCGGAGTCTATCAACTCCTATGCACTCACGCGGCAATCACGGGAAGGTTCTACCGGGCGCATGCCTTTCTTCCTTCCGACTCGGAAGCTACAAACATCTAAGTCCCATCCGACAGTTTACACCAACCACTGTCTCTCTTTGCAACGGTCACTAAGATTCCTCTTCGTCACAGTCTTTCACAATAAAATTATTTTAGCACAGCTTTGTTTAAATGTCAATAGTTTTTTTGAGTTTTTAACTATATTATTATATATTCTCATCGGGGATATGCCCCGATGAGAATTATTATTTTACAGTTTATTTCTCTGGATCTTGCCGCTGATTGTTTTAGGCAGCCAATCACGGAATACAACGATTCTGGGGTACTTGTAAGGCGCTGTATGGCTCTTAACGTACTGCTGGATCTCGCGCTTGAGCTCTTCGGTAGGCTCTGTTCCCTTAACGAGAACGATGCTCGCCTTAACAACCTGACCTCTTACCTCATCAGGCTCTGCGGATACACCGCACTCGAGAACGTAAGGAAGCTCCATGATAACGCTTTCGATCTCAAAGGGACCGATGCGGTAGCCGGAGGATTTGATAACGTCATCAACTCGACCGACATACCAGTAGAAGCCGTCCTCATCGCGCCAAGCGGTGTCTCCCGTATGGTAGTAGCCGTCATGCCATACCTCGCGAGTCTTCTCTTCGTCTTTGTAGTAACCTAGGAAAAGACCAACCTGAGTCTTGTCACCGACCTTGACCACGATCTCACCCGTTTCACCGTCGGGAACAGAGTTACCGTTTTCGTCAACGATGTCCATATCGTAAAGGGGAGACGGACGTCCCATTGAGCCGACCTTGTGACCTGCACCCTTGAGGTTTGCAACTGAAAGTGTGGTCTCGGTCTGACCGAAGCCTTCGATGATCTGAATACCCGTTGCCTTTTCAAACTGCTTGTAAACTTCGGGGTTCAGCGCCTCACCCGCTGTTGTCATACGGCGGATTGAGGAAAGATCGTACTTTGAAATATCTTCCTTGATCATCATGCGGAGCATGGTGGGAGGAGCACAGAATGTGGTAATGTGATACTTTGCGAACATGGGAAGAATATCCGCAGCTGAGAAACGCTTGAAGTCGTATACGAATACTGCGCCCTCGCAGAGCCACTGACCGTAGAGCTTACCCCAAAGAGCCTTACCCCAGCCTGTGTCGGAGATGGTAAAGTGGAGTCCGTCCGGGTCTACGCCGTGCCAATACTTAGCAGTAACGTAGTGACCGAGGGGGTATGTATAGCTGTGTGTTGCTATCTTGGGATAACCCGTTGTACCCGATGTAAAGAACATGAGCATAGGGTCATTTCCGCAAGCAGTATCGTTATTTCTGTAGTAATGTGCACTGTAGAGGTTATAATCCTCGTCGAAGTCATGCCAGCCTGCACGGGGACCGCCAACGATGATCTTTGTCTTAAGGGTAGGACAAACGTCAAGAACCTCTTCGATCTGATTTGCAACGTGACCCTCAGAAGTACAGATTACAGCGGAAACGCCCGCCGCATTGAATCGGTACTCAAGGTCATGCGCCTGAAGCTGATCGGTTGCGGGGATCGCGATAGCACCGAGCTTATGAAGAGCCACGATTGAGAACCAGAACTGATAGTGACGACGGAGAATGAGCATTACTCGATCTCCCTTTCTGATACCGAGAGACTTGAAGTAGTTTGCGCACTGATTGGACGCGCGCTTAATATCGTTAAATGTGAACTTACGCTCGGTCTTATCCTCACCGATGTGGATCATAGCGGTCTTATCGGGCTCGCGCTTTGCAATAGCATCAACAACGTCAAATCCAAAGTTGAACTTATCCTCGTTATGGAAGGAGATCTTTTCAAGATGGCCGTTCTCGTTTTCCACACAGTCGATGAAGTCGTCAGCAATCATCTTACGGACACTTGCGGCACCGTGACTGGGGAGGAACGTCTCGCGGACTACAGTCTCTGACTCGTTTTCACCGGGAAGGACAACTGCAATAAAGAGACAGTCTTCACCGTCAACGGCGATCATACCGTGGGGAGCAGAGCTGTTATAATAGATGCTGTCGCCTGCTTCGAGGTACTCGATATTGTCACCGATCTGGATCTTCATTCTGCCGCTCATAACGTAGTCGAACTCCTGACCGGAGTGGCGTACCGTATGAATGGGACTGTTCTGCAGCTCCTCATTGTACTCGTAGCGTACGAAATAAGGCTCGGCAATCTTACCTCTGAAAAGGGGAGCAAGGTTTTCGATTGCGATACCCTCTTCCTTTGCGGTTTCCTGACCTTTACCCTTTCTTGTTACGGTATAGGACTTCAGATGTGCACTGTGACCTTCGAGAAGGTCGGTAATTCCGATATCAAATGCAAGTGAACACTTGTGAATAAACGTAAAGGGGAAATCAAGCTGTCCCGATTCGTAAAGTCTGTACTCTTCAAGAGTAACTTCGGTCTTTTCTGCCATCTCGGCTTCAGTAAGACCGCAAATATCGCGCATTTCGCGAATTCTGCTAGCGACCTCGTGAAGCTTTGTGTTTTCAGTAGCCATATTGACCTCCTGTTTATACG
>JAZUBG010000179.1:0-10267 GCA_045638405.1 Eubacteriales bacterium | reverse complement strand
TTCGATAACGGACATACCGAGAGCAACACCTGCCTGGGGGAGAAGTGTAACTCCGAGGTACTGAACGATACTCTTACCACAGCCTACAGACTTTGCGCTGAAGAGTGAACCGAAATATTTACCTGCGGAACGGAAGATAATGTAAACGATACCCGCAAGGATTACGATTACGTTTCCGATAACTGCAAAGTCAAGTTCAGCACCGCTGAATACGAAGAAAAGTACATAAAGAGGAGCAGTCCATCTTTCTGTTCTGTCCATAAGCTCTTCTGATACGTCGCATATGTTGCAGAATACCGTACCGAGCATCATGCACGTGAGAAGAGAAGAGAATCCGCAGTGGATGTGACCGATGGTAAAACTGAGTTTAGTGCAGGCAACGGTCAGAAGGACGAATGTGATAGCGATAGACATACGCTTGCTTCGAGAATGGAACATCTTTTCGATAAGGTTGAAGATGATACCCATAACGAAACCGAGCGCGAGGGAGAGTGTAACTTCAATAATAGGCTCCAAGATGATCTGAGCGATGTTGATAGAACCAAGGGAGAGTGCTTTTGCAACTCCGAAGGAAATTGCGAAAATTACCAGACCAACAGCGTCGTCAAGAGCAACAATGGGAAGGAGAAGGTCTGTAAGAGGACCTTTTGCTTTGTACTGACGTACTACCATGAGAGTAGCCGCGGGAGCTGTTGCGGATGCGATAGCACCGAGGGTGATAGCTGCAGGGAGAGAGAGTGCTTCGGGGGCTATAAAGTGGAACGCGATAAGCGCCGCATCAACACAGAGGGTAGCGACAATTGCCTGAACGATACCAATGACGGTAGCTTTCTTACCGTTCTGCTTAAGCTGGCTCATACGGAATTCGTTACCGATTGCGAATGCGATAAAGCCCATTGCAACGTCGGGAATGATCTCAAGAGATTTTACCTGCTCAAGAGAGTTGAATCCAAAACCAACGATACCAAGTCTGCCGAGACAGAAGGGACCGATAATGATACCGGCGATCAGATACGCAGTAACTGCGGGAAGACCGAGGTACTTTACGACACGGGACATGAGAAGTCCGGAAAAAAGCGCCACGGAAAGTATAAAAAGTGTTTCCATTGCAAAAAGTCTTCTTTCTTTAGTGTAATAATATATAATATCAGAGACTCACGTCGGGACAGTCGGCAAGTGCCGCGCCTATTACCGTACCGAATCTCGAATATTCGGGTATTATGAAGTTCACGTCGAACATACGGTTGAGAGTTGAGAATATCTCACCCGCCTGAACAACGCTTGAAAGGTTACCTGTGAGGATAATATCACGGATACCGCATCCACGCGCGGCAAAAATGGAAATCATACCGATAGTCTCGAAGACCATGTTGATGATACCGAGGGCAATATCGGCTTTTGTTGCGAGATCGCTGATATTACCGAAGTTGGCAGCTGTAGTAGTATCGGTAAACCCGGGAATGTTATTGTTATTTATCATGTCACCGATGCGGAGGTCGATCTTGTCAAGAGAACCTCCCTTGGCAAGTTCTTCAATGTGAGTGACCGTGTCCATGTCCAGCATCTTTTTGGAAAGTCCCACAAGAGTACCGCCTCCTACACCCGTACCGCCGAGATGCTTCGGAGTCTTGTCGTCCTCAGCATATACGAGAGCAGTACCGGTACCGAGACTTGCGATAAGAGCCTTCTCAAGACCTGAGAGATACAGTCCGCCGAGCCCGATTGCCATGAATTCCTCAATCTTATAACAGGGAAGACCGTAAAGAGGTTTCGTGATGAACGATGAACCCGCGCCTGTGATCATAACTCTTTCAATATCGGAAAGTGAGAGATCGTTTTCGTCAAGAAATTTACCGAATGCTCCGAACGTAGAAGTTACGGGGTCCGTTGCCTTGACGAAGATTGGCTCAATAAGAGTTTTGCCACCGTCCGTAACGTGGAAACCGACGATCTTCGTGGTGCTTCCGCCAACGTCAATTCCGATGATAACGTTATTCATTTCAGATCTCCTTTATACCGTTTTTTTGTATCAGACTGTGTGTGAACGTGGCTTCTGCGAAACCACCAAATACGTATTATACTCTTTTTACATCCCGGAATCAAGAGATTTATAAAAAAAATTGCGTGAAATCCGAGTTTCAACAGATTTCACGCAAAAATTTGTCTTTTTCTTATCCGATTGTATAAGTTGTACCTTCCTTGGTGTCCTTGAGAGTTACACCCTTAGCGGAAAGCTCGGCGCGGATCTCGTCTGCGCGTGCGTAGTTCTTAGCCTTCTTAGCCTCGGCACGCTCTGCGATAAGACCTTCGATCCATGCCTTAGTCTCGGCATCTATACCGCTGTCAGCAGCCTCTTCGGAAGCCGACTCGGTCTTCTGAGCCTTCTTAGCTTCTGCCTTTTCGATAAGAGAAAGGGAGAGAACTCGGTCAAAGTCAGCGATAAGCGCGAGCTTTGTAGCACCGTTTACGTTTGCCTTAAGTACGTCATAAAGTGCGGTAACTGCGAGAGCAGTGTTGATGTCGTTGTCAAGCGCATCGGTAAAGCTCTTCTTGAGGGTTGCAAAGCCTTCAGCATCAATCTCGCCCTCGTTCTTTATAGCGGCAATTCTGTCGATGAGCTTGCCAAATGCAGTAGCCGCATTGTCAAGACCCTCGTAAGAGAATACAAGAGACTTTCTGTAGTGTGACTGGAGGCAGAAGAAACGGTAAACGAGGGGATCGTAGCCCTTGCTCTCAAGGAGAGAAACGGTGAGGAATTCACCTGTAGACTTACTCATCTTACCTGAATTTGTGTTAAGGTGGAGAATGTGGAACCAATGAGGACACCACTTGTGACCTATGTACGCTTCACTCTGCGCGATCTCGTTGGTGTGGTGGGGGAATGCGTTATCAATACCGCCACAGTGGAGGTCAAGATACTCTCCGAGGTGCTTAAGGCTGATAGCGGAACACTCAATGTGCCAGCCGGGGTAACCAACGCCCCAGGGGCTGTCCCATTTAAGTTCCTGATCCTCAAACTTGGACTTTGTGAACCAAAGAACGAAGTCTGATTTATTGCGTTTAGCAGTATCCTCCTCAACACCCTCACGGACACCTACTTCAAGGTCCTCTGCGTCGTGCTTGTTGAATACGTAGTACTCTTCAAGCTTGGATGTGTCAAAGTAAACGTTACCTTCGGCAACGTAAGCATAACCCTTCTCAAGAAGACCTTCCACCATCTGAATGAATTCGGGAATGCAGGCGGTAGCAGGTTCAACTACGTCTGGAGTACGGATGTTGAGCTTAGCGCAGTCAGCGAAGAAAGCGTCGGTATAGAACTTTGCGATCTCCATAACGGTCTTCTTTTCACGCTTAGCTCCCTTGAGCATCTTGTCTTCGCCTGTATCGGCGTCACTTGAGAGGTGACCTACGTCGGTGATGTTCATAACGCGGCGTACGTCGTATCCGTCGTAACGAAGGTACTTGTCAAGCACGTCCTCCATGATGTATGAACGGAGGTTTCCGATATGAGCGAAGTGGTAAACTGTAGGGCCGCAGGTGTACATTCTGCACACGCCGGGCTCGTGAGTTGTGAATTCGTCTTTGGTTCTTGTAAGTGTGTTATAAAGCTTCATATATACTCCATTTCGTGCCTTTGGCACATATGTTTGATATTTTTGTCTTAATTTATTGAGTGACGTTTTCATTTTCGGAAATACTATCTTCGCGTATTTCAAAAACGTCAATTGTTTTGGCGTTCTTTAGCAATATATAACCCATTCCGAGAGATACCGCGGCACACGCCAGAACAAATCCTAAAACAAACAAGGGATGGTCTGACGGGAAACCGAGTATGGCAAACAGATTAAATGCGGCGTGGATGATCATACACGGTATGACAGAGTCGTATCTGAGGAAGACTACTCCAAGTAAGACACCGATAATGAAGATTCCTAAGAATGATATGGGGTCACCGTGTACGGTGGCAAATATCAGAGCAGATATTATGACCGTAAGAGTGCTGTTACAGATACGTTTCAGTCGGGTCATCACGATTCCTCGGAACAGAAATTCTTCAGTGAATCCCGTAACGAGGGAGATTGCGATAATCGTCAAGGGGAGGTTTTTCATTACTTCACTGTTCAAAATTGTATCGTGGTACTTGAAAAACTGTTCCGGCCAAGGGATAAGTGTTGTTAAAAACGTAATGACAGGGTTCATACAGTAACCCAAAACTGCACATACGGGGACAGTCCACAAAGGAAACTTACGAAAGCGTACTTCCTCAGAAGGACGTTTTATCCTTATAGCGAAGAAAGCACAAATCATGCCGACGAACAACAGATCCGCGATAATGGTTATAATGAGTGAAAACGTAATATAATTTAATTTGAGATTACCTATGAATGATGGGAGCAAGTTTACTGTAATCGACATAAATGTTAAAAACAGATTTGCTAACACCATAGGAAACAATATACTGCAGATGGAAAACGCAAGAATGTATAACAATACTTTAATTAGAGTTTTCCAAACAGAGATCTTATCTAAACTAACACCGCAGTTGTCGCATATCTGAATATGATTTTTTTCAATTCTTCCGCAAAGAGGGCATTTTTTCACGGCGGTGATACCTCATTTCTGTTCGGATTCTTTGGCGAGTGCTTTTTCAATCTCCTCAAGTCGGGACTTGATGCGAATGAGCTCGTCGGACATAGGGTCGGGAATGTGTACTTGGTCAAGGTCGATTGGATCTCTTTCTACCTTGACTCCGCTGCGGATAACTACCTTTGCCGGAACACCGACTGCAGTACAGTTTTCGGGCACGTCTCTGAGGACTACGGCACCTGCCGCGATCTTGGAGTTGTCACCGACAGTGAATGAGCCGAGAAGCTTTGCACCGGAGCCTACCATTACGTTGTTACCGAGGGTGGGGTGACGCTTACCGGTCTCTTTGCCGGTACCGCCGAGAGTTACTCCCTGGTAAATAGTACAGTTGTCACCGATGATAGTGGTCTCACCGATAACAACTCCGCTTCCGTGGTCGATAAAGAGTCCCTTGCCGATGGTTGCACCGGGGTGAATCTCAATTCCGGTCAAGAACTTTGCACTCTGAGAGATAAGACGTGCGGGGTATGTGTGACCTTTCAGATGCAGTTTGTGTGCTACGCGGTACATGAGAAGCGCGTGAAGGCCTGAGTAGAGGGTGAGTACTTCGATCCTGCTTTTTGCCGCAGGGTCTCTCTGGCAGATAGCATCTATGTCTTCCTTGATCTCGTTTACCATACGTGTTATAGCACATACGGACGTATTTTTCTTACGTGCACAGCATTTTTTGTCAGAAGAAGGGTGACGGGTAATTTTTATTCTGATTTCAATCATTGAGTCCTCCATTCCGTCCTTTTTGGAACGATCTTTATCTGTAAATTGACAAACGTATATTTTTACGGAACATGCACAAAAATAAAAAAACGCAGCCTCAAAAAACAGAGGCGGCGTCCGCGGTTCCACTCTAATTTATAACTTAACGCCTTAACGCGGCAAACGCCCGACAATGCGGGAGAGCTCACGGGTGCACAGCGGGCACGACATGACTGCGATTTCACCAAATACGCAGTTCTCTTTGCAAGTCTGAAGCCTTTTCTTCCCGATCACAGCTCAAATATATTATATGAAAAAATTCATAAACAGTATACTACATTTTTTCTCTTTTGTAAACCTTCTTTCGAAAATTAAATCGAAAAAAACGATAATATTTTCTGAAATTTTCGGTGAAAAATAAAAAATCACGAAAACAGAGATGACATTTGCATAAAAAAGTACGGGAGGGTAAAAATATTACGGGTATCATATTACAGAGTAAAAGAAAGGACAATAAATATGACTAAGACAAAACAAATGAGAACCCTTTACGCCTGCCTTATTCTGATTCTTATTACAGGTAGTATTTTTATAGCGCTTGCCTTTGGTGCAGGACGCCGCGCAAAGCCGTCGGAGACTGAGACACAAAGTGAAAGTGTTACCGAGACAGAACCCGCAGCAACTGAAAAGGATGAAACGAAAAAACCATCTGACACTGAAAAAACTCCTGAAAGTACAAAACCTACTGTTGAAAGTACACCGGTGGAAGACGTTCCCGTTTCCGTGCAGATAGAAGACATCCGTTTCGTCCCTCCGTCTGAGGGTAATGTTATTGTGTCCTGCAGTCTTACCGTACCCGTATACTCAATGACAATGAACGACTACAGAACTCATATGGGCGTAGATATTGCTGCAGAAACGGGTAGTGCTGTGGTGTCATGCGCAGACGGCACGGTCACTTCAGTTTATGAAGACCCCATGATGGGAACGACAGTAGAGATTACTCACGCAGAAGGGATTGTATCTGTTTACAAAAATCTTTCCGCAGAATTACCCGAGAGGATCGTAACCGGATCCGAGCTTTCAGCAGGTGATACTTTGGGATTTGTCGGAAATACCGCCCTTGTAGAATGTGAAGAAGAAAGTCACCTTCATTTTGAACTTCGTCTTGACGGTGAGACGGCAGACCCTGCCGAATATATTGAAATGACAATGGCAAGTGAAGTTTTTGAGGACTGAAATAACAGGCAGAGAGCCTATGGAGGAGGGATCCATAGACTCTCTGCCTGTTTAGAAAGGAATAACAGAATGAAAAAAATTATATCTGTCAATCTTCGGGAGTAATAAGTCCGTAGGTGTTACCGTGACGTTTGTAAACCACGCTCATCTTTGAGGTGTCGGCATCAAGGAACATATAGAAACTGTGTCCGATGAGATTCATCTGGAGGATAGCTTCTTCAAGCGTCATCGGTCTGATGGGGAAGGTTTTACGGCGAATATCAAAGAGAACCTCTTCCTCAACCTCATCGTCCTCAAGAACGGGGGCTGGAACAGCGAGATCAGATTTCATTCTTTTTTCAAGTCTTGTTTTATTCTTTCTGATCTGTCTTTCAATGGAACTGAGGCATCCGTCAAGAGCAGACTGGAATGTGTCGGAAGCTTTTTCTGCACGGAAAATAGTCTTGCCGACATTTATGGTAATTTCGATGAGTTTATCATTTTTTTCAGTACGGCAGGTGACCGAAGCATCGGCACCGCCGGGAAAGAATCTGTCGAACTTTGCGAGCTTCTTTTCAATGAGATCTCTGAGATCCTGTCTTACAGTGAGGTGACGTCCGTTAATCGTAATGTTCATAGTAGTACCATGCCTTTCTTAGAATTTAGGGACTTTTGCCCGTTAAAACAAAACAAGGCCTGACATTACCGCCGCCTAAATGCGGCTGCCGCGTCAAACCTGAGCCCCCTTTTTGCTATATGGTCACGTTCGAGAGGTTTCTCTCTCCTGTGTCTATATTATATCACATTTTGATGGATTTGTATAGGGGGTTTGTGAAAAAATATAAGTTTTTTTATTAAAATCCGCTTTTGTTTATGCATGAAGTTGAAAAAATCAACAGCGGACTTTGTGATGCAACACGGTACGAAAAAGCTCCCGTCTCGGATTTCTCCTGACGGAAGCTTACAGTTACATTTATTTTTTCTTTGCAGATTCAAGCTGCATATACATCTTTTTTGTTTTCTTTTTCTTTATGACGATGGGAATCACCAGTGCACACGCAACAAGTATGACCGCACCTCCGAGAAGGATGTAGTCAACAGTGATGGGAGTACCCTCTCCGAAGAGTATACTGTCACGGGGACCGGGAGACACGGGGAATGTTTTGAAACATTTTTCTGCGTTATATTTATCGGTTTCTTTAAGTGCGGAAGCAGAATTTCCGGACATAAACTTAATATTGTCATACTCAAAAAGATTACCGATCTCAAGGGCTTTGCTGTCGTCCGTGACGTTAAGCTCAGCTTCGTTAAGTCTGAGAAGATGGCCTGCTCTGAGAGTACCGTTTAAGGTAGCTTTACCGCCGGTCATTGAGAACACACGGGTATTTACCGAGTAATCACCATTTGAAGAAAACTCTGCGCTTCCTCCTATCATTGAAAACTCCACGACTTCAGAGTAGAACGCTGTTTTGCCGCCTTTTGCGATGATTTCACCGTCAAAGATACGGAATTTATGAGAATCGGTCTTACTGTGAACGAATATAGCGTGTTCGCCTGATTCGAGAATAAGCTTACCGTCTCCCTTGACAGTTACGTTTCCGGGACATCCGAGAGCGTATTTGCCTGCCTTGATAGTATTTGTACCCTTAAGCTCAATTGTAAGATTATTTACGTTATCGGGAAGTCTCAGTCCCCAGTCATCTTTTGTGTTTACGTTGAAGTTTTCGAGTGTAAGAACTTTGTTGATGTTGTCCCAGAAGTAACCGTCTCCGCTTTCGTGTTGCTTTGCGTAAGCGAGATTTACGGTGCTGTTTATTTCGGCTGCGTTTACACTTATAAGGGATGCGGGAAGCACCAGCATGGAGAAAACCACTGCAAACGTTACCGCTTTACGGATAATTGATTTAATATTCATATACGATTATGATACCTTTCACTGAACTGAGTTTTCGCTGTCGGGGAAATTGTTTTCGCTGTCGGGGAAATTGTTTTTGCTGTATTTCATTGATCTTTATTCTTTAGTGTTTTTGAGACTCATCTTATGAGCTCCGACAATTGTAAACGGCAATGCAAAGAGCAGAGATTCTGATATGCCGAGACATAAGATCCAATACCACATTGTAAACTCGGATCCGTTAGTCAGATAGGCATAAAAGCATGAAACCATCAGCAGTGCCACAGTACAAAGTATAGGAGACACGGTAACTGTAAGAAAAGTAAACTTAGACGGCTTGTTCTTCTGGAAAATATAAGTTGCGGCTGATATAAGAGTCAGTGCCAGGAGTAAAGCAGAGATGAGAGTCGAAAAGTCGAAAAACAGATAAAAGTTGTCGTGAGACACGGGAATGAATCCGTTACTTTTCGCGAATGTCGCAAATTTTCCGTCAAGCAGTGCTTTAATTACGAAAATCCCGCAAAAACCAACTACGGACACAACAATACCGATGATCCTTATCAGTGCAGGCTTTGATAGTTTTTGTTTTTTTGTATTCACTTTACTATAACTTCCTTTATGGAACGTTTGGGAACAAAATGCAGGTCGTTAGTATCTCTGAAATATTTGATGCTTCCGTCTTCCGGAAGAGAACAGATAGCAGGCTCTTCCGCGGGAGTGCCGATTGCGAGAACGAGAACGGGAATGAGGTTGTCGGGGAGTGATAGAAGCTTCACTGTTTCTTCTTTGTCGAAAGAACCGATCATGCAGAGAGCGAATCCTCTTTCTCTTGCCGCGAGATTTATTGTCTGAGCACAGATGCCTGCATCCATAAAAGAGTAATCCGTGGACTTACATACATCGGTATCGTGACACATGACGATGAAATCGGTAGGCTCTTTCCCTTCAGGAGGAAGTTTTACGTCCTTAAGATACCCCGCCCATTTTGTGAGCTTGAAAAGGGAGTCTGCTGTTTCTCTGTCATCCGCAATAAAATATTTCAGCGGTTGAAGATTTGCCGCTGTGGGGCAAACTCTTGCACAGTCAATGAAATATTCGAGGTTTTCTCTTCCTACGGGTCTTGATCTGTCGAAAACACGAACGCTTCTTGCACTGTAAGTTTTTTCAAATACGGTTGAGTCGGTCATAATCCACCTCGGAAAATATTTTCTTGGTTTATTTCCTCAAATCAGTATAGTATTACAAAGCGTTAAAATCAAGTGTAAATTATAAATTTTTTATAAAATCACTTTTTCATTTCTTTGTAGGCATCGATAATGCCGAGAATAATATCCGTTGCCTTATCCATTCCTTCAACGGTGATGTGCTCGTAAGGTCCATGGAAAGCATAGCCGCCGGTTCCGAGGTTGGGACAGGGGATACCCATAAAGCTGATACGTGCACCGTCGGTTCCGCCTCTTACGGGAGTTGTAACGGGAGTAATGCCGAGGGAGGAGATCACGTCTCTTGCAACGTCAACGATGTACATATGCTTTTCCACGATCTCTCTCATGTTTCTGTACTGTTCCTTGAGAGTGAGTTTTACGGTTCCGTCGCCGTATTTCTCGTTAAGGAGCTTTTCAATATGCTTCAGTGTCGCAATACGGCACTTTATCATAGCGGCGTCATGGTCACGGATTATGTAATCAAGCTCTGCTTTTTCAACACTGCCGGAAACACCGCAAAGATGGTAAAAACCTTCGTAACCTTCGGTATGCTCGGGAGTGTCTCCTGCGGGCAACATGGAAACGATGTTGTGAGCGACGAGAGAAGCAT
>JAZUBG010000178.1:0-8641 GCA_045638405.1 Eubacteriales bacterium | reverse complement strand
CCGCGGTACGGGTAAGACAACTTGTGCGAAGATCCTTTCAAAAGCGGTCAACTGCGACTCTCCCGTAAACGGCGACCCTTGCGGAAAATGCTACAAATGTACGTCTATCGACGACGGCAGTGCTACCGACGTTGTGGAAATGGACGCGGCATCCAACACCGGTGTTGAGTACATCCGCGACATCAGAGACGAGGTAACCTACACTCCCGCCGTTATGAAAAAGCGTGTGTACATCATCGACGAGGTACATATGTTATCCATCGGCGCGTTTAACGCCCTTCTCAAGACTCTTGAGGAGCCGCCGGAGCACGTGGTATTTATCCTCGCGACTACTGAACAGCACAAGCTCCCCGCAACCATTATCTCACGATGTCAGCGATTCGATTTCAGACGCATCACTCTCGACGACATCGCTTCCCGACTTAAATACATCGCATCCGAAGAGAATATCACCCTTGAGGACGAAGCTGCGCGAATCATCGCAAAGCAGGCTCAGGGAGGTATGCGCGACGCTATCAATCTCTTTGAGCTTTGCGCAGGCGGAGGTCACGCCGTAACTGAGGAAAGAGTCCGTACCGCGCTCGGTATCACGGGACTTGAAAACTCACACAAATGTGCCGTTGCCCTCAAGGACGGCGATTTCGACGCTCTCTTCTCTGCCGTTGCCGACGTAGTTTCTTCATCAAAGGACGTAGAAGTCTTCTGGCAGGAGCTTATCTCCTTCTGGCGAGATATGCTGGTTATGAAGAGCACGAAAAACTTCTCGTCATATCTCGATCTTACGGGTAACGAAGCTGAGCTTATTCGTGACGCGGCTTCCCGCTTCACCGTAGCCGAGCTTGTATACCACTCAACGATCCTTGACGATGCTCTCGCATCAATGAAAAAGCTCCCTCAGCTTAAGAGAAACATCGCCGAGCTGAATCTTATCAAAATGGGCACACCCGAGCTTGAATCGAGCACAGATGCTCTCATGGCAAGGATCTCTTCACTTGAAAATAAGATAAAACTTATCGGAAACGCTCCTGTAAGAGCTGCGGCAGTGTCAGATGCGGTGCAAAATACGGCTCCTGCTGCAGAAGATGTTCCCACAATAGTACGAGAAGAAGCAAAAGCTCCCGAAATACCCGCTGAAACAAAGCCGGTAAAACCGGCGGCAACTCAGAGTGCAAAGGCGGACAGTCCGTGGCGCGAGATCGCCGACAAGAGCGAGCTTATGGAGAAGATCTCCGCATCAAACCCCATGATCGCGGGATTTTTCAAGACAGCACGCTGTTTCGTTATGAAGGACGGCTCAAAGGCGGTCATCCGCGTTGCTAACAGCTTTTACGCACAGATGCTTTCTGACGCCGACTCCATGCAGTCCATCACCGACGCGCTCCTTCTCTGCGAGGCGGCACGTCCCGGATGCGAAATAAAGATCGAAGTCAAGGCTGAAGAAAACAGCGGCAGCTCTCTCATGGACGAGATCGAAGAATTTTGATAAAATTTAATTAAACATAAATACAATTTTCGGAGGAAAATAAAATGAAAGCAAGATTACCCAAGGGTATGGGCGGCGGCCCCACAAATATGCAGGGCATGCTCAAGCAGGCTCAGAAAATGCAGGAGGATATGGCGGCTCTCCAGGAAGACCTCGACTCCAGAGAATATGAAATCAAGGCAGGCGGCGGTGTTGTTACCGTAAAGATCACAGGTCAGCTTGAGGTCAAGAACATTGAGCTTGACGAGGACATCGTTGATCCCGACGATATTGAAACACTTCAGGATATTCTCGTTGCAGCTGTAAACGAGGCTATCAAGACTGTAACCACCACAAATAACGAAGAAATGGGCAAGATCACCGGCTCACTTAATATGCCCGGTATTCCCGGTCTCTTCTGATATGGCTGAACATATTGAACCTTTGGAGAGGCTTTCGGATATGTTCCGCAGACTCGACGGAGTCGGTAAGAAATCTGCAATGCGTTACGCATTTTGTGTGCTGAACTTCACGGAAGCCGAGGCAGAGGAATTTGCCGAAGCTATACTCTCAGTAAAGCGTGATCTGGTTCTCTGTGAGAGATGCCAAAATATATCTGCGGAAAAGCTCTGCCCCGTTTGTTCGTCTATGAACAGGAACCATTCCGTCATCTGCGTAGTGGAGGATCCACGTGCTGTTATCGCCGTTGAAAATACGGGACATTACAGCGGAACCTACCACGTACTTCACGGAGCGATCTCCCCGATGAAGGGTGTGTCTCCCGACAACCTGAAGATACGCGAGCTTCTGATGCGCCTTAACACCGAGGACGTGCGCGAAGTCATTCTTGCCACAAACCCCACGGTTGAGGGTGAAGCTACGGCTATGTATCTTTCCAAGCTCATCTCTCCCCTCGGAATCAAGGTAACAAGAATTGCCAACGGTGTTCCCATCGGCGGAGACCTTGAGTATGCGGACGAGGTTACCCTCCGCCGCGCTATCGAAGGCAGATATCAGCTGTGATTTTGCAAAAAACTGTTGACTACTGACTTCAAATAAAGTATAATTAAAAGTGATAAAATGCCGTAAGGTAATTTGGAGGAATATTATGAAATTAGGTTTCGTCAGTGCTATCCTCGACACTTACTCCTTCGAGGAAATGATCGACACAGCCTCTAAGATGGGCTTTGAGTGTGTTGAAGTTGCTTGCTGGCCTCAGGGTAAGGCTGAAAGACGTTATGCGGGTGTTTCCCACATCAACGTTGACGACACAAGCGCTGAGTACGTTGAGTACGTAAAGAACTACTGTGCTGAGAAGAACGTTGAGATCTCCTCTCTCGCATTCTACCCCAACACAATGGATGCTGACCTCGAAAAGAGACAGGCAAGCATCGACCACCTCATGAAGGTTATCAACATGTCTTCCCTTCTCGGCGTAAACATGGTTACTACATTCGTTGGTAGAATGCAGGACAAGACTGTTGAAGACAACATCGAAGAGTTCAAGAAGGTATGGCCCGCAATCATCAAGTTTGCTGAGGAAAAGGGCGTTAAGGTTGCTATCGAGAACTGCCCCATGATCTTCACAAACGATCAGTGGCCCGGCGGACAGAACCTCGCTACAACTCCCGCTATCTGGAGAGAGCTCTTCTCTATCATCGACAGTGACAACTTCGGTCTTAACTATGACCCCTCTCACTTCGTATGGCAGATGATCGACTACATCAGGCCTATCTACGAGTTTAAGAACAAGATCTTCCACGTTCACTACAAGGACATCAAGATCTATCGTGACAGACTCAATGATTACGGCGTAATGGCTACTCCTCTTAAGTGGATGTCTCCCAAGCTTCCCGGTTACGGCGACGTAGATTGGGGCAAGTACGTATCCGCTCTTACCGACATCGGTTACGAGGGTTACACCTGCATCGAGGTTGAGGACAAGGCGTTCGAAGGCTCTAAGGACAGAGTTGAAGCTTCCCTTATTCTCAGCAAGAGATACATGGAACAGTTCGTTATCTAAGTTAATAAATAAGCGGTGTGTCCGACGGACGCACCGCTTTAACTTTATAATTTTGTCATTGTAAACTATAGACAAAAACATATTATCAATATAAATATCGTTGACAATTGTATGAACATATGGTATAGTAATCCTATAATATTTCATAGAAAAATACAAATAATGAAAGGAAGAAATATTATGAAGACGATCATCAAACTAATAGTATCACTTGCTGTGGTCACTATGTTGACATCTCTGGTTTCAAGTATTGCTGTATCAGCCACGGAACTTCCGTTTACAGACGTAACGGAGGATTCCTGGTTCTACGAAGACACCAGATATCTCTACAGAAACGGTATTATGACAGGTGTGACAGAAACTGAGTTCAAGCCAACAGCTGTTATGAGCCGTGCTGAATTCGTAACTGTACTTCACCGTATTGCAGGTGAGCCTGAACCAAGGGTAAAGGCTGAATTTGCCGATGTTTCTGAGGATGCATGGTATTATGAGCATCTCAGTTGGGCGTGCGAGACCGGACTCATCAACGGATATTACGAAAACGGAAAGTATTACTTCAAGGGTACAAATTCTATCATGCGCAGTGAAGCTGCAAAGGTTTGCGTCAAGTTTCTCGAATACGTTCGTGTTGACAATAAGATAGATGACGTTCCCACGTTCACGGACTTTGATACATTCGGCTGGGCTGAGGAATTTATTCTCAAGTGTGCCGAAACGGGTCTGATCAACGGTTATCCCAACGGAACCTTCAAACCGACAGGTGTAATGAGACGCTTTGAATGCGGCTCAATTTTACATAAGCTGGGTGTGCTTGTTCAAGAACCCGGACTGACGCTTGACCGTTTTGATTTAAAGGAAAATCCCAAGGCTGAAGGTAACTATACCATCGACTTGCACTCAGCGCAACATTTACCCTTCTCAAAATCTGCCATCGTCTTCGGTGCGGCAAAGTCGGGTGACGGCTACGTTGGATACGCGATGTTCACAAGCGACCACGAGGTTTGTCTTTATGAGTTTGACACGTCCGATGCTGACGATATTAAGATGATCCGCCTTGCAAGAGACACTATATACTGGCCCACTGAGGACGGCAAGTTCATCTCCGACATCCGCGTTGAAAAGGTAGATAAAACATATAACTTCTACTTCCTTGATGACGCTGACGGTGTTGAACCCTGGCCGGAGTTCCAGTTTGAGCTTGAAGCAAAGGGTACACTTGCAGGCTATGCCGACAACAACTACGAGGACGGCATGAGCGAGGGCATCACCATCTCTGATTGCACAAAGAAGCCCTATACGGGTTCGACCTATGTAAATCCTCTTGTTTCGGATCAGACAGCCGACCCGTGTGTGATCTACCATGACGGAGTTTACTACTGCTATTCAACCTCTGCAGGTCTCGGCTACTACGTTTACAGCTCTACCGATCTTGTAAACTGGGAAAACCGCGGACTTTGCATTGGTACTGTATGGGGATTTGAAACTCAGTCCGGCTACTATTGGGCACCAGACGTTATTGAGTATAACGGCAAGTTCTACATGGCACTGACGGTTAATTATAAGCTTGGCTTTGCAGTAGCGGATTCTCCTCTCGGTCCCTTTATTCCCGAAGAAAATTATATTCTCCCGAGTCCGGAGCAGGATGGTGTACTTGTCGGCGATCATTCTCCGATGTATATCGACGGAGATATATTCATTGATGACGACGGCAAGAAATATCTTTATTTCAATAAGCATAGATATACTGACGGTCCTGCCGGTATTTACGTTATTGAGCTTGAAGATGATATTGTAACACCAAAGTATGAAACGATGAAGCGTGTTATCATTCCCGACGAGCAGTGGGAGTTTGGCGAGAACGATTTGAGGATCGGTACTGTAGAAGGCCCGGAAATGGTAAAGTATAACGGCAAATATTATCTGACTTATTCGGGCAGTGATTACGGTCAGGCATGGTATGGACTCGGAATAGCTGTAAGCGACAGCCCAATGGGTGAGTTTAAAAAGATCGAAGCACAGCCATTCCTTACATACACCTTTGATGCATTTGGTCCGGGACATCATTCATTCTTTAAAACTCCGAATGGAGAGATGTATATCGCGTACCATATTCACTTCAATACTACAACGCTGCATCCGAGACTTCTCTGTATCGACCGCGCAAGATTCTCTACGTCAAAATACGGTCATGTTAGAATCGAGATATACGCAGGTCCTACAAGAACGCCTCAGCCGGTGCCGAATGCGTGAGTCGGAGACAGGCTATCTAAGTTAAATAGCTTTACATAATCAAAAACAAGTCCGACGTGTCGGGCTTGTTTTTTTGAAAAAACATTTTTTCACTTTTGCGGGAGTTTTTCGATATTATTTCGTCTAATAGACAGAAAGCAATGAGAATATGCTGAAATAACGAATTTTTCCATACTGTTAAGGAGGAAACAACCTTGAAACGAAAAAATATATTTATAAAAACGCTCTTTGCGGCAACTCTTGCATTAACTTTGCTCACGTCACTGTGCAGTCCGGCACTCGCCGCTGCTTTTCCTGACGTTGCCGAGACTCACTGGGCCTACCCATCCATCGATAAAGTAAGCGACATGGGTCTGATGATCGGCAGAGGAACACCCGGCGGTGTTGTGTTTGAGCCGACAGGGAAGATTCTCGGAGTTGAGGTTGTCGAAACTCTTTGCCGTATTGCCGACGGAAAGTATTCTGATAACTATTATAACGGTATATATAATAATAACGAATTATATCTTGACGAAGATCTTAACGATTGGGTCGAACTGAAGGACCAATGGTATTATCAGTCTTCTGAATGGGCTATTAGATGCGGTATCACCTACGGTAGTTGGATTACTTCTTCATCATCTAATGTCCCAGATTCAAAAATTGTATACGGAAGATTTGGTAGTGAATATTACCCCATGACAAATAAGGACGGCATAGAACAAACCTACGTAAGTCATTTGGAAAACAGGTCTACAAGTCTTGCTACACGCAGCGACGTTGTTCTGATGCTGTACTATTACGTTACCACTTACATGGATGTTGAAGTAAAAAATAGCATTGATCTTAGCAAATTCTCAGACTGGGACTACGACACCGTAAAAGAAAGTGTTAATTCTCTCGGAAAACATATCGGTTATTACGACTGTATGCCCCGTGCAAATGAAACGGAATTCGTTGCCGCATGGGAATGGGCAGTAGCAACCGGCATAATTAAGGGGTGTGACAATAATACCTTACAGATCGGTGAGTATAACACAGAAACAGGAAGTCGCAGGTACATTACCCGTGCGGAGTACGCTGTGATACTTGATCGTTTTATGAATTATATTAATAATATAGAATAAGGAGTGGCATCTATGAAGAAATTTATTAAAACGTTAATCGCAGCAACGCTTCTGCTGTCAACATTAATTGCACTGTGCGTTCCTTCCGCAGCTGCAAGCTTTTCGGACGTTGCCGAGACCCATTGGGCTTACGAAAATATTAATAAGATCAGCGAAAAGGGCCTTATGATCGGCAGAGGCACACCCGGTGGTATAGTGTTTGAGCCGACAGGGGAGATACTCGGAGTTGAGGTTATCGAAACTCTATACCGTATTGCTGACAAAAAATATTCAAGTAACTATTACAAAGGTACATTAAATAATAACGAATTATATCTTGACGAAGAACTTAATGATTGGGTCGAATTAAAGGATCAATGGTATTATCAGTCTTCAGAATGGGCTGTAAGATGCGGTATCAATTACGGTACATGGATTACTGCTTCATCATCCGATTTCCCGGATTCTAAAATTGTATATGGGAGATTTAACAGTGAGTATTTCCCCATGGTAAACAAAGACGGCGTAGAACAGTCATATATTAGCCATTTGGATAACAGATCTAAAAGTATTGCTACACGCAGCGACGTTGTTCTGATGTTATACTACTATGTCACAACCTATATGGGTATTGAAGTAACGGACAGTATTGACCTCACCACATTCGGCGATTGGAATTACGACACCATAAAAGAGAATGTTAATACTCTCGGAAAATATGTCGGCTATTACGAGTGTATTCCCAGAGCCAATGCAAACGAATTCGTTGACGCTTGGGAGTGGGCAGTAGCAACCGGAATAATCAAGGGTTGTGACAACAATACACTTCAGATCGGTGAATATAACAGAGAAACAGAAAGTCGCAGATACATCACCCGTGCTGAGTATGCGGTGATACTTGACAGATTTACCGTTTATCTTGAAACACTTGCGTAAGTGAAAGAATTTCCCCCACAGATCTCCCCTGTCTGTGGGGGTGGTGCACTTTTACTATATTTCTCGTGCTATTTGTTTTTCTGTTGACAAAACTCTGCGACAGGTGTATAATAGACAGAGATAAATATTTTCTTAATTAAGAAAGGATACATACACCAATGGCTAAAGTTCTTGTTGAAACATCCGCACGTCACGTGCACCTCAGCGCTGCTGATATCGAAACTCTCTTCGGCGCAGGCGCTACCCTTACAGAGAAGAAGCCCCTTTCCCAGCCCGGTCAGTTCGCTTGCGAAGAGAGAGTTACTCTCGTAGGCCCCAAGAAGTCTATCCCTAACGTTATCATCCTCGGTCCCGCTCGTCCCGCAACTCAGGTTGAGGTTTCCCTCACCGATGCTCGTACTCTCGGTGTTACAGCTCCCGTTCGTGAGTCCGGCGACATCGAAGGCTCCGGTGCGTGTAAGCTCGTAGGTCCTGCAGGTGAAGTTGAGATCCCCGTAGGCGTTATCGCTGCTAAACGTCACATCCACCTTACTCCCGCAGATGCTGAGGAGTTCGGCGTATCTGACAAGGAGATCGTTTCCGTTAAGATCGACTCTTGCGGCAGAAGCACAACATTCGGCGACGTTGTTGTAAGAGTTAACCCCAACTTCGCTGCTGCTATGCACATCGATACGGACGAGTCCAATGCTGCTTGCGCATTCGGCGAGTGCTACGGCGAGATCATTAAGTAAGATAGTATTAAAAGATCGGCAGAGGGTAATTCCTCCGCCGATTTTTATACGGTGTTGGCATAATTATGTATCACATAGGTATGTCACTATATGACACCTACGTTTTTGCGATTGTCAATTATAACAAAAAGCGTCCCCAAGCTTACCGCTTGGG
>JAZUBG010000177.1:0-18826 GCA_045638405.1 Eubacteriales bacterium | reverse complement strand
TCTGCATCGGGTACTTTTTTGCCGGTAGTAGTATCATATACTACCCACTTTCCCTTATAAAAAACATCACCATCACTGGGAATAACAGAAAACATCTTATCCGAAGAATAAATAAGAGCTTCATCTTTATTATTAGTTATCTCAGTTGCCGTACAAGCTTTAATATAACGATCATTTATTTCATCCACAACAGCATATTTCATAGGTACGATTACATCACCCTCAGCGTCAACGACACCTACTATATTCAAATTATCGGGGGTGGTATTTCTTAAATCATAATCTGTAACCATAAAATATGAACCTACAGGCTTACAGTCTTTCTAAAAAAATAAAATTATTATATCGGCACACGCCGAAAATAAAAAACAAACTTTTATACTTGATATATTTCGCCTATATCACTTCTTCCATTCATCCCACTTTTTACAAAGAAATCCCGCAAAACCAATCGTACATGCAAAAAGAATCGCAGTAGGGATTCCACCTAACATAATCCCCTTGTTTTTTAATGTTACGGTTATCACTGCATTTAAAATAACACAGATACACAAAATTGCAATTTTCATAATTATCCTCCACGTAAATTTAATTATATATTAGTTAAAATCACACTTCCAACAACACGATTATTGTTTCAAGCATATATCCATAACATATTATACTCAATCTTTGAGTAAATGTCAATACTCAATTTTTGAGTATTGTACAATTATCCATATAAATCAAAAAAATGGGTGATATTATGGATTATAGAACCAGAATGAAAAATCTACGTGAAGACAGGGATCTGACACAAGCAGATCTCGGTCGTATACTAAACAAATCACAACAAGGGTATAATCACATCGAAGCGGGACGTGCGGAACTGAAAATTGACGATCTCATCAAACTGTGTAAGTTTTACAAAGTCTCGGCAGACTATTTTATCGGACTATCGGATAACCCAAATAAAAAATAAGTAAAAAAAATCCTTCCCATGATTGAGAAGGATTTTCGTTTTTTTGATCAAGCAATTTTCTTGCTTTTTCTAACTTTTCCGCTTTTTATCTATTTTGAAGAATTTTCTGAGTAGCGGTGCAAGAGCCCTGGGACTTTTTACGAGGACGATCTTCATTTTTGTGACCATACCTTTCCAGTCTGAAAATACTGTACGAAAGTCTGATTCTTACGTTATTTTAAGACTTTCACCTTTCAAAGCTATGTATAAGCGTATCTTCGCTTAGCTTTGTTAAAAGTATATGCTCATTGACAGCGGTCTGCTACAGTAGGATAAACGAGTTCAAACTCTTCGCAAACGACGGGAGTATTTTCGCTGAAGCTGAGTCCTGAATTCGCAAGGTCAGCGCTGAAAAACGCTTCGTGGACCTTCCGCCAATACTCAAGGGAAAGATCTCCCTCACCCTCAAGTTTCGCGTGACGGGCATCAACCTCGCAAAAGGGCACAACGTATACTCTTAGGGTTTTAGTCACACAAACAGCTTGCTCTCTGCTGTCAAGGATCACATTATATTCACCTTCAACCGGGATAGGCTCCCCTTCAAGCTCATAAATTTCATACGCTGAGGACGTCCCCGTCTTTATTCCGTCTTTCACAAGACTTGCCAGCTTGTCGCTGTCGTCGCCGAACGCCCAAGCTTCGTACGGTGTGTCCTCGCGTACTCCGCTTTCCTCGCAAAAGGCTTTCCACATTTCTTTTTCGTTCATGTTTATCTCCGTTTTTCCGTTATAAGCAAAAAGTGCAAGGTCCCCCTTGCACTTTTACTTGTTAATCTAAGGGCTGTACCCAGATGTTTCTGAAGCTTACGGGGCAGAAGTGATCCTGAAGAAGCACAGGGCCTCTCTCAACGATCTTTTCGTATCTGCCGCAGGCACAGTGTCTCGGAAGCTCAATATTATTGTGAATAAGCTGTCCGTTGAGGAACACGGTCATAACAGCGTGTTTTACAACGCTTCCTTCCTCGTTCAACTTCGCAGCGCGGACAAATACGTCAAAGCTCTGCCACTCGCCCGGTGCCTTGCAGGCATTTACGAGGGGAGCGGCGATTTTGTAAATTGCACCGCAATCATCATCAGCGACTGTTTCCTTGCCGTAGGAGTCAAGGATCTGAATCTCATAGCAGCCGTGGATGAAAAGACCGCTGTTTGCCTTGCCCTGACCGCTCTTTTCGGGCATATCGGGGAGATTGAACTCCACGTGAACGTGGGCGTCGCCGTACTCATATTCGGTTACGGCATTGTAACGGTTAACCGTCATTGCGCCATCCGCAAGATACCAATTTGTGGGATTCCCTGTAATATCGGGGCGGTCATCATCAAACTCATAAAAATTGTCGAGACCCCTGCCGTCAAAAAGTATTACTTTATCTTTCATTTTTTCACCAAAGTCAGTCGAGCGGCTGAACCCAAATGTTTCTGAAGCTTACAGGACACTTGTGATCCTGAAGGAACACAGGCCCTCTTTCAACTACATGATCATACACACCGCACGCGGTATGACGGGGGATCTCAAGATTGTTATGAATGATCTGTCCGTTAAGGAATACGGTCATTACAGCGTTTTCCTTTACGCTTCCGTCCTCATTCAGCTTAGCCGCACGAATAAATACATCAAACGCCTGCCACTCGCCGGGACCCTTGCAAGCGTTAACGAGAGGTGCTGCAATTCCGTAAAGCGCACCGCAATCGTATTCGTTGGGAGTCTCCACCATGGATGAATCAAGGATCTGGATCTCATAGCATCCGTGGATGAAAAGACCGCTGTTTGCCTTGTCCTGGCCATCCTTATCGGGCATATCGGGGAGATTGAACTCCACGTGTACGTGAGCGTCACCGTACTCATACTCTGAGTACATATCGTACTTTGTTACAGTGATTGCACCGTCACGAACAGGCCACTCGCCCGCTCTGCCGGTGGGAGCAAGCACCATTGTATCGTATCCCATAAAGGGAGCAAGATTTTTTCCGTCAAAAAGTATTACTTTATCTTTCATTAGTTTTACCATTCCTATATTAGTCAAGAGGCTGTACCCAGATATTTCTGAAGCTTACGGGGTTTCCGTGATCCTGAAGAAGAAGAGGACCTTTTTCTACAACGTGGTTGTAAGCTCCGCCGGGAGTATTTCTCGGAAGTGTAAAGTTGTTATGGATGACCTGCCCGTTGAGAAGCACAGTCATCACAGCGTGCTCTTTTACAGTTCCGTCTTCGTTAAGCTTGGCTGTTCTGAGAATAATGTCATATGTCTGCCACACTTCAGGCCCGATACAAGCGTTGACAAGGGGAGCTGCAATATTATAAAAAGCTCCGCAATCGCTGTCGCAGGGAATCTCGTTCATGGAAGAATCAAGTACCTGAACCTCGTAGCAACCCTGAACGTAAACGCCGCTGTTTGCTCTGTCCTGACCAAAGCAGTCGGGCATATGGGGAAGATTAAACTCCACGTGGATATGCGCATCTCCATAGGTATACTTAGAAACGATATTTCCGCCACCACGAGATACGGTCATCACGCCATCCTTCAGATCCCAGGTCACAGGATTTCCATTGGTTTTTGTGAATCCGTCAAAATTTGTTCCATCAAAAAGAATAACCTTTTCCTTCATGATATTCTCCTCTCGTTCTTTTGTGCCTTTCGGCTGTATTTCTTCGGGAGATTTCGCCTTACTCCCGTTTTGATCTTAACTGTTAATGAGTTTTTTAATCCTTGCGGCAACCTCGTCGGGAGTAAAACCGAATCTCTCGTAAAGCTCGCCGAGGCCTCCGTGAGACACAAACTCTCCGTTTACCGCGTGGATAACGGTCTTCGGATAAACCTCACGCTCGATAAAGTGAGCCGAAAGTCTCTCGGCAAAGCCGCCGCGGCGCATACCTTCTTCAAGAATATAAACACACTTAACGCCACCCATAGCTGTAAGTATCTCGTTTATGGGGAGAGGTAAGATTCTCGACACGCGGATAACACCGACCCGACCGTCAAAACGCTCTGCCGCCTTGAAGGCTGTCTCGCTCATTCTGCCGTAGGTAATGATCACGCACTCCGCACCTTCGGGGACGCTGTAGTAAACGTCGCCGAGTCTCTTGAACGAGCTTCTGTCGTAGCTTGCCTCAGGGCCTTTGGGGTATCTGATGATGTCAACGCTCTTGCCGTGAAGAGAATTGTTTATCAGCTCGCATATCTCATCATATCCGTCGGGGGAATAGATATTCACTCCGGGAATCGACGAAAACAACGGAATATCGAAAAGTCCCTGATGGGTGATTCCGTCACCGGGCACAAGTCCCGCGTGGCTGAGTAAGAAGGTGATGGGCGTTTTCTGCAGTACGATGTCGTGGAACATCTGATCGTACACTCTCTGCGCGAAGGTTGAATAAAGCATACAGATTGGATGGTATCCCGCAAGAGACAATCCCCCGCAGAAGGTCAGGGCGTGCTCCTCCGCAATTCCCACGTCAAAGAATCTGTCGGGGAACAGGTCGGCAAAACCGCCGAGTCCCACGCCGTCGGTCATAGCCGCACTGACAGCACATATCTTATCGTCTCTCTGAGCCGCAGAGCATATAGTCTCGGAAACAGCATTTGTAAAGGTCATCACAGAGGGTGCGGATTCACCCGTTTCAACGTCAAAGGGGGAGGCAGAATGGTATCGGTGAGGATACTTTTCCGCCGGCTCGTATCCAAGACCTTTTTTCGTTCTTACGTGAACTACGGTACACTCTTCTCTTGTTGATGCTTCGGTCAGCACTTTTGTCAGCTTTTCTATATCGTTTCCGTCCACGGGGCCGAGATACTCAAGCCCGAGACACTCGAAGATATTGTCGCTGAAAAGGAGTCGCTTCACTGCGTTTTTAACACGTCCCGCGAATTTGACACCCGCTTTACCGATAAGAGGAAGCTTTATAAAATACTTCTTCATGAAGTATTTGAAGTTGAAGTATCCCTCGCTCGTTCTGATACGCGAGAAATACTTCGGCAGACCGCCCACATTTTCGGAAATTGACATTCCGTTGTCGTTGAGTACGATGATAAGCTTCAGTTTTTTGCCCGAGCAGTTATTAAGCGCCTCAAATATCATTCCGTTGGTGAATGAACCGTCCCCTACCACCGCAACGGTCACGGCATCCGAACCTTTCAAAGCCTCGGCAGAGGCAATACCTAAAGCCGCAGACACGGAAGGTCCGCTGTGACCTGCGGTTACGGTATCGTACTCGCTTTCATCAACGTTGGTGAATCCCGAAATACCTCCGAGATGTCTCAGCGTATGAAATCTGTCGGCTCTGCCCGTAAGCAGCTTGTGCGCGTAGCACTGATGACCTACGTCAAAGATTATCTTATCTTTCGGCAGATCAAATACCCTATGCATCGCAAGGGTAAGTTCAACTGCGCCGAGGTTTGAGGCAAGGTGACCGCCATTTTTGGCGACAACCTTCACGATTTCACGGCGTATTTCATCTGCGAGAAGCTTAAGCTCTGTCTCAGACAGTTTTTTTACATCCGCAGAACTTTTAACTCTGTTTAACATAATGTTTACGAGGTCATGCCTCAGTGTTTGATAAGTTTGTAAATTTCGTATACTGTCCGATCCAGCCGAGCTTGACTCGCTCTACCGAACCGTGACGGTTTTTCGCAACGATTACCTCGGCAACACTCTGGGAGCCTGAGTCCTCGTTATAGTATTCGTCTCTGTATAGGAACATTACGATGTCCGCGTCCTGTTCGATGGCTCCTGAGTCACGAAGGTCAGACAGCATAGGACGCTTGTCTGTACGGGATTCGGGGCCTCGGGAAAGCTGTGCGCAGGTAACAACGGGAACGCTGAGTTCCTTTGCAAGAAGCTTAAGTCCTCTGGAGATTTCACCGACCTCGTTTACACGGTTGTCAGTACGGGTATCACCCTGCATAAGCTGAAGATAGTCGATTACTACCATGCCGAGGTTCTTGACACGGCGAAGCTTTGACTTCATTCCCGTTACGGTAATACCGGGGGTGTCGTCGATAAGAATATCCATTTCGGAAAGACGTGAGGAAGCGTAAGCAATTGCATCCCAGTCGCTTTCCTCAAGCTGACCGCTTCTGAGCTTATAGCTGTCTACCTGTGCTTCGCTTGAAAGCATACGGTTGGCAAGCTGTTCGGCTGACATTTCGAGAGAGAAAACGCACACGGTCTTCTTCATTCTTCCCGCAGCCGCGGTTGCAAGGTTCATTGTAAAGCTGGTTTTACCCATACCGGGACGGGCACCGACAAGTACAAGGTCCGAGTTACCGAGACCTACTATAACATTGTCAAGATCGGTAAAACCCGTGGGCATACCCTTTACCGCCTCGGGATTCTGAGCTAAGTTTTTAAGTCTGTCGTACACCATGACAAGAGCGTCACGAATATGTACGAAATTTTTATTTTCTCTTCCCTCTGCAATGGCAAACACCTTGGATTCTGCAAACTCAACGAGAGTTTCCGCTTCGTCATCTCCTGTGTAAGCCGCTTCGCTTATAGCCTCTCCCGCTCCGATGAGCTGACGGAGGATCGCCTTATCTCTTACGATTTTGGCGTAATCTTTGGCATTTGCCGCTGTAGGTACTGTTTCCGCTATAAGTCTGAGATACTCTCTTCCGCCTGCCTCATCGTAAACACCGTTTACGATAAGCTCGTTGATAAGAGTTACAACGTCGATATTTTTACTCTTCAGATACATCTTCTGCATCACGGCAAAAATCTCGCGGTGCTCGGGAAGATAAAAATCGTCAGCGCTCACAAGAGCAGCTATAGTATCCATACATGAGGGATCAATCATCATTGATGCAAGGAGCGACTGCTCAGCATCAAGAGAAAACGGCATTCGTCTGCCCATTTCCTCATTAAGATTTCCGTTCACTGTACCCTCCGTTCCGCCTTTCGGCAACTGTAGTTTTGATCAGGTATCACCGATTTTGATACCTGCCCCCTTTACGCCTCTGTTACAGAAACGTGGATCTTACCTACGATCTCAGGATAAAGCTTAACTTCAACTGTATATGCACCGTACGCCTTGATAGGCTCCATTACGAGCTTGCGACGGTCAACTTCGATCTTGTGCTGAGCTGCAAGTGCCTCTGCAATATCCTTTGCAGTTACGGAACCGTACATTTTACCTCCGCCGTCCTTGCCGCCGGACTTAACCTTGATAGATACCTTAACCTCATCAAGTTTTGCCGCCACAGCACGTGCCGCCGCCTTATCAACCTCGATCTTGTGAGCCTTGGAAGCTTCTTTATTCTTTATTTCGTTGAGTACGGTATTTGTAGCCTCAGCCGCAAGTCCCTTCGGAAAGAGGAAGTTTCTTGCGTATCCGTCGGATACGTTTACAATATCGTCTTTTTTACCCTGACCTTTAACATCTTTAAGAAGTACAACTTTCATAATTATTCTCCAATTCTTCGGCAGAACAGTGTCTGCCAACCTGTATTTTGTTATTTATCGGCTATTTTTTTGCCGTCTTTTACGTTTTCGAGTTTCATTTGCTCAAAGTAATCATCAATGGCACCTTTAAGCTGATGAACCGCCTCTTCGGCAGTAACTCCCTTGAGCTGTGCGCCTGCGGTATCAAAATGTCCGCCGCCGCGAAGACGTTCGAGAATGAGCTGAACGTTGATTTCGCCCGCAGAACGTGCAGAAATGTGCATTGTGTCGCCGACCGTTACGATCGCAAACGCCGCCTTGATTCCGCGCACTCCGATAAGTCCTTCTGCAGCCTTTGCCGCAATTATCTTGTCCCCTGCTCCGTTACCGTCAGATTCTTCACAGATGGTAATAGCAAGCTCGTGACGATAGATGACTACGTTGGAACGGAAACGGGCTTCCTTCTTATAGTCACCGATCTCGGACTTAAAGAACTCCTGAACTGTCTGCGGAACAGCACCTGAATCGTGAAGATAAAGTGCCGCACCGTAGGTACGTGCCCCCGTCATTCTTGTAAACTGACGGGTATCAAGGGTAATTCCCGAAAGCAGCAAATTCGCTTCGGCAGGTGTGAGAATCTGCCTGTGAAGAATGATCTCAAGCATCTCGGCCACAAGCTCGGATGCGCTTGATGCCTTGGGTTCTATATACTCGAGTATAGGATCTCTCTTGAACTCGGCAGTCTTTCGGTGGTGGTCGATAACCGCATATCTTTCAGCCGCTTCGACGATGGAACTGTCTTCCACGATGGCCATGTTATTAACGTCAGCCATGATAACGAACGTTCCCGTCTGCATGAGATCAAGACCGTCGTCGGCAGACACAAACACTCCACGGTACTCGGGAAGAGCCTCAAGGGATTTCATACAAAGAGCCACGTTTTCGTCGTTTACGTTGGTTACGATATTTACGTCAACTCCGCAGAACATCGCAATTCGCGCAAGTCCGACAGCCGCACCGATACAGTCGAAATCGGGGAACTTATGTCCCATGATCAGCACGTTGGAGGAGCGGGAAATGTGCATGATAAGCTCGTTTGATACAACTCTTGAGCGGACACTGTTACGTCTTCCCGATGCTTTGGTTCTTCCGCCGTAGAAATCTGTGGAATCGTCGGTCTTGACAACTACCTGGTCTCCGCCTCGGCTGAGCGCAAGCTCAAGTGCCGCACGTGCCGCGTGGTCTCTCTCGGAAAACGTACCGTATATCGCGGATATTCCGACAGATACCGTAACGGAAAGTTGCTCTGCACCTACACGGATTTCGCGGATCTTGTCAAGAATATCAAATTTCTTTTCAATAAATCTGTTAAGCTGTTTTTTCTCAAATATGAAGACGTATCTGTCTCTCTCAAATTCCTTAATGATTCCTTTAGCTTCAGATGCCCATTCTCTGAGTACTTCATCAATCTTTGCAGTAGCGGGACGATAGGAATCGCTGTCGTACTGCACCATTTCAGTAAGGTTGTCAATAAGAATGTATGCGATGACAGGAGAAGTATCCTCCAACTTTTCGTGAACCAGCTCAAGTTCGTCCCCCATAGTCTTAAGTTCCGAAGATTCGGTAAGAACAATAAGCCCGCCGCCGCGATCAAATTTGAGAGGATTGTATTTTGCAATGTAATATTTACCGCCTAACTCAAGTGCAAGGCCGTCCTCAATCGGAGCATTTCTGATTCTCTCGTGAGAAGCTCCGAGAATCTCAGCCACATTTTTACCGTACGGTTTTTTGCCGTCTCCGATAACGTTTCGAAGCGCCTCGTTACACCAGAACATACGGCCGTCAACACGGCACATAAGTGAGGGTGAATCCATACGATCGATGGCATCAAATGCCACCTTACTGAGGACGTTTCTGTCCTTGACTTCTCCTGCGTTTACGGAAAACCGCTTGGTTACAAAATTGATAAACACAACTCCCGCGATAAGTATCGTGAGAAAGAGAACTCCAAATCTGAGAAGATGCGGCAATCCTTTTGCAGCGGCTATAATATATACAGCAAACAGCACCGCCGTGTATGCCGTAGTCAGTACAGTCTGCCAATGGGTTCTGACATATTTCATGATTTTTTTCATATTAACCACCATTCTGCCGCAAAGCGGCATAAAACTTTGGATATGATTTTAAATATGTGAAAGCATAAACACAATTATCGATTTTTTATCTTTTTAATGTCTCGGCTTTTTTTCTGCCAAAAGTTCTCAGTACTCCGTAATATGCAATAATGATAACAGCAAAGGACGGTATAATAAGCATCGAAATTGATGTTGCAACGATTATACCGATAAACTTCCCACGGCTCATAGCGGGATTTCTCTCAAAAAGAAATGCTGAAATACCCTCGAACATAAATACAAACTGTAGAACACTTTGCACGTTATTCATAGCAAAATACGTTTCAGCATCTGAAAACGTAAAAAATATCGCTGCCATTGAAATAAGGAGATAAACCAGAGCAAGTCCCTTAGGTGCGTGAGAGCTCTTACCGAACACATTCTTTTCTCCCGTAACAGTCTGCGCTATAAATCCAATAAAACATTTTGTCAGCCACATGGCAAGAAGGCCGAAAGCCACAAAAACTGCGGGCAGTGACATAACGATCTGATCGTACATCTGAATGTACATGGCGACCATCTCAGCACCAAGTTCCGCAAATGTGGCAGAGATAATCACATTATATAACTCACCAAACACAGCGACAGCATTCTCAACCGTCCCGAACACATAAACAATAAATGCAATAAATGCAGCACCCGCCGCAAGAGCGTAGACAGTTGCTCCGCAAATGAGAGTCGGGAAGGTTTCTAATTTGCCACGCATACAAAGGAAGATGACAAGAGAACATATTAGTATCAACCAACCGCACCCCAGTGTAGAGACAGGTGCACTGAGATTGACTGCAAATGGAAGGAAAGGCAGTGCTACTGCCAGCGGATTTCTGTAAAAGTAAAATACGCAGGATAAGCACGCAACAGCACCGATGAAAAGCGGAGCCAATGCAAAAACGATAGCAAACCGCATTGAAACAAAGGTTAATGCGGAAAATATAACAACGAACACCGAAAGCAGTACCGCGGAAAGCTTCCGTGCAGAATTTTTCTCGGTAATTATGTCTGTAACATTATTATTCAACTCTGATTTCTCCGTTATAAGTAGTCATTTTAGTGCACAGTCAGCACATTTTAAGATATATTTATTCATTATATTATTATACCAAATTATATCGGGTTTGTCAACGATAATAATCTTTTATGCCGGGTAACAATTTCCCTGTCAATCGCACAAGATCAATCGATTTTTTCTATTTTTTTGATTACTATTGACAAATATTCGTATTTATGATATTATAATTATGAAAGATATTATATATGGAGGTAGAATGATCATGAAAAAACTCGTTTTATCAGCAACAATACTGTTACTTGCATTATGTATATTCGGGTGTCAAAAAATGCCTGACAATTCCGATAGTCAAGCTCTCGAAGAAAGCAAGCCTCAGAGTGTTACATCTTCTGAAAACACCGAAGAAGATCCGGATGAGACCATCAAAGAAAAACTCGAACAAAAATTAAGCGAACTCGAAGTACTTGAAATAAACTATGCTGTAAATAAAGAATTGAGAGATACTCTCAATTCTCAGCTGATACAAAGAGAAATTGAATGTGAGCTAAAAAAAGAGAGCAGAAATGTACTGGAAGAGCAATTAAACGATCCCGGAATTGACGCAGAAATGTTAGAGACTATCCAAAAAAAGATCTCGGAATCGAATGCCGAACTGGAAGAGCAGATAAAAGCGATCGAATCACTGAAAGGTCGTATTGTAGAAATAGATGCTGAGCTGGAGCTTGACAAAAAAGAGATCGAAACTATCAAAAAAGAGTTGTCGTAAACCTTGACGGAATAGGTATAAACTCAAAAAACTATGGTATGTAAAATTACATACCATAGTTTTTTTAATATTTTCTTCTCTTTTTTACCACATTTACAAGTTTGCTGTCGTATCTTTTCAAAACAACGAAAATTCTTACTGCTATTATCAGCAAGACTACGAATATTGCGGTTATAACAGCGATCTTAGCTGTCGGGATCGGTGTTTTTTCTTCTTCAGGAAGCTTAGTTATAAGATTCTTTACTTCTTCATTGCTGAGTGTTTTACTCATGACACGAACCGATGTCAAGTCGAAGGTAACTTTTTCGTCCGAATATATGATAATACCTACGTAAGACGTAGCTGAATGTACCGAAAACTCCGAAAGGTCACATATCACACGGTATTTCCCGTCCTCATCCGGGACTATCTCCGCAGGAACGGAAAATTCAGCTCTGTTCTCACCGTTACCGAATACGAACACAGTCTTTACCGGATGAGAGGCCGTATACTTATAAACAAATTCAAGGTACGGAGCGTCTCCAAGGTTAATGGGCATAGGATAGCGGCAAAGCATAATACCCGCAACGCTGTTTTCTGTGTCTTCGGTAACGCATCTCAGAACTCTCGTCTCCGACGGGTCAAGCAAGGGTGTCTCTTTGACTGTAGCCATTGCCGATATTCCGTAACCCGGGATCCAGCCGAGTCTGCTGCCCGCAGACGTAAAGTCCCACATAAATGCCGAGCCTTTGACAGAGTTCACATCGAAGCTTGAAAGCGGGATCGCTTCCGCATCGATCAGCACAGAATTTTCCGTCATCATATCTTTTTTCAGCCCGTTCAGAGCCTCAACAGGCAGCTTTTCAGCAAGTCTCTTCTGAGACAGGAACACTTTTACGGTGTTTGTCTGGGATGCACTGTCACAAAGTTCCTTATAAGTATCCGTAAGTCCGTCATACTGTTCGGTCGGCTCGTAACAGAACACGTTAAAGCTGACTCCCGCCGTTCCGTTAAGATAAATGGAATTCATTATCGTTGACATGGCAACGGGATATTCGCACTTATCCGAAGTATACATAAGGGCATACGGCACGGGACCAAGGCGAGAAAGTCTCTCTGACACAAGAGATGATAGCATCTCAGCGGAAAATGACTCTCCTCCGCACGTAGAAATAGGAAGGGTAACAAACGCCCCTGAAGTCACAGCAGCGTTCCCTCCCACAAGTCTTGCTGCCATTGCAATATCGGAAGCGTACTTGTAAATATCCGATGTGGGAATACCCGTAAGCTTTTCACTGTTTACTCCGTTTCCGAGCACAATAGAACTGATCCCCTGATACCTTCCGCAAAGAAATCTCGTAAGAGCTGAGTACATATTCACCGCTTCTGCAGTATCAGAACGGAGTATTACTTCATCCCCCGTAAGGGTATATGTAAGGAGCGTTCCGTCAAGACGGGATCTTAGTTCCTCCGTGCAAACGAGTCTCAGATATACCGAAACGTCGGAGGTCACGTAGAAATCCATACTCGAATCAAGTTCGCTTAAATATTTGTTATTGAATCCGTAAACGTATCCACCGGAAGTGACCGTGGTACTTCCGGTAGTTCCCGTTGACGTAAGCTTTGCTATGTCAACGTCCACCATTACAGTGGATGCGCCTGATTCGTAAACGGCTATGGGATCCACACCTGACAGTGCATATACAGATCGGTCATCCCATGTAACAGTGGGAAGAGACACAAACTTAGCTTCACCCGTTTTGTAAACCTTACCGTCAGAATCGGTAATACCGACGTAGAACATACTGTCAGACACGGCATGAGGATAGTTTTCAAGGGAAATATCGAAGGAAAATCTTGTGGCAACTCCCGTTTCTCCTATCATCACAGGCTCACCGCCGATAGCAGGCACCATATAAACACAGAGCTTTTTCTTTCTGTGTTCTTTAACGGTTGCGCTGTCAAGGCTTCCCTCTCCGTGGAGTATTCCGTCAGTGACAGACAGAGTCGTAAGAGGCTGGTAAGCATCCTCGGTCTTTTCCTTGGTTGAAACAAAACAAATATTACTTAAAGTTAAGTTCTCACCCGTACTGCTCTTGAATTCAAAAACATTTCCAAGGGGAGCAGGAGAGGTCAATCTTACCAATACTGATTTTCCCTCACCGTCAATATTCCTGAACGATCCTCCCGCAGAGTTCGTATTCGCCCCCTCCACAGCAACCGCACCATGTCCTTCAGCAGCTCCGAGTTCAACGTATCTGACAGTGTTTACGTATTCATCGCCCGGAGTACCGTAGGACTCCGTACCAACTGCCAACACACACTCGGAATTTGATGTTTCAAGAACTACACTGTCACCTGTAAGGCTTGCCCGTCCCTCAAGCACGGACATCCAAACACAGTTATTCCTTTTTGCAAAAGAAAGTGATCTTTCTTCGGCAACAAAGGGTTCTGTCAGTCGAAGCGATGACAGCTTACAGCTTCCATTACTCATAGCTTCAACGGTCAGCACATCAACGCGGAAGTCTTCAATGAAATCATCACACCCGAAATATATCACAGTGGGAGTATTTGCCGCAATCGGGAAAGTCAAACTGTACTTTGCTTCTCCGTCGGAAACTTCAAGCTTAATCACAGTTTTTGAGTATTTCGCCTCACTGTTATCAGACCCCTGAGCGAAAATACCGATTCCCATTACCCCGCCGGCGGGTCTCACGTCGTATCCGGACAGATCGAAAGTCAGGTTAAGACTCTCAGCGCTTGAAACCTTTCCGGCTCTGATATATTCACGGCCTTTGTGAGTTGAGTACATAATCTGAGAAGCCCCTTCAGCCGTCGGCAGATCAAGCTTCTTTATTTCTTCTTCGCTTTCTTCGGCGTTCTCATCGAGAGGCGTCAGGTCTTCATCCGTATCAGTCTCTTCTTCTTTTTTTTCTGTTTCTTTTTCAAATGAGGAGAAGAACTTAACACCTGACGGAATACTGATACCGTCAAACTTTCCCGCATCTCCCACCGATTCCGCACAGACGAACATACGGGACTTTTCTTTTTCCTTACCGTCCGAATAAATGCTTATGCTGAATATCACTGCAAAAATGAAACACACCGCACACACAGTTGCTTTCCAAATTCTTTTCTTCACGGCAAGTCCTCCTTTCCCGCTGCTCAATTGGTATTACATATATTTATATTATATCAGCTATTAACGTTTTTTGCAATATGTGAGGCAAAGTATGAAAATTTTTAATAAACAGTGCAAAATTTCTCCATCAAATATTGCATTCCGTCAGCTATGATAGTAAAATATATATACTTGTTTTTTTACAAATATCTTTTGTCCGCAAGTTTGGAGACTTTATGAATAAAAAATCGCTTTTACTCACGGGAATGAGAGACGGTGTTCCCATTTCTCTGGCTTACTTCGCCGTCGCCTTCGCTCTCGGAATTGCCGCAGGAAACGTAGGCTTCACCGCCCTGCAGGCAGTAGTGCTGAGTATTACAAACAACGCCTCAGCCGGAGAATATGCCGCAATTTCCATGGTAGCTTCCGATGCAGGCTACTTTGAAATGGCTCTTATGATTCTTGTAGCAAACGCAAGGTATTTTCTGATGTCGTGTACTATGAGCCAGAAGTTTTCAAAAGATACACCTTTTTATCACCGGCTTCTCATCGGATTTGATCTCACCGATGAAATATTTGCAATAAACGTCGCCCGCAAATCAAGCATTCAGCCCGCATATGCTTACGGAGCTATTGCCGTTGCCATTCCAGGATGGGCGCTCGGTACGGGACTCGGTGTTGTGATGGGAAGTATCCTCCCCTATTTTGCGGTAAGTGCTCTCAGCACAGCACTGTTTGGTATGTTTATTGCGATTATTGTGCCTCCCGCTGTAAAAAACAAGACGATTGCCGTCCTCGTTCTGCTCAGTTTTATTCTCAGCACACTTGCCGACAGACTTACGCTTCTCAAGAATATTCCCTCAGGCACAAAAACGATCATTCTCACCGTAATCATTTCTTTGTGTGCGGCTATCATTCGTCCCATCCCGTCTGACGAAGACTGCGAATAACCGGGGGGCTTACTTTATGCGAAATATATGGATATACATACTGATCTCGGCAGCGGTGACCTATTTTATCCGCGTTACCCCTCTTATACTGTTACGTCGTGAGATCAAAAACCGAACGGTACGTTCCTTTCTTTACTATGTACCCTACGTAACTCTCGCGGTGATGACGGTCCCCGCCATAATCGATTCCACTGCCTCTCCAATAGCAGGACTCGCAGCACTTGCCGTAGGAATTATACTTTCAGCCCTTGGGAAAAGTATGTTTACCGTCGCGGTGGTATGCCCCGTGGTGGTATTGATACTTGAGTTTTTCTTTGTATGAATTTTTCACTTGCAGTTTTAAATCATCTTCTCGGATTTTGCAAATTTTGTATGGTCAAAGGAAAAGTTGCATTTACTTATCACTGAAGACGGTTTAAATAGAAAACAGCCGATATGGAATTAAATCCGTATCGGCTGTTTTATTGTCCTTTGTCACCCGAAACTTTACTCTTTTGTTAGTTGATCATTCCTGTGAGTCTCAGCAATGTAAGACGGTATCTCATAAAGGGAGAGTATTTTATGCAGTTGTCAAAAAGTTCCTGCGGTTTACCAATATCCTCCACAGTAAGCTTACATCCGGCCTTCTTCATAGCATCAAGACATTCTTCGTATGAGGGTATGCTACGTATAATACGTCTGCTCTCGCTCCAGTTATCTGCAAGTACTTCGGCAGATACTTCATCGGTAATGGTTTTGGGAATATTTACTTTCGCAACTTCTTCGCGCATATTACCGTAGTAATCAAGCACTTCGTTCCAGTTTACGTTTTCTTTGTGAGCGATGATTGATTCCGCATCTGCAAGACTTCCGTAAAACTTCAGCATTGCGAGAGTTGCAACCCCAACATCCTCACCGTGATAGTTTGGAATAATACCGTCTCTAAGCTGAACACATTCGATAAGGTGTGCAATTATATGCTCGGAGCCGCTTGCGGGACGGGAGTTTTTCATAAAACTCATGGCAATACCCGTCTTAAGAAGGGCCTCAAAAATCTTACCTGCCGTCTCCTCGTCGTTCGCCGTAACAAGGTGAGCCATACTCATCAGCTCGTCAACAGCACTTCTCGTCAGATTTGCTACTTTTTCGCAGTAGACCTCACCCGTGAGAATATTCGATATTTTCCAGTCAACGAGACCGATGTATTTCGCGATCATGTCACCGAATCCAGCACTTTTCAGCTCAGACGGAGCTGACGCGAGGATCTTAGTGTCACCGATAATAACCTCGGGACTCTTCGCGGCGTAGCTTGACTTAAAACCTCCGTCAACTATGGGAGAGGTATCAGACGCAAAACCGTCCATTGACGGCGCGGTAGCGAAAATACACAACTTTTTGCCTTGTCTTGCAGCCGCAAGACGACAAGGATCGTTCACCGAACCCGTACCGACGGAGAGAATATCGATGTCTCTCCCTCCTATCATCTCTTCAAGCTCACGTACGTGGTGCATCTCGGCAACGCGGATAAAGTCGTATATCTTGCGTTCAACCTCAAATCCTTCAAGGCTGTCTTCGATCCCCTCTGCCGCCTTTACGGTATTACGGTCAGCTACAAGAAGCAGTTTTTTCGAAAAACCGTTTTCCTTCAGTATCTTACCTACCGAGTGAACGAGACCGCTTCCGATACGAATATCCTTAACCGCGGTACCGTGGTAAAGGCCGCAGGAACATTCTCCCGACATTTCTCTGATTATATTCATTATTTCAGACATACTGAACATCCTTTCAACTTATTTGTCACCGTGTGCGGAATACACCTTCATTCCCACACCGTAATCTTTTATTAAAATATCTCCGGGCATACTCATGAACTTTAGCGTAACATAGCAGTCGCCTGCTGCGCCTGAAATATTTGACACTTGCAGAATATACGCAACCCAGAACCATTCTGTCGGAACGATAAGACTTACAATTCCGAATACTACACCCCAGAGCACTACGGGAGCAAGTGCGATCGTTATATAAGGTAGTTTTGGATAGTAGTCATTACTTCCCGCAAATGCGTAAATCCCCGTATATCCGAACTTCACCTTTTTCGTTCCGCAAAGTTTCATCACTACAGCGTGAACTGCCTCATGGAGAACTATGTAAGCTATGTTGAAAACAGCCACAGCAAAGAATCTTACAAGAATTATGAAAGCTCCTCCGTCCGTTACAAACATTTCAGAGAAGGGAACGAACAAAAGACCCGCAGCTACCATAATGACAGCGATCAAGAATGCAGCACCGTTTACGAGGAGCGCAATTTTTTTATTTTTCTGAAGGTCGACGCTGAATATTTCCGCGTATCCTTCCGGAAGTGACTCGTAAGATTTCATTATTTTCACCGTCCTGTATTTTATATATCACAGTCATTCAGCGTCAGACACCGAGCTGTCGCCTGTAAGAGTTCCGCCTTTTCTTGTGATAATCACAGCAAGTACGCACATAATGAGTGCAATCGCCGAGAAAATAAATATGCAGTTAAATACGTCCCCCCAACCGCTTTTGTCGGCTATTCTGCCGAGAAGAGTGGTACTGAGTGTGCTTCCCACGTAACAGAATGTATTGAGAAGTCCCGCCATAAATCCGGAATCCACCTTATCTCTCGAATAAAGGGGGATAACACTTGTCAAAACGTTATTTACCGATGACATAAGGCACGCGATTCCACCAAACAAAGCGAGAGTTACGGGCAGGATCTTGAATCCCACGGTGAGTATTAGCACTCCCACAAGGAGTGTAGTTGCGAGATAAAAAATACCATTCAATACGTTTTCACTCTTGTATTTTCTTCTGAGTGTAGTTACGACCGTAGAACCGAATATGGCAAGCAAAGGTAAAATGAGTGTAACGATAATTGAAATTGATGAGCGTACTCCAAACTCTTCCTTGAGAATTGAAGGCACCCACGTGGTAACTCCGTCCTTGATAAATCCGTTTGCAACAGCCGATATAAGGATAACGAAAATACCGAAAAGCAGTACAGGGGTGACTTTAAGCTTACCTCGAGAATTTCTTTCGATCTCAGAAGCTTTTTCATTATTATTCATACTACCGAGACCTATAAACCAAAGGACACCTGCAATACCCACCACTGCGGAAGCAACGTAAAAGATAACAGTCCACTTAAGCTTCAGCGCGGAAAAGAGCGCCGCGATACCGTATGCAAGAAGTGTACCCGATGCCACGGTCGTACTCATAACCACGATAGCACGTGACAGCTTGCGGTCGGACAGATTGTCTGACAGGGTCTTGATAAGCGATGACCACAAAATTGACTGAGCAGCACCGTTGATAAACCAAAGATATTTCATGGTTCCAAGTCCTGTGCAGAAGGTCATGGCAAAGTTGATGATACACGAAGCAAACAGTGATAACGCAACTGAATACTTTGTGTTATATTTCTTCGACAGAAATCCGTTCACAAGCTGA
>JAZUBG010000176.1:0-2576 GCA_045638405.1 Eubacteriales bacterium | reverse complement strand
TGAATCTTTAAAAAAACCTTGATTAAAAAATTCTTCTGTGCAATTAACGATTTCTCTATCTTCGGGAGAGCAATATAGTTCATAAGTATAAAAAGTTAGAGATTCACTAAATGCAATATCGTAAAACTTCTTGTTCATTCTTCACCTCATAAGTAAGAACATTCTTGCAAGCATATTATAACATAAAAATTTCGAAATTTCAATGTTTCCGCAATCCTCATGAGTCATAACGATTCTTGTGGAATCTTTATTATTCTATACTCAAAATTCTTTCTCTACGCATTACTCGCCTTCGGTGTTCGATGTGGTTTAATTAATCGCAATTTCTTCTGTGCCTATTGCCTAACCGATTTTTTTGTGCTATAATTGACATAAACAAAACTGATCGTCACACTACGAAAGGAAACAAACAAATGTACACACTCACCAAAGAAGAATGGCTCAGCCAATACGAAGGTAAGCTTTCAGAGAGAGACCTTGCACTCATGGCAGGTGCTCACGACATTATCGCAGGTAACACTCTCAACAAGGAAAATATGCCTTGGGGTGACATCCCCGCTGTTTCTCCCTGGCTCGGTTGCCCCGGTCTCTGGAACTGGGACACAGTATTCCACGGAATGACAATTTCTCGTTATGACAGCGTTCTTGCTCAGAACAGCGTTGACTGCTACGCTAAATTCCAGTGCGAAAACGGTATGCTCCCAGACGTTATTACCCTCAGAGGTTTCCTTGCAGACAACGCGGGTAAGCCCCCCGTATTCCCTTGGGGTATTCTCACAATGTATAAGCGCACACAGGATATGGACTTCCTCCGCCGCAACTACGATCGCTCCGTTAAGTACGAGGCGTTCCTCACAAGAGAGCGTTATGACGGTAAGATGTTCTTCTATTCCGCTCAAACTAACATTGAAAAGAACGATTACGAGGAAGCCCGCTACGAATCCGGCTGGGATAACTCTCCCCGCTGGGACAGATGGCCTATCGTAGAACTTCATCCCATCGACCTCAACTGCTACATGATCCTCTTCTACCGTTCAATGGCAGAAATGGCTGAGATCCTCGGTAAAGGTGCTGACGTTGCCGCAGCTTGGAAGGCAAAAGAAGTAAGCCTCACAAAGATCGTTGAAGACAACCTCTACGACGAGTCTATCGGTGCATACGTTGACAGAAACCGCCACACAGGCGAATTCAGCACAGTTCTCTCCCCCGCAAGCTTCATGCCTCTCTTCATAGGTACAGCTTCCAAGGAACGCGCTGAGTCTATGCATCGTATCGCCCGCGACACCACTAAGTTCTATCCCGGTATGCCCTCCGTTGCATATGACGATCCCGGTCACGATAAGAACTACTGGAGAGGTCTTACATGGCTCAACGTTGCATTCTTTGCTACCAAGGGTCTCTACGATTACGGCTTTGTAGATACCGCACGCGAGATCAAGGAATACCTCCTCGACATGATCTACGGTACTCTCCCGAATATTCACGAGAACTACGACTCCCTCCCCAAGATCGGTTGCGGCGAGCCTCGTTTCTCATGGAGCTCCTGCTTCACCATCGAGTTTATTCTCGAGATCAAGTAAAAAGCAGTTAAACTAAAAAACAACAGTGCTGTCGCGTGACAGCACTGTTTGTTTTTTAGAATATAAAATTTCCCCGACAAATATATCGTCGAGGAAAAGATTACTTAATTTCCTGCTCCAATGTATCAAATAAAGCAGTGTTAAAAAATTCACCTAACGTGATTTCAAAACCGTCACATAACTTTTTAATTGTAACTACACCGGGATTCTGGCTTTTCTCATTAAGAATACTGTACACTGTAGAAGGAGAAACACCGGAAATATTCGCAAGTTCGTTCAAAGCGATATTACGCTCACTGCATAGCTCAAGTATTCTATTGGCTATAGCTTCTTTCGTGCGCACGATACACTCCTCCTTTTTAATATATACAATGTAATTTTACCCAAAATTGCGATATATCGTGTGGGATATATCGCAATTTTGAGCAACTTGTGTTATAATTACGATATATCCCACAAATAAAGGAGAACGAAGTATGGTTTGCACGTTTTTCGGTCACGGTGATTGTTTCGGATTAGATAAAAATATTCTTCAAAATACTATTGAAAAGCTTATTCATGAAGGTGTAGAGAAATTTTACGTAGGACATCAAGGGAATTTTGACAAAATTGTACTTGAATATTTAATCGCACTTCAAGAGTCGTACCCCCACATTGAAATATCGGTAGTGTTGGCATACCTTCCGGCTGTTAAAACAAAAAATAACTTGCCTTCTAAATTCTGTATATACCCGGAAGGAATAGAAAGCGGACCACAGAGATTTGCTATTCATCGACGTAACAATTGGATGATCGGACAATCTGATTATTGTATTTGCTTCATTGAACATACTTGGGGAGGTGCCTATCAATTTTCCACTACAGCAAAGCGTCGAGGACTTACTGTTATCAACATTGGAAGTGTGGTATTTTAAATATTTCCGATGGTAATATAACAATTTGATCTTTTCTATAAACGTTTCTCATGGAGCTCCTGCTTCACCATCGAGTTTATTC
>JAZUBG010000175.1:0-2390 GCA_045638405.1 Eubacteriales bacterium | reverse complement strand
TCCACATTTATTAAAAAATCATTTTGCATTTTGCACTTAGCATTCAAACGAAAGGTATATTTATGAGCTTTTTCGGATTTATTTATAAAGTTTTCCACCGTCCTATCAGAGGACTCTGGAGAGTTTCTTGTGAAGGTACTGAAAATATCCCCGAGACAGGGTGTATCCTGGTGTGTAATCACACCTCCTTCTCCGACGTTCTTGTCCTTGAGATCGCTTCAACAAGACAGGTGTTCTTTATGGGTAAAGCGGAGCTCTTCAAGATCCCCGTTTTAAAACAGCTTATCTCCGCTCTCGGTGCGTTCCCCGTTAACCGCGGCGGTGCGGACATCACCAGCATCAAACGTACCATTTCCGAAATTCAGTCGGGCAAGGTAGTCGGCATCTTCCCTCAGGGAACGAGACATCCGTTCGTCGATCCCCGTGAGACTGAAGTAAAGGGCGGTGTCGGCATGATCGCTTACCGTGCAAAGGCGGATGTTCTTCCCGTGTTCATTGACGGCGCGGCAGGGAGAACAAAGATCTTCCGTAAAAACAAGGTCATCTTCGGTAAGCTTATAAAGTTTGACGAGATACCCTTCGAGGTTGACGGCAAGAAGGACTACGAGGGTGCGACCCGCTACGTTTTTGCCAAGGCTTGTGAGCTGAAGTACGGTGAGGGCAACGGAATGATCCCTTCAGCCGTCCACGGGGAGAGTGCAGAATGACCGATATCAGAATTGCCGAAAACGCAGGTTTTTGTTTTGGTGTACGCCGTGCAACGGGAATGCTTGAGGAAGCACTCAAAAATAAGAAAGACGGTGAGAAAGTCTACACCCTCGGACATATAATTCACAACGAGGTCTACCTCCGCGACGTTGCCTCCCGCGGTGCAGAATGCATCTCATACAGCGAGATCGACAAGGTAATCGAACGTGTGAGTTGCGGTGAATACGTTACCGTGGTTATCAGAGCTCACGGAGAGCTTAAAGATGTTGTAGAGCGCCTTGAGACTGTTTCGGCGGAATATCCGAATTTTACACTCCTTAACGGTACCTGTCCTTACGTGGAAAAGGTACGCCGCATTGCCCGTGAAAACTCGGGAGAGGGTAAAGTATTTATGCTCATCGGGGCATCGGAGCATCCTGAGGTGCAAGGTATTATGAGCTGTGCTGAGGGTGAAAAGCTTACTTTTAAGAATTCAGGAGAACTTGAAGCCTTCACCGAGTCCGAAAATTCGGCAGAATTTGGCAAACTTACCATTTCGTTGGCAGCTCAAACCACACAAAAGCTTTCAGAATGGAAAAAATCTTTAGAAATTATCAAAAAGGTATATACAAATCCATTAATTTTTGGTACAATATGTAGTGTTACGGAAAAAAGGCAGATTGAAGCGAGAGAACTTGCCGCGGAGTCCGACATTATGCTGGTGATCGGAAGCGAAGAGAGCTCAAACTCACGTAAGCTTTTTGAGGTGACGAGGGAAGTATGTCCCAGTGTGTATTTTATCGGCAGTGCGGACGAGCTTCCAACCATACAAATCCCCTACGGGGCAAAATTATCAATTACTGCGGGCGCATCAACGCCTGACAGTGTAATACAGGAGGTATTTACAAAAATGAATGAGCAGATGAATGAAAACTTTGCTGAAATGCTCGAAGCTTCAATGAAGACACTTAATCCGGGAGATGTGGTAGAAGGTATTGTAACAGCCGTTTCCGCAGGCGAGATCCAGCTTGATCTCGGCTACAAGACAACAGGCGTTATTTCTTACGATAAAGCAACAACCGACCCTCAGGCCAAGCTCGAAGAGCTCTTCCACATTGGTGACACCGTAAAGGCTAAGGTCATCAAGGTAAGCGACATCGACGGTATCGCAACCCTCGACAAGACAAGAATCGATTCCGACAAGAACTGGGACAAGATCGTTGCAGCTGCTGAGTCCGGTGAGATCCTTGAGGGTAAGATCGTTGAGGCTGTTAAGGGCGGTGTTATCATCAACATCGACTCCGTTAAGGTATTCATCCCCGCTTCTCTCACAGGTGTTCCCAAGGATGCTGAGCTTCAGACAATCGTAGGAACTGTTCAGAAGGTTAAGATCATCGAGATCAAGGCTGACCGCAAGAAGGCATACGCTTCCATCAGAGCCGTACTCCGTGAGGAGAGACGTGCTAAGGAAGAGGCATTCTGGGCTTCTATCGAAGTTGGTCAGGAGTTCGACGGTGAGGTAAGAAGCCTTACTTCTTACGGTGCATTCGTTGACCTCGGTGGTGTTGACGGTATGGTTCACAACACAGAGCTTTCTTGGAGAAGAATCAAGAGCCCTGCAGAGGTTGTATCCGTAGGCGACAAGATCCACGTATTCGTTAAGGATGTTGACGTTGAGAGAAAGAGAATCTCTCTCGGTTACA
>JAZUBG010000174.1:0-22003 GCA_045638405.1 Eubacteriales bacterium | reverse complement strand
TCCCTCCCGGAGGGAGGCTGTAAAAACAACGCTATCTTTTTCAAAAACTTTCGTCTTTTTCAAAGTACAAATCCCCCCATTTGTGTTTTGAAAAACACGAAAACTCCAATTTGCCTTTCCCCACGGGGAAGGCAGATACCCTAAACATCACATCACGAAAGGAGCCCGCGTAATAAATGAACTTAAAAGCAAAAGCAAGACACCGTGTGATATGGCTCCTTGTTATCGTACTTCTCGTAAGTGTTGCGGCAACAACCATCGCTTTCGCCAATATTATGGGCGAATATAATATCGATGACAGCGGCGCAATTTCCCTTATAAACGAAACAGACGGCGAGTCTGCCGAGGATACTGAGGAATCTTCCTCCGAATCAATGGCAGTGCAGACAGAGTCTGACACCGCTCCCGAGTCTGAAACACAGACAGAAACCGAAACAGATCTTATTACCGATCCTGATCCTGCACCCGCAAACCCTAACGCGCGTCCCGGGTTTGAAGCCTCCGACGATAATACCGTGTGGAGCACAAAAACCGACGTTGAGATATTCCGCGTGTCTTACGTCAACGGGGAACAGGTAATCACCGTTCAGAGTGCCGACGGCGACAAGGTTATTGCCCCCGGTACGGAAAACTCTTATACCTTCAAGCTGAAAAACACAGGTAACGTTCCGATTAAGTATAACGTGCAGATCAACGCTAAGTTTGAGCCTGCGGGAATCACCATTCCCATCACAGCACGCCTCAGCAGACACGACGGAAAGTGGATCACCGGCGACGGTACCAACGCTTACGTTTCCGTGCCGAAGCTTGATGTTGCCGAAGACGAAGCAAATCTCGATGCAGGCAGATTCACCTACTATACCCTCGATTGGCAGTGGCCTTTCGAAAGCGGTAACGACGAGAGAGACACTCTCCTCGGTAATATGGCTGTAGACGAAGACCTTACGTTTACCATTGAGATCGTAACCTATGCGGAATACGACGGCGAAGGTGAGGATATAGGAATTCTTCCCCCGCAGACAGGCGACAACTCACGTCTCGCTCTTTGGATCACCATTGCAGTGTCTTCACTCGTGATCATCGTGGTGCTCCTCATTGTTGACCGCAGAGAGAAACGTACCAACTGATCACGGAGGCATAATACTCTTGAAACAGTCAAATAAAAAAACGATAAAATTCAAAAGCATCCTCAGACTGCTCCTGATTCTCGTGTGCGGAGCTGTTGTCGGATTTAACGTTTATCTCGCCAATGCCAACAGCTTGGTTGGAAATAAACTTCCCATGCCCTTCGGCTACGGTGCGGCAGTGGTGCTCTCCGACAGCATGAAACCCGAGCTGTCAAAGGGCGACCTCATCATCGTTTCCGAAAAAGACAGCTATGCCGAGCGTGACGTTGTAGTCTTCCAGGAAAACAGTATGCTGGTCGTTCACAGAATCATAAAGATCGACGGCGAGACAGTTACTACCAAGGGTGACGCCAATAACGCTGAGGACGCTCCCGTAAACCTCAAAGAGATCAAGGGAGAGGTTATCTTCCACGTTCCCTACGTCGGAGACGTAGTCAACGTTATAAAATCCCCCATCGGTACTATCTGCGTTATCGCTCTTGCGATAATCCTTATTGAGATTCCCCGCAGAAGCGAGAAAAAGAAGGACGATGAGGAAAAACAGAAGATCATCGACGAGATCAACCGCTTAAAAACAGAAGCTTTGGCGGGAAATAAGGTAGAAAATAAAGATTCCGAAGAAAAAACGGAAACAGAAATCGAAATTAACGAAGAAAATAACGAATAGATCGAAAGGAGGAAAGCAAGGTGGCAGTAAGACGCGCAAAAGCTAAAATGAATATCCCCATGTGTGCGGCTTGCGTTCTTTTTTGCCTCACGCTTTTCTCATTTTATTTCACAGGCGGACTTTTCGCCCGTTATATTACAAATAACGAGGGGAATGACTCCGCGAGAGTCATCAAGTTCGGTGATATTACCATTACCGAGACAGGTGACTTCGTTACTGCGGATGGAAAAAACAACTTCATAATCATCCCCGGTGTTAACCTCAAAAAAGACATTGAGCTTGATTTCGATGGAAGCGAAGCGGCTACCTATGTGTTCGTTGAGATCACAACGGAGTTTGTTACCTCTGACGGTTATAACTTCACCTACGGAAACGACGGTAGCGGTGGTTCACTGCTTCAGTGGTCTGTCGTAAAGAAAAACGAAACGAATCCCGAAGGCTGGACCTATCTTACCGGTGCCGACGGCAAGCACGTATACTACCGTGCGCTTGCACCCAATATGTCTATTAGTAACGCTGACATCATCACAGGCGGAGATATAAGCGTTCCCTTTAATAAGAAGACTCAAATGGCATCTCTTAATGCCGACATTGTGACTCTCGCGGATAAATGCTTATCAATAAATGTTCGCGGTCTTGCAGTGCAGGCAAACGGATTTAAAGACGCGGCAGAGGCATGGGCTTCTGTTGCCGACAAATAAAATATAAAAAGACTGTCGTTTGCCATATGCGCTTTTTGAGTATATGGTAAACGGCATATTGAGATTTTATACGGGTCAGCCATTTTTCGTAAACGGTAAACTGAATGGAGAACAATGATGAAAATTAAACTGATTGCACTGATGCTCGCGCTTACTATTATATCGCAAACGTTGCAGCTCGGTCTGGTAACCGGAATATCCGGTGATCCCGCACCGCAGACGGAAGAGACTGTTGTACCTCAGGCGGAAGGCGAGGATGATGGAAATCTTGGGTCGGAGATTCCGACACCTCCCACAAACCCTATTGATCTTATCGGTACTGAGGAGATAGAGTGGTGCTATTACGAGGAATTCCTCTTCAGAGAAACTGAGTATGCTTGGGACGATCCAATGGCGTTGGTTGGTGCAACTGCAACCTTTAACTTTGATTATATTGATCAGTTTGTATTTGCCTCTGATACGTCCGTAGCGTTTGAAGAGTACCACGACGGTGATGAAGGATACGCAACCTTACTCCCTTCCGACCTTGTAGATGCAAACGGGAAAAGTATAAAGGTTACGGTAACCGATTATATAATCAATAAAACTGACGATACTACAGGTGACTATTGGGTAAAAATTGAAGCGGCTGAAGGTTACACACTTCCTGAAACGATTAAAAATTACCCTTACATGCTCTATGCAATATATCAGGGAGATATTCCCTCGCTTCTTGTTGAGCCTCAACTTGCTAAGTTTGCAGACGATGTGGTAACTGTATTTGATGCCACTTTTCTTGCCAGTCCTTCAATTACTGTTGATGCCGTTCTTCTTAACGAGGTGTTTGAGATCGATCGTGATAAGTTGTCTTTTAACTCTTTGAGTGAGCTTTGGTATGATCTCGGAGATCTCACCCATATTGAAGGCGTGGATGATCCTGCGTACAGATATATTCCCGAAGAAGCTTTGGTTTTCATTCCCACAGCGGTTTCGAGAGTATATGATGCACTCGTTTCAGCAAACGGAACAATTCAGTTTAATAACATTCTGAATAACGTACCCACAGAACTTATCTCCAAAATCCCCCTGAGTTTAAAAGATGAAATCATCGATTATTCCGAAGAACTCGTTCGTCTTGAGAGTATCGAAAAGACTGCGACTGTCACATATAACGGAATCCCGTTGAACGTTACAGTCAATGGTAAAATTCCCGAGACAGGCGTAACGCTTTCCGTTGCACCCGTAGGTGAATTTGCACTTTCCGCTGAAGGCTTCAAGTTTGACGAGGGCGAAGAGATCATAACAGCTCTTGATATTAAGCTGATAAACGACGTTGACGGTACTCAGTGGCAGCCAGAGGAAAATTATCCTGTTGAGGTATCCATCGAAATGACTCCCCTCGGAATCGAAGAGGGAAGAGTCCTTACTCTCCGCCATAAGCACGAGGATAAGATATCGAAAAATGACGTATTCGTTGTAATGGACGGAAAGCTGACAGCCGTAACAGGTGGGTTCTCCATTTATGTGGTGTCAGCGGTTGGTCAGCAGAACAATTTGGGTAAACAAATTGCAAATAATGGTAGTGATACTCTCTATGTAGGTCAGTCTGTTATATATTATTTTGGTGACAGTGGTAACAACGGTACATGGAATGTGGTTGATACATCCGGAGCTATCCATTATACCGTACATGGTAATGAGACGAACAGCACATCTATTGGACACAATCGACTCACTGCTCGCTGGATAAAAATTGTTGCTCTTAAAACTACCGAAACTCCGATCACATTGCAGTATTCATATCGTACAAATGATACCAATATTACTACACAAACATTTAGTCTTAATATAAACATTCCGCAAGCGGAAAGTGGTTCTAAAAAACTTTATATTAAAGATATTGTAAATTCCACTGGATGCATTGAAGCTGCTTTATCAGATGAAAATGGTAAAGATATATCCGAACAGCTTGAAGGTGCGGCTTTCTCATGGAAACGTGATGACGGCCTATTTATCGTTCCCCAAGCTTATGAAGAGAATTACAGTCGTGTAAATATCGCCCGTGACCATGGCGGTCTTGTTGAAGCAAGAAAGAATGCGGATGGATCAGCTTATAAACCTACAACATATACACTTAAGGTGATTCTTGCTGACGGAACAGAACATACTGCAACATATACAGTATACTACCAAAGTGAAATTATCAACTCGAATTTTGAATTTCCTAAGGCTTCGACTTCCAATTATTCGTTTTTCCCTAACGGTTATCCCGAACTTTATTGGAAAACAACAGCTCCGGGATCGACAGCACCTAGCAATAAGGGAGCTAACATAACCAAAGATATTGAGTATGGTAACGTAACAAACCAAACAGCAAATGCTAATGATGGTACTGATTTCGGTGTAATTTATGCTGCCGATCATGAAGATGGTGGCGTTCAGTTTGCCGAACTAAACGCAGAGGCATTTGGTACACTTTATCAGGATATTATTTCAGTACCAGGAGAGGATATCGAGTGGAAATTCGCTCATGCTCCCAGACGTCGGCAAGATTGGGCGACAGATATTACTAATAGAATGTTTTTGGTAATGGGTGCTACTGAAGATGCCCAGAAACTAACTTCTCAGAGTCAGCTCCAGGCACTTTGTAATTTGGCTAGGAGTCAGAATATTCAAAGTGGTGGAGATCCTGTTACTGTAACTTATAACGGTGCAACCTACCGTGTTTGGTATCATGATGCAGGTGAGGTTGAACGGAATCAAGGAAATGATAAGTACTATAGTGAAGAGCAGAATTATGGTTGGACGAATCTTGCAGGTGAATATAAAGTTCCTGATGGTCAGTACAGAACAAGACTGTTTTTTGTATCCGACCCTCCGCAAGGAAATAACTCACCCAACGCAGGTAACCTGATTGATAAGTCCAAAGCCGGTCAGTATAATGATTATCTCATTGAGTATTACGTTGAGGAATACAATCCATCAACCGGCAAAATTGAGTTGAAACTCTACACAACTGAATCTGGTAGTGCATTGATCTATTCTTCAGTAGCTCTTAAGTACTATGACGAGCTTATTTCCGAAAAGTTTTTCTATTTGTATAAGATACTCATCAATGACGAGATATACCCTTATGATATCCGTTATGCAAGTAATCCCGATGATCCTGATGCAGAAGGTAAAGCCCAACTGTACATTGAGAAATATCCGGGTATTGCTAAGGATCCTCTGAATAATAACAGCAGTGAACAATATAAGGGAAAAGATATTGTAATGCAGGTGTTTATGAGAGACACTGTTGTTGCGATTCAAAAAGAGATCATTCTTCCCAATGAAATGACAGAAGAGCAAAAGCTTACTCTTATGAATAATCTGATTGAAACTCAGGGAAAGTATTCTGCAGAGTTCCTTTTACATGATGAAAATAAAGTATACAGAGAAATTGGTTCCGCAGTGATTACGAGCCGAGATCCAGCCGGTAAATATAAAGGATTTGTTTCTTTGGGTAAGGATCTGGTAATTCAGGGTCTGGACGGAAATCACCAGGATATCTTAGAAGAATACTGGGTCGAGGAAACCGATACTACTGAGCTTGAAGGACTGGTTCTATCTACTGTTACATTTAAAGTTCAGCGATATGCAATGGGTGCCAAATTTGAACAGCTTATTGAAGAGTCTTACAGTATAAAAACTGTTGAAAACGGAGTCCCGATTGTTACCGACCCGATTTTACTTGGTGGTAAAGTTAAAATCGCTGATATCGAAGTTATAAATGCTTACGAAGAAAAAGAAACAACCATTATCTACCACGCTATCGGTAACGGAAAAATCAAGTCTAACAAAGCGGGTTCCGTTTTCGAAGATGCTCCATCGGAAACTCTGAAGTACTATTCAGGTAAGTCTATCGGTTGTTCTACACATAGCGGTGTCGGTGCTACCTTCGTAGGCTGGTTCAAGGATGAGGCTTGTACTATACCGGTTACTGCCGCAGACGGTGTTGTAGGAGCTGACGGTTCCTTCAAACCCAACGCAAACATTCTTAACGCAGACGTAGTTCACTTCTATGCTAAGTTTGATACTTGCAATATCGTGATCGAAAGAGAAAATGCCGAGCCCGGTAAGACCTTCGTTTACGAGGTTATCGGTCCCGATAAAACAGGTATAGGTAAGATCACAACTTACGTAACAGTTACCTGCGGTGCGGACGGTAAGGGTTCTACCACAATTTACGAAGCTACTAAGGGCACTTACACGGTAAAAGAACTTGACGGTTGGAGCTGGAGATATGATCCCGGGGAACCACAAACTAAGACTCATCCGAAAGACGCTCTTTCAATGACTTTCACGTTTGACAGTAACCCCTCTGACACTTGGCTTGACGGATTCAGCGAACCTGAAAAGAACGTATACGGAAAGGCTAAGGTGAACTAATGAAAACTCTAAATAAAAGATCACTGATTATCCTTGTTTCCGTAACTGCATTTATTGCCGTTGCCGTAACAGTTGTTTGGGCTTTTATGTACAAAAGTACCGAAATCTATGACAATGACTTTACTCCGGCTCAGGTATCGTGTAAAGTAGTTGAAACGTTTGACGGAACTAAAAAGTCTTCGGTGAAAATCCAAAACACAAGTAACATTCCCGCGTATCTTCGTCTCAGACTCGTTACTTATTGGCAGGATACAAAGGGCAACGTTGTTCAGAGAGCCAGTGTAATGCCGAGTTTTATAGTTGATACGGCTAATTGGATTGATATGGGTAGTTGTACCTACGTCTATAAGCTTCCGGTTGACCCGAATGGTCTTACGCCTGAGCTTTTGGCATCAGGCTCAACGATCGTCCTTCAAAAGACAAGCGAGACTGTAAACGGCGTTGTTTACGAATACGAGCAGGTAGTTGAGATCATCGCCGAGGCGATACAAAGTAAGCCCGTCGATGCTGTGACTTCAAGCTGGAAGGTAACAATGGACTCAGACGGCAAGACTATCAAGTCAGCTCCGTAATCGAAAACCAAATATCAAACAAAAAAGGCAACCGATCTGATCGGTTGCCTTTTATAGTAAAAACTTTTGCTCATATTTTTGAAAATCCCTTGAAAATATACCGAAAATCATTTATAATATATGTGTTGTTTATACAAATATAGTCACGGATAGCTGTTTCTGCATTAAGTCTGCGAAGCAGCTGATTTTCGTGAGTGTTCAGCATGTTATAAATGGAGTTTCTTTATGTTCAAAATCGGTTTTGATAATGAAAAATACCTTAGTCTGCAGTCGGAGCGTATTATGGAGCGAATCCGTAGCTTCGGCGGTAAGCTTTACCTTGAGATAGGCGGTAAGCTGTTCGACGATTACCACGCATCCCGCGTTCTCCCCGGATTTGCTCCCGAGAGTAAGATTCGTATGCTCATGAAGCTTAAGGATCACGCAGAGATCGTTATCGTCGTATCTGCCGTTGCTATCGAACAGAATAAGATGAGAGGTGATCTCGGTATCACGTACGATATGGACGCGATCCGTCTTATCGATGCTTTTACCGGTATCGGCCTCTACGTTGGAAGTGTTGTAATTAACCAGTACAACGGTCAGCCCGCTGCTGATGCGTTCATGAAACGCCTTCAGAATCTCGGTATCAAGGTGTTCCGTCATTATCATATCCCCGGATATCCTTCAAACGCTAAGCTTATTGCAAGCGAGGATGGTTACGGTAAGAACGATTACATCGAAACTGAAAGAAGCCTTGTCGTTGTTACTGCACCCGGTCCGGGAAGCGGTAAAATGGCGGCGTGCCTCTCTCAGCTTTACCACGATAACAAACGCGGTATTAAGTCAGGATATGCCAAGTACGAGACCTTCCCCATCTGGAATCTTTCACTTAACCACCCCGTAAACATCGCTTATGAGGCGGCTACTGTTGACCTCAGCGATCTTAATATGATCGACCCATATCATCTTGAAGCTTACGGTGAGACTACCGTAAACTATAACCGTGACGTTGAGATTTTCCCTGTGCTTAAGCTTATTTTCGAGAATATCTATGGAGAGTGTCCCTATAAATCTCCTACGGATATGGGTGTTAATATGACAGGTTACTGTATTACTGATGCGGAGGCTGTAAACGAAGCGGCGAAAATGGAGATTGTTCGCAGATATTACGACACTCTGTGTAAGAAACAGAGCGGTACTGCAGACGGTGAGGAAGTTTCAAAGCTTGAACTTCTCATGAACCGTGCAGGCGTTACCACAGAGTACAGACGTCCTGTCAAGGCTGCTCTCGACAGAGCAGAGGAAACCGACGGTCCCGCAATGGCAATAGAGCTCCCCGATGGTAATATCGTTACAGGTAAGACTACAGAGCTTCTCGGTGCATCCGCGGCTGCTCTCCTTAATGCTCTTAAGGCGCTTGGTGGTATCAGAGATGAGATCCATCTCCTTCCTCCGGTTGTTATCGAGCCTCTCAGCAGACTTAAAACTGAGAATCTCGGTGGTCATAATCCCCGTCTACATGCTGATGAAATACTTATCGCTCTTGCGATTTCCGCATCTACTAATCCTGTAGCAGAACTTGCCATGCAGCAACTTGAAAAGCTCCGCGGTTCTGAAGCGCACGCAACTGTGATCCTTTCCGGTGTTGACTCTTCCACCTATCGCAAGTTAGGTATCAATTTGACTATGGAAGCAAAGCACCAGACAAAGAAGCTTTATCACGGATAATCGTTTATATTGATATTAAATGTAAAGGAAGATAATTATTATGCTCGCACAAACACCTCCTATGGGCTGGAACTCATGGAATACATTCGGTACGGATATTAATGAACAGATAGTCATGGAAACCGCTGATGCCATCGTTCGTCTCGGTCTTGACAAGGCAGGATACAAGTACGTTGTTGTAGATGACGGCTGGTCAAGCAACGACCGTGATCCCGTCACAGGCAGAATCGTGGCTGATCCCGTAAAGTTCCCCCACGGAATGAAGTACGTAGCTGACTACGTTCACTCACTCGGACTTAAGTTCGGTATCTATTCATGTGCAGGACTCAGAACCTGCGCTAACCTCCCCGCAAGCCTTGATCACGAGTATCTTGACGCGCAGACCTTTGCCGATTTCGGTGCTGACCTTCTCAAGTACGACGGTTGCTTCATCCCTCCGAACATTGATATTCACCTTCTTTACAGAAGAATGGGTATGGCGCTTAAGGCTACCGGCAGAGAGATCCTCTTCTCACTTTGTACCGGTGACCACTCTAAGCAGTGGGCACGTGAGGTAGGCGGACATATGTATCGCAGTACAGGCGACATCAGCGACTGCTTTGAGTCATATAAGAACATCCTGATGACACAGGATCAGAACTTCTGCTACAGTGCTCCGGGATGCTTTAATGACCTTGATATGCTTACCGTTGGTATGAACGGTAAGGGACTTGTAAGCACAAGCTCATATAGCTACGAGGAATACCGCGCACAGTTCTCTATGTGGTGTATGTTCGGCACACCCCTTATGCTTGGTTGTGACGTAAGAACACTTAACGAGGAGCTTGTTGAGCTTATCACCAACCCCAGACTTCTCAGAATCAATCAGGACCCCGAGTGCCGTCCTCCTTATAAGATGGCTCACCTCGGTTACCAGAATTTCGACAAGAACATATACTGGAAGCATCTTTCCGATAACGAATATGCACTTGCTTATTTCAACTACTCAAACGGTTGGGCAGATACTCACACCTGCTTCTCAGATTTCGGTCTTTCCAATGAATCCGGTATGGGACTTGAGATCACCGACGCATTCACAGGCGAATACGTGGGTACTTACAAGGAATATTTTGCACCCCGCGTTCAGTCTCACGGTACGAGAGTATTTACCGCAAAGGTTGTAAAACTTTGATGATCAAGTGCAGAAAATGCAGTCAAGAGCTTACTCGGGACGAAGTGGGACTTTATCGTAAGATTGTTGCGAGAGAAGCTGAAAGCTTTCTCTGTATCCCGTGCCTTGCGGATAAGTTTGCTGTCCCCGAGAAGGACTTGTGGGAAATGGTTGAAAGATTCCGCAGAGCAGGTTGCCAGCTTTTTGCAGGTGGTTGATACATATATTAAGCAAAATAAAAACAGAGTGTTGTGACGATGTTTGCGTCGTAAACACTCTGATTTTTTATAAAAATTGAGACAGACTGGTGACAAATGTCTCACTCTGTCAAAATGTAAAAAGTTTTGATCGACCTTTTTCAAAAGGGGGCAGGGTCTTGGGACGGTGTACCGAGTCGCGCCTCACAAGGCGCGAAATTTCCCTATTCGTCAAAAAAGCGGTCCGCAGACCGCGCATTCCCTTTAACTTTAGATTTAGTCTTTGTCAATAGCCTTGGAGACATCTCTTTTGAGATGTCTCCAAGGCTATAATTTTGTGGATTTTGTTTATTAGTGAGTGACATAATTTTCCGGATCAACGAGATCACCGTTAATAAAGTATGCGAAATGAAGGTGGCTTCCCAGGGACATACCGCTGTTTCCGACTTTACCGATAACGTCTCCTGTTGAAACCTTCATTCCCTTTTCAACCAAAAGTGTTTCAAGGTGACCGTATAATGTAGCAATGGAGTCACCGTTTGAATCAACACCGTGATAAATCAGAACATAAAAACCGTAACCTTCGTCATAACCACACGATATAACTTCTCCGGAACACGACGCAAATACGCTTGTACCCATCGCAGCAGCTATATCCGTACCTGAGTGGAAATTTTTCTCACCGTTTATCATACGTACTCCGAAGTTTGCACTGATATAACCAGTTATTATAGGCCACATCGCTTGCCCGGATTTGGAAACGGAAAGCTGTTCTTTAATAAGAGCAGCAGCTTTTTCGTTGAAATCATTTCCAAAGGATACCATCTGAGAGTAGAGTTCCGGGTCAGAGGATATTTCATCTGAAATATCCTCATATTTATTGATCAATCTTACGTAAAGGTCCGTAGTTTCGTTTTGCAGAGATGTATAGAGATCAATGATTTCGGATATTTTATCTCGACGAGAGTCCTTAACTCTGTCATATTCTGTATTGAGTTCAGAGATAACTACTCCAATTGTGGAAAGCTTGATACAGTTGGCATTTATGAGCATATCCAGTATATATTTTTTCTCAAATATGTTCGTTTTATCGTCAGGTGTATCATTAAACTTTTCAAGTAGGACATCTGCATCGGAGATACTACCGTTGAGTTTATCAATAAGCTCAGAAGATAAAAAATCGGCAATAGTGTACTCTTTTTCAATGTTCGGAGTATCCGGAACATCAGAAGAACTGAGTTCACCGGAGCTTTCTTCTTCTTCTTCTTCTTTGACATCTGACGAGTCTCCGAAAAGGGAACCTAATCCTTCAAAAAAACTGCCTAAGTTTCCTTCGGATTCAAGATTTGAAGAATCGGATTCCTCTGTTTTATCGTGTATGTCAGATTTGTTTTTCTCTTTTTTTGAGTTTGAAGATTCAGTTTCAGAACATGAAGAAAGAAGTAAAAAAGAGAATATGAGTAATACAGAAATCAGTTTTTTCATAGTAAGGTTACAGAAATTTACTTAATTACTGTTCTGAAGATTCTGCATCTTCCATAAAGCTGTCGTTAGCCACTACATCTTCTGTGTTTTCTGTGGTTTTCTGGATATACGCAATATCAGCCTCGATCTTATCGATCTGCATGATCATAGTTGCGATCTCGGAATCATGATTTACATCTTCACGTCTTGTGTCGAGATAGAGTCTGCCGAGTGAAGCGTAGCATTTCTCAAGCTTGTTCTTGAGATTGAATAAATTGTACTTATTCTTTGCAGAATCGGTGATTTCAACAGTTTTCTTGGCAGTGAAAGAGGTTGCATCACTTAAACCTTTTTGAATGTTATTCCAAAGTGCCATAATAGCCTCCATATAGTAAAAAAATTTAATAATTTAATTATACACTTGTTTTTGCGGTTTGTCAAATGTTTTATCTAAGCAGAATTACAACCCCAGTACAATTCTTGCGACAGCAAAATATACAAGGAGTGAGACAGCGTCTACAATGGTAGTAATAAACGGGCTCGCCATTACCGCAGGGTCAAATCCAATGCGTTTAACAAGCAATGGAAGAACACCTCCTACAAGTTTAGACACGATAACCACTGCGAGAACGGTTAATGAAACGACCAATGCTGTTTCTGTGGTCACGTTATCAATAAGAAGCATTTTGCCGAAGTTTACGGCAAAAAGCGAAATACCACAGAGAAGTGAAACTCGGATCTCTTTCCATAGTATCCTGAAAACGTCTCTAAGTTCAATCTCGTCAAGGCTGAGACCGCGGATTACCGTTACTGAGACCTGACTTCCCGCGTTACCGCCCGTACCCATGAGCATGGGAATGAACGCGATAAGCGCTGCCTGCGCCGCAAGGGCTGTCTCGAAATGCTGAAGTATCTTACTTGTAAAGGTTGAGGAGATCATGAGAAGCATGAGCCACGGGATTCTTTTCAGCCATGTTTCAAAGATACCTGTTTTGAGATAAGGCTTGTCGGTAGGCGTAATACCAGCCATGATCTCGATGTCCTCTGTGTCCTCACTTTCGATAATATCCATAGCGTCGTCGTAGGTAAGAATACCGACGAGACGGTTTTCGTTATCAACAACGGGAAGGGCAAGGAGGTCGTATTTCGACAGTATCTTAGCTGCCGCTTCTTCGTCCTCGGTTGTGTTTACGTAGATTAGCTGAGTTTCCATTAGCTCTTCTACGGTAACGTCATCGTTTTGAGCGATGAGAAAATCTTTAACCGAAACTACACCGATAAGGTGACGGTATTCGTCAGTAACGTAACAGGTGTAGATTGTTTCCTTATCAACGCCCGTACGCTTGATTCGCTTGAATACCTCGTCAAAGGTCATATGAGCCTTAAGCTCAACGAACTCCGTCGTCATGATCGCACCCGCGCTTCCCTTGGGATAAGCGAGGATCTGATTGAGAATTTGTCTCTTTTCGGGAGAGGTCTGCTTCAGAATTCGTTTTACAACGCTTGCGGGCATTTCGTCAAGAAGGTCAACCGTATCATCGACGAAAAGGTCTTCCATGACCTCGCTCAGCTCTCGGTCACTGAATGAGGATATAAGGAGCATTTGATGATCGGTATCAAGTTCTACGAAGTAGTCCGATGCGAGATCTTTGGGAAGAATTCTGAACAGAATCGGAATGTCATCCTCATGCATCTTGTCAAATATCTCAGCAATATCCGCAGGGTCATATTCACTCATAATACTTCGCAGGACTCTGTAATCCTTCTGTTCGAGTAAATTTTCTATGACCTCAACGTGTTCTCTGATGTTTTCGCTGATCATACGTTTCGCTCCTTTCTTTTTGTAATGGGGAAGTTCTTGGAAATTATGTCTTTACAGCGGCTCTGAATCCGTCAATAGCGGCTTTTCTGTCGGGGGCTTTGAAGAACGCGGTACCGATTACAAAATTGTCAGCACCTGCATCAGCGCAAAGTGCGATAGTATCTGCACCGATTCCGCCGTCTACCTGAATCGAGATCTCGTGGTCTGCCGCATCTGCGATCTCTTTTGCACGTCTGATCTTCGGGAGCATGTCGCTCATAAACTTCTGACCACCAAAGCCCGGCTCAACTGTCATAATGAGGAACACGTCGCAAATATCGGCGTAGGGGAGAAGTTCGTCTGCCGAGAAGCAGGGACGGAGAGAAAGTCCTGCTTTAAGTCCCGCTTCCTTTATCATTTCAAGAGTACGTCTCACAACGTTGGGAGTATCAAAGTCTGAATGCACGGTTATGGAATAAACGCCCGCATTTTTCAGAACGTCTATGTAATTCTGAGGCTTTTTGATCATAAGATGAGCGTCAACGGGAATGTCGCTTACACTTACTACTGATTTGATAATATCGAAACCGAAGCTGATATTGGGAACGTAAACTCCGTCCATAACGTCAGCATGGAAAATATCTGCACCTGCGACAACTGCACTTTTTACCTCATCTTCAAGATGAAGAAAATCACATGCAAGGAGTGAGGGGGCTATCTTTATGTTGTTCATTTTGAGTTCTCCAAAAAAATATATGTCGTTGATTATCCGTATTCTGTGTTTTATAAACGAGATAATTGGTTTTCTTTACTAATTATCCGACGTTTTGTCTGACTTTACGTCGTGATGCGTCAGTCACAAAGAAACGTAAATATCATATTCTGTAAGTGAGCCGAAAGCTCTCAAAACAGACCTCGCCCGACAAAGACGGACGGGACGTAAAATAAAAGGGAAGTGAAGATTTTCCGTTCAGTCGGGATTTCAATATATCTTATCGGATGTGAGAGCATCCGATATTTTATTCTTTCAGAATACAGACCGCGTGAGCGGCAATTCCTTCTCCGCTTCCCGTAAAGCCGAGCTTTTCTTCTGTAGTAGCTTTGACGTTTACTCGGGAGGTGTCAACCCCCATAGTCTCAGCGAGAGCCTCACGCATCTTTTCGATATGCGGAGCCATTTTGGGCTTCTGCGCTACGAGCGTGCAGTCGGCATAGTCAACGCTGAGTCCTTTTTCAGCGGCAAGCTCAACGGAGCGTCTTAAAATAATACGGCTGTCCATGTTAAGCGTTTCGTCAGACGTGTCGGGGAAATAGTACCCGATGTCACGAAGTCCTGCGGCACCGAGTATGGCATCAGCGAGAGCGTGTATCAGCACATCTCCGTCTGAGTGAGCCTTAAGTCCGAATTCACAGTCAATATGCACGCCGCCGATGACAAGCTTCTTGCCCGTCTCGGTACGGTGAACGTCATATCCGTGTCCGATTCTCATTTATTCTCCTCCTCAGCCTTCTCTGTTTCCGCACGGGCAGTAAGAATAGCCTCTGCTATGATCTTGTCCGTAGCATAGGTAAGCTTTATGTTTTCGTGACCGCAGTCAACTGCGTGAACCTTGAATCCGATACGCTCAACAAGCATACAGTCGTCGGTAACAGAGGCACCGTCGCGTTCTGCGGTATAAACTCCTGCTCTGTACATATTCGCAAGGAAGATCTGAGGCGTTTTCATAAGCCATACGTGATCTCTGTCGATCGTCTTTTCGATAACACCTGCTTCACTGCCGTATTTTACAGTGTCAACTGCCCTTTCTGCGGCAGCAGCGGCTCCCGTTTCGTAGGCACGCTTCAGTGTTTTTTCAATTATATCGACGGTAACGAGGCATCTTGCACCGTCGTGTATCGCAATGTACTCGGATTTGGGATCGATGGCTTCAAGTCCGGCCTTGGCTGATTCCTGACGGGTAGCACCGCCGGGTATCACTTCTCTCAGCTTTGTGATTTTACCTTCAAGAAGCTCTTTGCAGTAGGAAACATCATCCTCAGCGGTAACAACTATAATATCGTTAATGAGGTCTGACTCTTCAAAAACTTTCACGGTACGGAGCAGAACGGGTTCACCGAGTACGGGAACGAACTGCTTTTTCATTCCCTCCAAATTGCCTGACCCTTTGGAAAATCTCTCTCCCGAACCTGCGGCAAGGATAAGCGCGGTCGTGTGCTTCTTGTTCATTAAAGCATCAGAGATCTTATGAAGTATGCTCTTTTTACTCATGATTCCGTAATCTCCCTCCTACTGTACAATCATGATTAATATTATATCATAAAGAAGTGAATTTATAAATAGATAAATTGAAAATTTGTTACGGCGAGAGGTATTTTTAGTATATTATCTTAAGAAAGCGAGAGACTATAACAGTGATAACGTATATCGGGTGGAGAAAATATAATGAAAACGATTTGGAATCCCGAAACCGAAAAACAAATTAAGACATTGACGGGAGACTTGAAATGCGATGCTGTGGTCATTGGCGGTGGACTTTGCGGAGTTTTGACAGCTTACAAACTAAACCGTGCGGGACTTCATACGGCTCTCCTCGAGGCTGAGCGTATCGGCGGTGGTCAGAGTACAGGTACTACGGCGAAGATTACGGTGTGTCATGATGAAATATTATCTCATATTGAAAAATCTTTCGGAACTGACAGTGCCATGGCATATGCGCGCGGAGAGACATTATCAATAGATGAATACGAAAGAATTACAGAAGAAGAGAACATTGACTGTTCATTTGAGAGGATTCCCGCATATCTGTATTCTTTGTACGGACAGCGGCGTGTTATGCGGGAATTTGATACAGCACACCGATGCGGAGTTTCATGTACGCTGACGAAAGAAACGGAACTTCCATTTGAAGTTGAACTTGCAGCAAGGTTTGACGGTCAGGCACAGTTTGACCCACTCAGATTCATGAAGGGTATTGTAGGGGGGCTCGACGTATATGAGAACACAAGAGCTTTGAATATTGACGGAAACAGAGTGGTCTGCGAGAATGGTAATGTTACAGCAAAATATGTGGTGATTGCCACTAATTATCCGGTGCTTTTGGATATGAAGGGACTTTTTCCCGTAAAACTTCATCGGAAAATGGCGCACGTCTGTACTTTCGGTGGGTATAAAGCTCTCGAAGGAATGTATATCGGTATCGACGGCGGCTATAATTACCGCAGCTTCGGTAACGAGCTGATCGTTTCTGGTGAAAGTCACGTGTCGGGACTTGGAAACGGCGGCACCTACGAGAGAATAAGAAAAAGTACACTGTCACATTTCAGCGGAGTAACGGTAGGTAAGGGTTGGTCTGCTGAGGACAGCGAGAGCCTTGACGGTATACCGTATATCGGACGTGTAAGCGGAGGTAAGGAAAACGTCTATGTTGCTACGGGTTTCGGTACGTGGGGGATGACAACTTCAATGACATCAGCTACTTTACTATGTGATCTTATATGCGGCAGAAAAAATGAATGCGAAAAACTATATTCACCCTCAAGATTTAAAATGAATTCATCGGCAGATGAACTTACGGATTCAGTTTCAAGAGCAGTTGACGGTGTTATACTGTCAAGACTTAAGGAAACGAAGGAAACTTCAGATATTCCCGTTGACTATGGAATGATAGTAAGATACAAAGGTAAAAAGTCCGCAGTTTATAAAGATAAAAACGGTGTACTTCATGTGTCGGATGCATACTGTCCTCATATGAAATGCGAGCTTAACTGGAACGATGATGATAAAACATGGGACTGTCCCTGTCACGGTTCCCGGTTTGACTTCGACGGAAACCTGATCTCGGGACCGTCAAAGGAAGATATTTAATAAACTCCCGCAAACGCTTTCAAACGCTTGCGGGAGATTCTAATTATAAAGTTCACTTGCCGTTGGTACATCTTTCTTTAAAAAATACCACTAAAAAATCGTAAAAACCTCTTGCGCAGGAAGAATCGCTTTTCAGATTCTTGTATGACAGGATAATGTTTCTTCGACACTCGGGGGATGTGATCTTTAAAAGCTTTACGTTATCTCCAGAGATCCTGCCCCATGTAAATTCGGGCCAGAATCCGATACCAATACTTGAACCGATCATGTTTTTAACAGCATCGGGACTGTCACTTTCAAAAACGATATTGGCATCAAAGCCTGATCTTTTACAAAATCCGTCACAGATATTTCGGAGCTGTTTTGAGCCGAAAAGACTGATAAATCCTTCGTTTTTTACCTGTTCAAGCTCGATCTCGTCAACAGACGAGTATTTGTCATCATTAGGTACTGCAAGGTAAATGTTTTCACTGCATATGAACTCTTCGTCAAAATCCTTCGGAACGTAAGAAATACCCGTTGTAATCTCAATATCGTAAAGCTCGTTCTCACGGTTTTGAAGAACGTGGAAATTGACGTTTGGATGAGTCTTTCTGTATTCGATTATCGCCTCGGTAACAACTGTAGAAGCAGCGTTTACGCTAAGACGGAGTGTCATGTTTTCCGTTTCGGACATGGAAGAAAGCTCGGCTGAAAGATTATCTATAGAAGAAATTATGGGAGTCAGCTTCTCGTATAAGTACCGTCCGTACTCTGTCAGAACGACTCCGCGTCCCTTGTGTGTGAAAAGCGGTACGCCAAGCTCGGCTTCAAGATTGCGAATTGATTTTGTCAGCGCAGGCTGAGATATATGAAGTCTCTCCGCACTCTTTGTGATGTGCTGAGTCTTGGCTGTGTCGAGAAAATATCTTAACTGTATCAGTTCCATTTTACGACCTCCGAATCATAGATTAAAATTATGGATTCTATATTAATTATATATTTGACATATTGATTTGTCAATGGTATAATGTAAAAAACTTCAAAGGCGGGTACAAATATGACAGAAATTCTTGAAACGGTAATGCTTGTTTGCTTCGGATTTTCGTGGCCACTCACAGTATACAGAAATATTAAATCAAAAACAGCCAAGACCATGAGCCTCGGATTCATCATACTCATAATCGTTGGTTACCTTGCAGGTATCACAGCAAAGATCAGCTCCGACAACGTTGGATTCGTTCTGGCGGTATATATTATCAATCTTATGATCGTAAGCGTAAATCTTGCGGTGTATTTCAGAAACCGCCATTTTGATAAAATGCGTGATGAATGCAGAAAAACGGTATAAAAGATAAGAATAACATGATAAAGTGGAATGTGTGTCAGAATGTGAGACTTAAAAAGACACGTATTCCACTTGATTTTTTTTATAGTTTGTGGTATAATACCTCTACTGCCCATAAGAGAAAGGAGACGAAGTCATGGCGGATAAGAAAAACGAAAAGCGTGTGATCGCGTACAACAGAAAAGCTCGTCACGACTATTTCGTCGACGAAACTTACGAGGCAGGACTTTCGCTGTTCGGTACCGAGGTCAAGAGTGTGCGGGCAGGTGCTGTCAATCTGAAGGATTCCTTCTGTTACGTAAAGGACGGGGAAATATTCGCCGTGGGACTCAGAATAAGTCCTTATGAAAAGGGGAATATTTTTAACCGAGACCCCATGAGAGAGAAGAAGCTTCTCATGCACAAGAGGGAGATTCTTAAGCTCGGTCAGTACGTGACACGTGACAGCTATACTCTTGTTCCTCTGTCCCTTTATTTCTCGGGTTCAAAAGTAAAACTTGAGCTTGGTCTGTGCAGAGGTAAAAAGCTTTACGATAAGCGTGAGAGTGACGCAAAGCGTGACGCGAAGCGTGAGATCGAGAAGGTAACGAAGTATCGCGAAAGAGACTGATAGGTCAATACCGTCGGCACGTAAGTGTCAGACACCTTTGCGGGGGCGTAAAGGTTTCGACGGGGATCTTGAAGCGAGATAAGCGGGTAGAGGTCCGGGAGCCTCTTAAAAAATCCTGACTTAAATATCAAACGCTAACAATAGAGTAGCAGTAGCTGCCTAACGCAGCTTGCCCGCCGGAGAGTGCCACTGACTCCGGTTGCCCCACGCGGTGTGCCCCTATTTGGCACAGGCATCATGTAAGTGGCGGACGTGAACAGCCCTTTAGCTTTTGAAGCTGTCACGCATAAAAAAGCTGGTCAGATCGAAGCTTGTATGTCAGCGTCGTGATGACGAGATCCAAATGACATTCTGCACCCGGAGAAAGTTTCGTGAATGGGTTTTCGGACGCGGGTTCGATTCCCGCCGCCTCCATAAAAAGAAGAACCGCCGAAGGCGGTTTTTCTTTTTATGGAGCGTCAGGAGTCTCACAGCCGCGTCGCATTTGTGGAGCAAATGCGCGCGAATTGCCGAGTGACGTTTGATTTAAACTGAACGATACGCAATTTGGCTGTTTCACGTAGTGAAACAAGGGGTTCGATTCCCACCATGCTCAACGGTGTTGCTTCTTAAAAGGATCCTTTACTAATTCAACCATCCCTTTACACCACTAACATTTGTCGTTATTGACCAACGGAACAAACAATGTTATACTCAAGTTACAGACCGGCCGTCTGATTTAAAATAAGGAGTTGTTTATTTATGAACCTATATATTGCTGATACGATAGTAAAACGCCGCCGTGAGTTAAACTTGACACAGGAAGAGTTGGCTTCAAGAATCGGTGTATCAGCTCAAGCTGTTTCTAATTGGGAAAGAAAAGCAGGATATCCCGATGTACTTCTAATACCTTCTCTTGCAAATGCCTTAGGTATATCAACCGATGAGCTGTTCGGAATAGGGAGACTGTCTGAAACTGAAATTCTCGAAAAGTGCAGGTGTGAATTTAGACAGTTATTATCTGATGAAGAAAGAAAGGCTTGCCTAATACGCTATTACCATCAGTATCCTAACACTTACTGCGTTTTGGGATGGATAGCCTGGACAGTCTACAGAGAATACCGTAATGACGAAAAAATGATTACTTTTGCAAAAAATCTGGGACGGCGTATTCTTGACGAATGTACTGATACAGATGACCGCATTACAGCCGGCAAGGTTCTTGCCTTTATTTGTGACGATGATGAAGCTGAGCAGTATATCAACACATTTGAAGACTACGTTATTATACGCCCAAATATAATCGGGCGTCGCCTTTGGGATAAAGGTGATTGTGCCTCAGCCCATAACTATTTCGATTTAGAGATGGTTTTATTGTTTGGATACATTTTCGGCAGAAGTACGTACTGTAATGATAACCCCGAAAAAGCGGTGAAATGTTATGAGTTTCGCATTGACTTGATGAAAACATTGGGTTATGGAGAAGTACCGGACGGTTGGCTTGGAAATTTCGGCCTTTCACATATTCGTTTAGCGTCTGCACATTTCGCCTGCGGAAACAAAGAACTCGGTTATAAATGCCTTGAGGATGCTCTCTTAATTTACGAAAAATGGTACGCACATTCCACAGACGAAAAACTTTCCGTTGGCAGATTGGCTATGTTTGACAACGTTTACCTCATAAGAAACGGACGTAACAGCAGGGTGTTTATCGGTGATAATGAGTACGAAAATTACGGTGTATGGGAAACGAATATGTCAGAGGCCCTAACCGATGATATGAGCTGGAATTGGTTTGATTCTGTGAGAGGTGAGAATAAATATACGGAGATTGTAAGGAAGGCACTTGAAATGGAGAGAAAATATAATACGTCAAAAAAGTAAAGTTCTCTATACTCTCTCGCTACCCACTCCTTGAAAAATCTACCGATCTATGCTATAATAAACCCACGTACACTATACCCACGGAGGTTTATATGATCGTTTACGAATCCGCGAGTAAACTTTTTGAAAATCACGCTCCAATGATCGTACCCATGCTCATTTGGCAGCAGAATGGGGAATTGAAAATAGAGGCATACGATGACGTACGCGAGATCGTGGAAGAATATGAACAGCTTTTTTCACGTCATCCTTTCAGCAGAGCTGCACTTGATTGGCTCGATGAAAAGCTTACTCCATACTGTGTGTCGCATAACTACTACCGTGAAACTCAGGGGAAATACCGCTGGTACCGTGAGTTCGTATTTGCCGATGATTCAAGTGATATGGAAGTGCATCAGTCCACGATCCTCTGGAAAGGTGAGCCGAATCTGTCCGGTCTTCTCCTCGATCTCGACCCTGATTGGCTTACCTACGTAACCGTTGTTGACGGAATTATCGTATCCGCCGCCCGTGTGAACGAGTACGACTCTGATGTTTCC
>JAZUBG010000173.1:0-22355 GCA_045638405.1 Eubacteriales bacterium | reverse complement strand
CGACATGGCTACGATCCGACTTCCCCGTCCTCCCGTGGTTATGATCTCGGAAGGTAAGCCTTATGTTGCAGTAAGACGCGAAAGCTTTGACGATCTTATGCACCTTGAAAACTGATTTAAATCTGAAATAATTGAAACTATAGCTTGGAGTTGACATAGTATGTTTGGCTTTGATCCTATCGAGCTCCTTATAAGAGTTCCGGTAGTTCTTATTTGTCTTGTTGTTCATGAGGTGTCCCACGGATATATGGCGATGCGCCTCGGCGACCCCACTGCAAGAAACCTCGGAAGACTTACTCTCAATCCACTGAAGCATCTTGACCCCATCGGTGCCATTTGTATGTTTTTCTTCCGTTTCGGTTGGGCAAAACCCGTTCCTATCAATACGCGATACTTCAGAAAGCCGCGCCGTGATATGGCGCTCACTGCACTTGCGGGTCCCGTATCTAACTTTATTATGGCTTTCGTGGGTGTTTTCCTTTTTGGAATTTCAATGGTTATCCTCAATAATATTCCTGTACCGGAGGGCTTTTCAGCAAACCTTTGGATGGCATGGATACTGTTTGTCGAGACTTTTATTTCCATGAATCTTTCTCTCTGCGTGTTCAATATGATTCCTGTACCGCCTCTTGACGGTTCAAGAATATTCCTCACGTTCCTTCCTCCCAAATATTATTTCGGTATCATGAAATACGAAAGATATATAGTGTTGGGAATGCTTGTTCTGTTATATACAAAAATTTTAGATTTTCCTTTGTTCATGATCGTGAATTATCTTTATAATGGAATGTTCTTTATTGTGAGAGCAATCCTCGGTCTGTAAAAGTAAAATTTTCATTAGGATGGTTACTGATGGAAAATATAAGCTATAAACTTGATCAGTTTGAAGGCCCTCTTGATCTTCTGCTCACGCTGATTTCGAAAAATAAAATTGACATTAACGATATTCCCATTGCTGATCTTTGTTCACAGTATATGGAGTATATCAATGCCGAGGAAAACCGCGATATGGAGATCGCTTCGGAGTTTCTTCTCATGGCAAGCGAGCTTATGCTTATTAAAAGCAGAATGCTCCTTCCCAAGAACGACGACGAAGAAGACCCGCGAGCTTCCCTCGTTGAAGCTGTGCTTGAATATCAGAAGGCAAAACTCGCAGCTGCTGAGATGAATCTCATGTATGCTACCTATGGTCTCAGAATGGTCAAAGAACAGGACGAGATCTCGGTGGATAAGACATACGTTGCAGACCATTCACCAAGTCTCCTTACCAAAGCACTCCTCAGAGCACTGTCAGAGGTGCGTATCAGTGACGAAAAAGCGAAGGAAAAATTTGAGCCGCTTGTAAACCGTCCTCAGGTATCTGTTGTTACTGTTGCATCGTCTCTTATCAGAGTTTTGAAAAAGCGTGGTCATATTTATCTTGATACTTATTTTTCAAATTCACAAAGCCGTTCCGAGCTTATAGCAAAGTTCATGGCTGTGCTTGAAATGCTTCGTCAGGGTTATGTAAACATTACCGATGAAGATCTTGAAAGTGAAGATGGTGTAGTAAGAGCAGACGGTCATATCAACATTACCGTAAACGGTGATATTGATGAAGCAAGACTTGCCGAGCTGTTTGAAGACGATACCACTCCAATAACGGTAGACAGTGCCAACAATACTTAAAAATTAAGGATTACTTAATAATGGAAAACGAAATGATGTCTTCTGTGACTGATACTTCTCCGGTATCCGTTACAGAAGAAAAAGAAAATTTACTTGAGAATATTCCCGAATGTGAAAGGATCATCGAGTCTGTTCTTTTTGCGGCGGGTCACCCCGTTGAATATAGCAAGCTTGCAGATGCAATGTGTATTCCCCTTTCAGTTTGCCGTAAGGTAGTCAGTGATTATGCGGAAAAATACAATAACTGCAGTGAACTTTCCCGCGGTATCATGATGGTACTTTTTCCCGAATCATGTCAGATATGCACACGTGAAGAGTACGGTTCATATATCCGTCAGGCGCTTGGAATCAGACGAGGCGGAAACCTTTCGGGTTCTTCTCTTGAGGTTCTTGCAATCGTTGCATATAATCAGCCCGTGACAAGAGCATTTATCGATACCGTTCGCGGTGTTGATTCAAGCTATGCCGTGACTTCAATGTGTGAAAAAAAGCTTATCGAGCCTTGCGGTCGACTTGACGTCCCGGGAAGACCTATGCTCTACAGAACTACCGACAACTTTTTAAGAGTATTCGGACTCAGTTCAATTTCCGATCTTCCCGATATAACCACACCGGATGGTTCAGTTATGACACCGGGAGATTCATCCGAGCAGTTAAGTCTTATCGAAGAACTGTAAAAATTTAAATGTTTTGAAAGGAGAAATACTGTAATGATATTTTTATACATACTCGGTGTCCTGGCACTTCTGATATTTCTCCTTCTTATGACAAGCGTGAAAGTTCACGTAAAGTCCGATGGAGATCTTACGCTAAGAGTCGGCGCGGGTCTCATAATGCTTAAGCTCATGCCTAAAAAACAAAAGAAAATTAAACTCAGAGATTTTTCACATAAAAAATATCTGAAAAAAATGGAAGAGCTGAAAAAGAAAAAGCAAGCAAAGCAGGATAAAAAAGAAAAGCCCGAGAAAAAAGTAAAAACCAAGGAAGAAAAAAAAGATTCAGTTACGTCAATAATAGATCTGGTTTGCGAAATTCTCGGCAATCTGGAAAAATACACTTCCAGAATCAACGCGAAGCTTGACAGGCTTTATCTTTCCGTAGGAGGAAAAGATCCGTCTGAAGTTGCAGTAAAGTTTGGTGTTCTCAGCGCATCCGTTGGACTTCTTCTTGAACTTTTTGACTCAAAAACCAAGCTTAAAGTTAAAAATCCCGATAACATATTAGTTGCTTGCGACTATTTTTCCGATGAAATTAAATTTTTCATTGACGTTACCGTAAAAATCAGAATTTTTGACGCAGTAAAAACAGGAATTGAAATTCTTGTGCTTTGGTTAAAGCACAACATAAATAAAAAAACTAAAATATTAAGTAAAGAAAGGCAGGTATCTCAAAATGGCAGAGAACAAGCAGAGTGAGATAATCAAAGCAGCCCTTGACAGTATCAAGACAATAATTGACGCAAATACAGTAATAGGAGATCCCATTGTAACCGGTTCGGGTACTACCATCATCCCCGTATCAAAGATCACCGTAGGATATGCTTCAGGCGGTATCGATTATATGAAAAAGGATACTCCCGTTCATGAAGGTAAACCTGTGTTCAACAATTTTGGCGGAGGCGGAGGAACAGGTATCAGCGTTTCTCCCGTTGCTTTCATTGTCATTGACTCTGAAGGAAAAGCCAATATTCTTAATATGGAAGCTCCCGTACTTTCAGCTCCCGAAGATGCACTTTCCAAGATACTTTCTTTCGTAGACAGATCTCCAGAGCTTATCGAAAAGTTCAAGGAAATTTTCGCAAAGAAGTAAATTTACGCAATTTAAGGTGTAAAATTTTTAACTTGCGGACCGTATAACATTACTCCCATATCGGATAATAAACGTGAAGTTAATTTTATCGGAGCAGTGTTATGAAATTTACCGTTAAGTTATATTCTTTGATCCTGTTGTCTTTCATTGTTTTGTCTTCTGTAATTCGTCCTTTCGGTGTAAATGCGGATGCCGCATCCAAAAAGTTGAATCTTTCTGCAGAAAGTGCCTCTCTCGTACTTTGTGATTCAGGTAAAGTTATTTTTTCCAAAAACGCAGATATTCCGCTTCCGATGGCAAGTACAACCAAGATAATGACTGCTGTTGTTGCTATAGAATCCTGTGATGTTGATAAAACCGTCAGTGTTCACGCAGATGCCGTGGGGACTGAGGGTTCCTCAGCTTACCTGACAGAATGTGAAAGCATGACAATGAAGGATCTTCTCTATGCTTTGATGCTTCAGAGTGCAAACGATGCAGCTGTTGCAATTGCGTATGAAATTGGCGGAAGTATTGAATCTTTTGCAGAACTTATGAATGCTAAAGCAGAAAAGCTGGGACTTGTTTCTACTCAATTTGCAAATCCTCATGGACTTGACAGCGATGAGCACTATACAACTGCGTCAGAACTGGCTTGTCTTGCTTCGTATGCGATGAAAAATCCTCTTTTTCGTGAGATCGTGTCAACTGAGCGTTACGTTACAGAGAACGGAAGAGTATTTGTCAACCATAATAAAATGCTTAACCTTTACGAGGGTGCTGTAGGCGTTAAAACAGGCTTTACAAAACGTTCGGGCAGATGTCTTGTTTCAGCAGCAGAACGTGACGGACTTTTGGCTGTTGCCGTCACGCTTAATGCACCTGATGACTGGAACGATCATAAAAAAATGCTTGATTTTTGTTTTGAAAGCTATGAAACAGTTACTCTTGCAGAAATTGGCCAGCTTTCGGTTGATATTCCTTGCGTTGGCGGAAATAAATCTACTGTGCACTGTTCAAATCTGGACAGTTTACGCTTAACGTTGCCTAAAGGCAGTGAAGTGTCAACAACCATTGAAGCTGACAGATATTATCCGGCTCCTGTAAATGCAGGGGATGCCCTCGCAACGGCTAAATTTTATTCGTCCGGTGAGTTAATTGCCGCGATCCCGTTGTATGCGGAATCGGATGTAAAGGTGAATGAGGGAAAACTGTCACTTCTTGACCGAATACTCAGACTTTTGGGAAGGTAGTGAACTTTATATTATTTTAACCGTAAGGCAGAATGGAGATTGTTATGGCTGAGATCAGACTGCAAAAATATTTTACTGACTGCGGAGTCATGTCACGCCGCGCTGCCGAAGTGGAAATTGCTGCCGGCAAGGTGCTTGTAAACGGAACTGTTGCTACCGTCGGAATTAAGATCGATCCCGAGCGTGACGTTGTTGAATATAAGGGCAAGGTCGTTACTGTGTCCCCGTCCGCGGGGCGCGGTACATATATTCTGGTAAATAAGCCGGTTGGTTACGTTACTACTTCATCGGACGAAAAGGGAAGACTGACTGTTCTTGATCTTGTAAAGTCTCTGGGTAATAGAGTATATCCGGTAGGACGTCTTGATATGTATTCTGAAGGTCTTTTAATAATGACCGATGACGGAGATCTTACCAACAGACTCACACATCCATCCCACGGATTTACAAAGACTTACATTGCCGAGGTTGTTGGTGAACTCAGTGATGAAGACGTTTACAGAATATCCAACCCTATTGAAATAGACGGATACACGGTAAAACGACCTAAGGTTCGCAGAATCGAAGTGAAAAACGGAAAAACTCTCGTTGAGATCATTCTTGCAGAGGGAAGAAACCGACAGATACGACGGATGTGTGCAGAAGCAGGGTATAAGATAACTGCATTGAAGCGAATCAAGATCGGTGAAATCGAAGATATGTCTCTTCCCCTTGGCAGATGGCGTTATCTTACTGATGAAGAAATAGCTTATTTGAAAGGACTTTAATAATGCTTGCTGTTAAACCCGTTGTTGACATTGATATTGCCCGGGAAATATGTGCTTTCTGCAACATTCCCTTTGACCTTGAAAACTTTACTTATTTCGCTGCTGACGTCAACGAAGATGCGTCTAAAATGAATTATATCATCGGTGTGTGTACCTGTAAGATCAAAGGCGACGTAAACAGAATTGAATATCTCCGTGAAGCAAATGGTGTCGATGATGACGAAGCTATGATAATTATGGCTCGTACCGTAATGAATTTCATGTACAGATGTGAAGTCAAGCGTCTTAGTGTGAATCCCGACGGTGTCTCCGAGAAATTTATAAAGAAGCTGGGATTCAGAAAGGATGAATCGGGGTACTTTATTGAACTTTCCGATTTTTATAAGTCCCCTTGTTCATATAACGGTTGATGATAAAAAAGATTCACTGTCTTTGCAGTGAATCTTTTTATGTTTATATAGGTATCCTTGACGAAACGGAACATTTGTGCTACAATAGTAGTCAAATAAAGTTTTACTGAAATGCCGTTAATTTACGGTTTTAAGTGGATAACTGCTGAATGGAGATTGATATATGGAAAAATCGTTAAAGAAAATATCAGATCTTCGCGGTGTTGGCGAAAGCCGACGTAAAGCATTTGAAAAGGTAGGGGTATCCACCCTTTATGACCTTTCAAGATATTACCCAAGGGCTTATCAGAACAGAGGAAACACCAAAACTCTTCTTGAAATCAAAGAGATGCTGATAAATGAAGAAGGTGACAAACCTTTTTCATGTATTCTCACGGTTGCAACCGAACCGAGAGTGAACCTTATCAGACGGGGAATGAGCCTTCTGAAATTCCGTGCATTTGATGAATTCGGTACTTGTGAGATTACCTATTTCAATCAGAATTTTTTGAAAGACGTGTTTCACGCAGGTTCTACGTTCAGATTTTGGGGGAAGTTTTCTCTTGTACGTAATTCACTGTCCCTGACTTCGCCTATATATGAGCCATGTATCAACGATGGTAGGGAACTTCCTCCCATTGTACCCGTTTATCCTCTCACGTCTCCGCTTACTCAGAAGATCGTTTCTTCTGCAGTTAACGAAGCATTGAAAACGGTATTGCCTGAATATGCGGAAATGCTTCCTCCCGACGTTTTGAGAGATGCCTCTCTTCCGACGATCGGTTATGCAATAAAGAATATTCATCAGCCCGAAAGTGAGGCGGCTCTTGATCTTGCCAAAAGACGTCTTGTTTTTGACGAACTGTTTGTGACGTCTGTTGCTCTTGCGTTATCTGGCGGCAGAAAACGTGTTTCTTCAAGTGCTGTTATGAAAAATACAGACATAAAAAGATTCACTGATAATCTGCCTTATAGTTTTACGGGTGCGCAGGCAAGGTCCGTAGATGAGATACTCTCCGATATGTCGGGGCCTTACGCTATGAACCGTATTCTGACGGGTGACGTAGGCTCCGGTAAAACCGTAGTTGCCGCAACTGCCGCTTACGTTTGTCTTAATAATCGTTACGATTGTCTTTTTATGGTGCCGACTGAGATTCTTGCACGACAGCACTATAACGATCTTGGACCAATGCTGAGTAGATTAGGCTTCAGCGTTCATCTTCTCACGGGTAACGTAAGTGCGGCAAAAAGAAGAGTGATTACAGAAGATCTTGGCGATCCCGCAAAACCTACCTTGGTAATCGGTACACAAGCTCTGCTTTCGCCTGACGTTGTACCGTCGTCATTAGGACTTGTAATTATTGATGAGCAGCATAGATTCGGTGCAATGCAGAGAGCTTCACTTGCTGATAAAGCTAATGGAGTGGGCACCCTTGTTATGAGTGCAACGCCGATTCCCCGAACGCTGTCGCTCGTCGTATGCGGAACTCTTGACGTGTCCAGGATAGACGAGCTTCCCGCAGGACGTCAAAGTGTTGACACGTTTGTAGTAACCGAGGACTTCAGAACTCGCTTGAACGGTTTTATTAAAAAGCAGGTTGACGAGGGACATCAGGTATACGTTGTTTGTCCGTCAATTGAAGAACTTAAGGAAGCGGAAATTACAAAGAACAGTGCAGAAGAATATACAGACTTGACACTGTTTGATATTGCCCCTGAAGAACAGCTTCCTCTGAAGGCTGCCGAGACTTATGCAGAAGAGTTAAAACTGCAGCTTCCTATACTTAAGATCGCTGTTGCACACGGTAAGATGAAGGCACAGGAAAGAGAAGCTGTTATGTCTGCTTTCTGTGCCGGAGACATTGACGTGCTTGTATCTACGACTGTAATTGAGGTGGGTGTAAACGTTCCGAATTCAACGCTTATGATAGTTGAAAACGCAGAGAGATTCGGACTTTCACAGCTTCATCAGCTCAGAGGTCGAGTAGGTCGCGGAAGTGCGAAATCTTATTTCGTGCTTGTGTCTGATTCCAAATCCCAAAAATCAAGAGAAAGACTGCTTACCGTAAAACGTTGCAGAAACGGATACGATATTGCTGAAGAAGACTTAAAGCAACGAGGGCCCGGAGATCTGTTTGCCGAGAACGGAGTTATGCGTCAGCACGGAAAATCACAACTTGTTCTTGCTTCAAAGTGTACGGATACAACGCTTTTTGCATTGGCTAACGATATGGCTCTGAAAGTACTTGCCGGAGACCCATCGCTGTCTGATCCTAAAAATGCGCTGATACGCAAGGAAGCGGAAAGGTTTATATCAAAAAGCGAAAGTACCTTAAATTAAAATCAAATCCCTCTCGGACTTACCGAGAGGGAAGAGTGATTAAAGATTGTGGAGTGTTTCGATCACCTTAACGGCACCGTCGATACCGGTTTTTGAGGAATTGATCACAAGGTCGTAGTTTTCAATCTTACCCCATTTTTTACCTGTGTAGTAGTTGTAATAATTTGCACGGCGTTTATCTGTCTTGATTACCATGTCCTTGGCTTTGGAGGGATTTACTTCACTGCGTTTAGCAACAGTATCTACCCTCTCATCGAAGTCAGCCGAGATGAAAATTTTAATAACATCCTCTTTATCCGCGAGAATGTAGTCAGCGCATCTTCCTACGATAACAGCACCGTCACCACTGTTATAGATATCTTTGATAATGTTGGACTGTACGATGTAAAGTTTGTCGTTCAGCGGAACGTTGATATGATCAACGCCGTGTGCCATGACTGATGAACCGAGCGCAAGGGTGTAGAGTATGCTGGTTGCAGCCTTTTCATCTGCCTCGTGTAAAATTTCCTTGTTCATTCCGCTTTTTTCAGCGGCAAGAGAAATAAGATCGCGGTCATAATATTTGTAACCGAGTTTTTCAGCGAGCGCCTGTCCGATCTCGCGTCCGCAGCTTCCGTACTGACGGGCTATAGTGATAACTTTCTTTTTCATTGGTGTCTCCGTTCTCCGCGAAAAGGCGGCAATTTAGTTTAAATATATATTAAAATTTAGAATAATCGGGAAAAAATGTAATTTGATGCAGTTATTATATCACAAAAATGTGAATTTGTACACACTCTTTTTAATATTTATTTGTCAAAAGACATAGTTTTATATAATTTTTTACGGAGGAAAACATGATTCTTGTTGCTATTGACTTTACTGAATACAATCTGACACATCTGAGTGAGCATACCATTGGTGGAAACATCCGTGATTATTTGCTTCGTAAATATATTAATCCCTACGGTAAATTTGAGTTTTCGCGACGTGAACTCGGCAAACCTTTTATCGTAGATTCAGATATTACATATTCACTGTCACATACTAACGGATGTATTGGATGTGCCTTTTGTGTCGATAGGCTATTGGTTGACGTGCCTAAACTTCCGAAGATTGTTACTGAGTCAGGTGTTTACGTGATTCCGTCGCCGTATCCTTGCGAGATAGGACTTGATATTGAAGTTTGTGACCGATCAAGAACCAAAGAACGTATGGATTCCATCGCTTCCAGATATTATTCAGACGGCGAAAAAGAACGACTTGAGACGTGCGAGAATAAGTATTACGATTTCTACGCCATTTGGACCGGAAAAGAAAGTTACGTCAAGTGTACCGGGGACGGGATGAAAGCTATAACTGCGGTTGATACTGCAAATTTACAGCCCGGTACAGTGATATTTGAGTTTATGCTGGAAAACGGTAATAATACTTATGCAGCATCTGTTTGTTTGATTGAAAACTAATAATGTATTATATACAAAGACTATATTATGCAGAAAGGGTTGCCACGGTTCCTTTGCGGAACAGCGGCAACCCTTTAGATTATTTTTCAAGAGCTGTAATCATATCAACTCTTCTCTGGTGCTTTCCGCCTTCAAATCCCGTATCTATGAAAGCATCCACAAGCTCAACGGCGAGTCCTTCACCGACTACACGTGCACCGAGGCAAAGTACGTTGGCGTTATTATGAAGTCTCGTGTATCTTGCACTGAAAACGTCGGAACAGCATGCAGCTCTGATTCCGCGCAGTTTGTTTGCCGCTATACTCATACCAATGCCCGTACCACAGCAGAGAATTGTGAGATCGGCTTCACCGTCAAGAACTTTACAGCAACCGGATACTGCAAAATCGGGATAGTCACAGCTTTCTGTGCTGTTGGTACCGCAGTCAATAGTATCTATGCCGCGGGAATTGAGATACTTTATAAGTGCTTCCTTGAGAGGGTAACCTGCATGGTCAGATGCAAGAGCGATAATTTTGTTGTCTCGGTTTGTCATATCAGTTAATTCCTTTCAAAATTAAATTTTTATTGATTAAAAACTCAGTTTCTTTTCGTCTCTTTCTCGTTCTGCTTGAGATTTTCTGAGATATATAGGCATAAGTCTGTCACTTGTGAATAGAGTAGGGTCTTCTGCTGAGTTGAATTTTTTGATACCGCAAACTGCCGCTCCGTATCCTGACGGGGATGTGAGAAGTGCAGGGGAAGTACTGAGTTTAACAAAAGTACAGTAAGCGCAAACTTCGCTCAGCTCATGTATACTGTCACCAACAATGAATAATGTATTTGAAAATTCGTTTTCAGATACATTGGAATCAATATAATCCTTTGCGGATTCTATTGATATCAGATCGTCGTCTGTAAGCCTTGTGATATTTCCGTTTCCGTCCGACAGGAAGAGAGCCCCATAGACGTTACCGCGCCTTGCTCCAAGCGCTGCAAATATGTAAGACGGTATCTCAGTGTACATATGAGCCATAGCCTCAAGAGAGGATACCCCCACCGTCGGTGTGTCAAACGGAGCAGCAAGACCCTTTGCAGTAGCGACTCCGATACGTACACCGGTAAACGATCCGGGGCCGGCAGAACATGAAATCAGGTCAAGATCACTTGCCTTAATACCGCAAGCCGACAGAAGCTTTTCTATAGCAGGAAGGAGCGTGGTACTGTGCGAAGTTGCAGACTCGGCTGAATACGTTGCTATGGGGTGACCGTCTTTAACGACGGCTGCACTGACTGTAGATGCGGTGGAATCAAAGCCCAAGATCCACATTTAGAAACACCTCCGAATCGGGGAATATAATTTCAATTTTTCTTTTTGTTTCTCCGCACTTTGTAAAGTTTACGGTAATTGCACCATCCGGCAAGTTACCGCCAAGCTTTTCACACCACTCGGCGATACAAATACCTCCGTTTACGTAGTCGTCAAAGCCGATTCCGTCAAGTTCATCGATACTTTCGATTCTGTAGAAATCAAAATGGTACAGTGGCACCTCACCGCGGAGGTATTCGTTAACGATTGTATAAGTGGGACTCTTGACACGGCTACCCGGGGAGATTACCGATGAGAATCCGCGGGTAAAAACGGTTTTACCTGAACCGAGGTCACCGTAAATTGCAACAAAAGCACGTGTTAAGTTACTTTGCAACAGCTCCAGTGCAAGTTTGGAAGCGATTTCATAGGTGAACTCTTCAGAGTCAGACTCAAAAATAAATTTGTTTGTCACTTTGTTGGCCTCCGACGGGATTTATAGCATCGGTCAATCTGTCCGTCGTATTTGACTAACAGATAATCAAAACCTGAAGTAATATAATGACCGATAAATTCGGCAGAACTTTTTGCATAACGTACAGTTATGGCATCAGTAGTTATTCTGTCATCTATTGAAGGGATAAGCGGTTTGTCTTTGTGGTTATGTGCAACAAGAAAATATTTAACTCTCTTGTCTTTAAGCTCAGCATCAATTGCATCGAGTATAGACTCGGGAATAGGTAAACCTTCTTGCTTCAGTTTAACTGTTTTCAAAAGTTTTCGCTTTTTGTCAAGGAACAGAGCAAAAGCGTAACCCGGTCCAAGTCCATAGGTGAGAAATCCAAGATAATAGCCTATTGCTGAAGTTGAATTAAGGCACGGAGCAACCCGTTTTGTTTCTGCAATTTCAAATGCTGTGCGCGCAAACGGTTTGATTTCAATGTTGTTAATATTAGATGACATAGAAGAAAATAGAGAAAAAGTGAAGTATGCTGGCAAGAACTACGAATATGTGAAAAAGCGAATGTATGTATCTTTTCTTTTTTCCGAGACCGTACAGAACAGCACCGATAGTATAAAGGATACCGCCTCCGAGAAGGAAAGCACTGCCCCAGAAACCGAGAGCCTTAAATAGAGGTACTACAGTAAAGATGATACACCATCCCATCACGAGATAACAGATCATTGAAAATACTTTGTACTTTTTTAGATCAATTGCGGTAAGTGTGACTGCAAGGGCTGCAATACCCCAGACAACACCGAACACTACCCATCCGATAACGGGATTGATTTCTCTTAACGTACAGAGAGTGTAGGGAGTGTAAGTACCTGCGATCATAAAGTATATCGTACAGTGGTCGATGACCTGAAGAACTTTCTTTGCTGTGGGCGGACGTACACCGTGGTATACGCTTGACATTGTGAAGAGACAAATTACGGATGCTGCGTAAATTGCACTGCCGACGACTCCCCATGGATTCCCGTGGATAGCCGCGAATACAACACATAGCGCGAGATACACCACACCCAGGCCACCACCAACAATGTGTGTAACCATATTCATTATTTCTTCTCCCTTTGTGTAATCAGGGAGTGTTCTGTCTTTCAGTTTGGTTCTTTTCGACATGGGAAACACCTCGCTTTAAGTGATGATACAGACAACTTAAATATGTCTGATAAGTTTTATGACTGAACAAAGGTATTATATCAGTAATTTTATATTTCGTCAATGAGATTGAAAAAACAGATATTGGCATACTTATTGTTTTTCGAGAATTTCACCGTTTTTGTATGCACTGATGAGTTTTTTCAGATCTTCTGCCTTTTCAAATAGTTCAGCGCCGCGGTCAGTGTCGGAAACGTTAAATCTTCTGCTGAGTTTTTCAACGATTCTGATATCGGGTGTTTTATATATACCGTTTTCACCCGGTTTGTGCTCGGCAAGCTGAAGACTGTGTGAGTCGTAGATCAACGTATATCCGGCGATTCCTGTTTTCACACGGTAGGCTTTGGAAATGCCTCCGTCAATAACGAAAAGTCTTCCCCCTGCCTTAACGGGACTTTCCCCTTCCTTTTGGTTTACGGGAACGTGCCCGTTTATGATGTGTCCATTTTCGGGATCAAGTCCAAACTCTGCCAGAAGCTTCTTGCAAATATCGACGTTTTGGCTGAGAGTGTAGTAAGGATCAAAAACTTCCTTGGCTTCGGGAATACTGCTGCCGATAAACGTCCTTTCAAAGAAAGCCATTTTATCTTTGCCGAACAACGGTGAGTCCTTTCCACCCCAAAGATACCAGATATAATCGGAAGACGTTTCCTTCTCAGTTGTATCTTTTGGGGCAAAATAAGCGCGTCTGATAACTTTTTCAATTTTATCCAGTAATTCTTTACCGTGAGCCTCTCCGTCAGGAGTGAATACAGTCCTGAAACTTCCGTCTTCATTCATCGGAATACATCCGTGATAAAGAACGTTACCGTTACAGATCTTGTACATTCCGCCTCTTGTAAACATAAACTTTATATGTTCGTTCAAAAGTCTGCTGTGTCGGAAAGAATTGTTTAGAACTCCCATGAGTTCAGCTTCAGAATCGGAAAGTTTTGCGGGAGCATTCGGGTCAACGGTAGGGAAGTTTCTGTCAAGGAGTTTGTAAACTTTGCCGTTAAGATTGATACGTCCGTTTTCGAAATCAACTTTACTTAACAGGTCCCTGTCAGACATACCGTACTCGGGATGACGTGCGATTATTGCACTTTCAAGTTTAAGCTGGATTATGCTGATCGCCTTGTGCATTTTTGCAGTCAATGATTTATCGATAACGTCATATTTAATATCATCGAGAGTTTTTGGCATAAACAGAGTGCAGTCGTCATCAGCGTACGTATCAGCCGCAAATACTGACAACGGTCTAAGATTGAGTCCGTAACCGTCCTCAAGCACGTCAAGACTGTTATAACCCAAAGCAATTCTTATTACATTTGCAATAAGTGCCAAGTTCCCTGAAGCGGCACCCATCCAGGATACGTCATGGTTACCCCACTGGAAATCAATGTGTGTCTGCTTGATAAGCTCATTCATGATCTTATCAGCTCGCGGACCTCTGTCAAAGACGTCACCGATAATGTGGAGCCTTCCGACAGTAAGCGTACGGATAAGAAACGCTAGTTCAATTATAAAATCGTCGGCGATACCGGTATCAATTACAGTTCTGATAATCTCTTCATAGTAAAAATCCTTATTTACGTCATCAGTAACGTTGAGAAGTTCGTTTAACACGTATCCGAAACTTTCGGGCATTTTGTTTCTGACGGCATAACGGGTATACTTTGCCGAAACTGCTTTGCAAACCAAAATCAACCTATATACAGTCAGCCAGCGCCATTCATCGTTGAGACAGTTGTTTTTTTCAAGATTTTTAATATATTTTTCAGGATAATAAATAAGCTGCGCAAGTTCTTCTCGGTCGTGATGGGATACACTCATTGAAAAAATGTCATCTATCTTGAATTTTATCATACCCGAAGCACTTCTCAGCATGTATAGAAAGGATTCATGTTCACCGTGAAGATCGCTGAAGAAATATTCAGTAGCTTTGGGCAGGGAGCGTTTGGCATTCAGAGCAATAACTTCTGCGGCAGCAGAACGTATATTGGGATATGTCTCCGAAAGTGCTAACAGATACTTGTCGCTTTTCAATGTGTCATCCTCCTGATTATTAGTATTACCGTATAAGAATATTATAATATAAATTCATTAAACTGTCAAAGGTTATTTCATTGATTTTACATTTTGTTTTTCATGATTCTTTATTTTTGTTTTACGGCATAGTAATGTACGAAGGAATAAGGAGGAAATATGAAGTATGAAAAACATAAATAGTAAAAAACGTTTCCTGATAGGTGCGGCTTTGATCGGTGGAGTAAATGTACTTCTCAGGAGTATCTCGGTCAGTTTTAATGCATATGTTTCAGCAAAAGCCGGTGCTGAGGGTATGGGTATTCTCAGTCTCGTTATGAGTGTTTTCGGTATGTCGGTAACACTGGCAACTTCGGGTATAAACCTTGCTTCGATGAGGTTGACTGCAGAAAAACTTGCGCCTCTTGCCGAAGTGGGTACGGTGAGTATCGAATATCGCAAATGTGTCAGGTCGGTTGTGGTCAAATGCTGTATCTATTCACTTTGCTTTGGGGTAACAACTGCCTTCGCGGTGAACTTGATGTCAGGTTTTATCGGTGAAGTTTTGCTTGGTGATCCGAGAACGGTACTGTCTATCAAAATTTTTTCCTACAGTTTACCCGCGATATCACTGTCAAGCGCTCTTTCGGGATATTTTACCGGGGTCCGCAAAGTACATAAGAATGCGGTGTCATCTATAATAGAACAGGGAGTAAAAATTATACTTACTTCAACTGCTCTTACTCTGACAGCGGTAAGTTTTACCGATAAAATCGAATATGCATGTGTTGCTGTTGTGGGTGGCGGAGCACTGGCAGAAGGATTTTCTCTGGCGGTTAATTTTATAATGTATATAATTGATTCAAAAAGACCAGCAGGAAGTGCTATAACTGCCGAAGGGAAAAAAGCAGTGAAGACGAATCTTCGGGAAGTTAGCAGTGTGGCATTTCCCATTGCTCTCGGGGCATATGCAAGACAAGGACTTACTACCATTGAACATCTGTTCATTCCACGAGGAATGAGAATGAGTGGCCTTGGAGGCACGGGCTCTCTCGCTGCGTACGGAGTACTTCAGGGAATGGTCTTTCCTTTGATTCTGTTTCCGTCGTCTGTTTTGTCATCTGCCGCAGGTCTTCTTATTCCCGAACTTGCTGAGTGTATGTCTCTCAAAGACCGGAAAAGAATTACGCGGATAATTACCTCAGTATTCAAATGGGCAATAGTGTTTTCCGTTGGGTGTATGGTAGTTTTCTTTGCATTTTCCGATGTACTCGGAATGAAAATGTACGGTAACTCAGATGCTTCGCGTTACATTAGGATTTGTGCTCTCCTTGTTCCCGTCATGTATTTTGATATGACTGTTGACTGTATGCTGAAAGGGCTGGGAGAACAGGTACATTCAATGCGTATAAATATTCTGGACTCTGCGTTGAGTCTGTTTCTTGTCATTATTCTCGTTCCGACCTTTGGGATTATCGGGTATATCGTGTCTGTATATATATGCGAAGGACTTAACTGTCTTCTCAGTGTATTGAAACTGTACAAAGTATCCGGCAGATTACCTGATTTAAAGTTTGACGGTATAATTTCACTTGTATGCGGAACTTTGGCTGTTATTCCGTGTACTGTACTCCCTACCTATTTATCTGTTGAAAGTCATGTATATTTGAGAATATTTCTGTGTGTATTGATATATTTGGCTTTATATAATTTTTTTAACTGTCGTAAAACGAAAAAAACTTCCAAATACAGTTGAAAATAGTTCCATTGGGTAGTATAATATAATTTGGTATCAATTTTACCTTGAATACTGAGAATCGTAATGTTACAATTATTACGCAGTTATTTATTACGCTAAAAGTCGAAAGGAAATGATACCGTTATGTTAAAAAATAATGCAGATAGATTTTTCGGAAGAATTCAGAAGATCGCTTGGGTTTTGCTTTCAATGATGGCAATATACATATTTGCCTATGTTGGAAATATATATTTAAATCCTGCTGATAACCTCGGTAAACTTATAATGGTTGAAGGGTTACTTGAACATTTGCTCAGTGGTTGCGCTGTGCTTTTGGGCGGGGGCGTATTATTTGAATATCTTACCGGGGAATAAGTCTTGATTACGGAGAATGTGGCATGGAGAAGGCACTGAAAAAATTCGAAGAGAGTTTTACGACTCTCGGACTAATGGGTTTTATAGAAAGGGCACAGCGATTAATAGTTGCTTTTTCGGGCGGTGCTGATTCGTGCCTTCTTCTTTATTTAACATGTAAATATTTTATTCTCCGTGGAAAAATCGTTGAATGCGCTCACCTAAATCACATGATTCGTGGTGACGAAGCAGACCGTGATGAGAATTTCTGCATTGAAACGGCACGAAAGTTAGGGGTTAAACTTCACCTTCGCAGAGTTAATATTCCTGAACTTGGCGAAAAAGGCGGAAGTATTGAAGAAATCGCCCGTAAGGAAAGATATAAGTTTTTTGGGGAGCTTACAGAAGGAAAAAATGATACTTTGGTATTCACTGCACATAATGCGGATGATAATCTTGAAACAGTTCTATTTAATCTCGTACGCGGGACCTCACTAAGCGGACTGTGCGGTATACCTCCTGAGAGAGAAGGCATTTATTTACGGCCTTTACTGAAATTCTCAAGTGCCGAAATACGCGAAACGTGCGAAAGACTCGGTATAGGATATGTTACCGACAGTACCAATTTTGAATCGGATTATACGAGAAACCATATAAGAAATCTTGTTGTTCCTTTGCTTAAGAAAATTAATCCCGCCCCGGAGGTTACCGTTGGTCGAATGAGTTCTTCTTTGCGTCTCGACAGGGAGTATCTGGAGCTTGAGGCACAAAAATTTGCCGAGGAGAAATGCCTGTCTGGTATTTCGTCGGTTGATGCAGTATTGCTTCACGATTCTATACTGTCACGTGTAATTATCAGGGAATATTCTGCTGTGGCAGATAAGTTTGCCATTGATTCCCACCTGGAAAAAATTCACGTTGATGATATTATGAAGCATTTACGAAAGAATGGTAACATTCCTTTTTCCATCAGTCTACCCGGAGAGATAGTTTTCAGATCGGAAAACGGTGTAGGAGCTTTTTTACATAATTCCGAGTGTGTTTACAACATAGATTCAGATGAAACTGTTCTTGAACTTAATAAACCGGTGATGAAAAATGGTTATACTGTTGTTTTAACGAAAGATTTTTCGTCGTTTTTTAAAAAAAATGAAAATATTTACAATTTATCTATACACAAATCCTTAAAATTTGATAAAATAAAAGGTAAGTTGAAAATCAGAATCCGTAGAAGCGGAGACATATTCCGTTACGGAGGAATGACACATAAAGTAAAAAAAATATTTTCCGAAAAAAAGCTTTCAACAGCAGAGAGACAGACTTTACCTATAGTATGCGATGATGTTGGTATACTGTGGATTCCCGGATTTCCTCTTCGCGACGGTGTTTCCGAAGGAGAGGGAGACCGTGTTTATCTTATTTGCTTAAAAATTTCGGAACAGGATAAAAATTGTTTGGAGTTTTAATATGTCGTACATTACAGAACCTATACTTGGGCGTGACATTGACAGAGTTTTGATTTCTGAGGTGGAAATTGATTCGGCGGTTCGCAGAATTGCTGCGGAAATTGATAATTTCTCGCAGGAAAGCGGAAAGAATCTTCTTCTTTTGGGAATACTTAAGGGTAGTGTGGTGTTCATGGGCGATCTCATGAAACGAATAAAGACCCCGGTTGAAATTGATTTTATGAAGGTTTCATCTTACGGTTCGGGTACTGTTTCTTCAGGCCGTATAAATATTATTCTGGACCTTGCAAGAAAAGATCTAAAAGATACTGACATCGTCATAATCGAAGATATCATTGACAGTGGAAGAACGCTTTCGTACCTTGTTGAATATATGAAATTTAACGGTGCTAATTCTGTCAAGACCTGTACTCTCCTTGATAAACCCTCAAGACGAGTTGTTGATCTCACCCCTGACTTTGTCGGATATGAAATTCCCGATGAGTTTGTGGTTGGTTACGGTCTCGATTATAATGAACAGTACAGAGCGCTTCCGTACATAGGTGTACTGAAGAGTGAAGTATACAGTAAGTAACTATACCTGACTGGTGCAGAAAGGATAGGGCACATCAAGTAATGAAAAAAAGTTTCAAAAATGCGCTGATATATATAATATTCATTGGAATAATCATTTTTGCGACGGCAACTCTGCTTGGGGAGACCTCGAAGAATGATATTACGGAATATTCCGAGATCAAACAGTACTTCTTTGATAAAAAAGTAAAGAGTTTTGTGGTAAATGATGATAACGTCCTTGAAATGGTCGTTCGCGATACAAGCGGCGGTAATGGAACGACGACTGTAACTTATCAGCTTAGAAGTCTTGACATTTTCTACAACGATCTGAGAGAAGTTATAGATGAGCAGCAGAAGGAAGGGTATCTCGAGTCGTATGACTATCCTGCTCCTAAAGAGTTACCCATGTGGGTAAGCTTCATTCCCTATATCTTGATAATTGTTGTAATTATTGCCCTCTGGGTATTCTTTATGAAACAGGCTACGGGTGGTAAAGGCTCAAGAATCAATTCTGTAGGTAAGGCTAAAGCTAAACTCGTTAACGCAGATAAGACCAAGGTGTTCTTCAAAGATGTCGCGGGTGCCGATGAAGAAAAAGCAGAGCTTGAAGAAATCGTTGAATTCCTCCGCGATCCTGCATACTTTACAAAGCTCGGAGCAAAGATTCCCCACGGTGTTCTTCTTATGGGCCCTCCCGGAACCGGTAAAACCCTCCTTGCAAAAGCAGTTGCTGGAGAAGCAGGCGTACCTTTCTATTCCATCTCGGGTTCCGATTTCGTGGAAATGTACGTCGGTGTCGGAGCGAGCCGTGTTCGTGACCTTTTTGATACTGCAAGAAAGAATCCTGCGGCTATCATCTTCATCGATGAGATCGACGCAGTAGGACGTCACAGAGGCGCAGGTCTCGGAGGCGGACACGATGAAAGAGAACAGACTCTAAACCAGCTTCTCGTTGAAATGGACGGCTTCGGTACTAACGAAGGTGTTATCGTTATTGCGGCAACCAACCGCCCTGATATACTTGACCCTGCGCTTCTCAGACCCGGACGTTTCGACAGACAGATTACCGTAAATTATCCCGACCTCAAGGGAAGAGAAGAGATTCTTCACGTTCACGCAAAGAATAAGCCCTTTGAAGAAGACGTTGATCTCACGAAGATTGCGCAGACTACCGTAGGCTTCACAGGCGCTGACCTTGCAAACCTTCTCAATGAAGCGGCTCTTCTTGCCGCAAGAAAAGGCAAGAGCCTTATCGGAATGAACGACATCGAGGAAGCATCTACTAAGATCATTGTAGGTATGCCCAAGAAGAATCATAAGATCAGACCCGAAGAAAAGAAGAAGACCGCATACCATGAAGCAGGTCATGCTATTATTGCACACATTCTTCCGTCTCTCGATCCCGTACGGCAGATCTCCATCATTCCCAGTGGACGTGCACTCGGTTATACTCTTACTCCTCCCACTGAGGATAAATACAGCGTATATAAGAACGGTCTAAAAGACGAAATCTGTGAGCTTCTCGGTGGTAGAGTCGCTGAAAAGATTATTTTTGACGATATTTCAGGCGGCGCATCCAATGATATTGAGAGAGCCACCGCGATTGCTAAGAATATGGTCATGAAGCTTGGTATGAGCGATGAGCTCGGTCCCATTCTCTACGGTTCACAGCATTCTAACGACGAAGTGTTCCTCGGACGTGACTTTAACAATACAAAGAACTACTCCGAAGAGACTGCCGCTAAGATCGACTCTGAGATCAAGAAGATCATTCTTGAGGCTTATGCAAGAACCGAAAATCTTCTCCGTGAGAATATCGACAAACTTCATTTTATCGCAGAGTTCCTCGTACGCAATGAAGTTATGGATCAGGCTCAGTTTGAGCGTGCTATGAACTCAGATGCTTCAATCGAAGAGCTTGAGGAGATGGTTGCCGAAAAACGCCGCCGCAGTGAGGAAGAGAACAGACTTCGTGCAGAGCGTATCAAGGCAGAGGAAGCTAAACGTGAAGCTGAGCGTGCTGCTGAAGAAGCCAAGCGCGAGAAAAACAGCAGAGATATGATGGCACAGAACATGAGTTTTGCCGATTATCTCAACAATATCGAGCGTGAAAGAGACGAAGCTGAAAAGCGTAAAGATTCCGAGTCCGATTCTTCCGAAGAGAAGAATGACGAAGAAAGCTCAGACGAAAACTAAAAAAATTTCGGTCTCAGACTGCGTGCAGTTTGAGACCGATTTATTTTGGTTTTAAAATAATGACCACTCATTGACAAATATAGCGTTTTTTGATATACTTGCTTTAGATCAACTTTCATAAGGAGCGTATGTTATGAAATTTGCCGCAGCTGCGGGATGGTTTATTAAAGGTTATCCCGACATTGTAAAACTTGTTAAAGCAAGCGGATTTTCAGCTTTTGAAAATCTCGGTTGGAAAGGTCTTGACCTTGACTTGACGGGTGAGCTTCTCTGTGAATACGGTGTTACGAGTACCGCACTTTTCTTTGCTACAGTGGACGAGGCGTCAAATAAGCTTGCAACGTGGAGACACGGAATGGTGTACGAGGACGCAAAACCCCACGTACTGAAGGCTATCAGGGAAACAGTCGTTGCCGCAAAGAAGCTCGGTACTCCCAATATTGTGGTTATTACCGGTGACGAAAGGTCTGACGTGTCCCGTGAAGTGCAGTTTGAGAACTGCGTATCCACCCTTAAAGCCGCTGCAGAGATCGCCGAAGCAGAAGACGTTACTATATGCGTTGAGCCTCTCAACTGCATCGTAGATCATAAGGGGTATTTTCTTAATACCTGCAAAGACGGATTTGACCTGATCCGTGCCGTTGACTCACCTGCGGTACGTCTCCTTTTCGATGTTTATCATCAGCAGGTGACTGAAGGAAACGTTATCCGAAACTTAACTGAAAATCTTGATCTTATCGGACACATACATGTCGCGGATAACCCCGGAAGAAATCAACCCGGTACGGGAGAGATAAATTACCGTAACGTATTTTCTGCTCTTAAAAATGCAGGGTATAATAAGTACATAGCATTTGAATGCGGATCGACGTTACCTTTTGATGAGCTTATAAAAGATATGCACGAACTCATAGACGAATTTGAATCTTAAAGGAGAAATAACATGAACGAAACTCTTAAAACTATGATCGAACGTAAAAGCTGCCGCAGCTTCAAAAAGGAACAGATCACTGAAGATGAACTCAGAACTGTAGTTGAGGCTGGTCTTGCCGCACCTTCTGGAAGAAATCTTCAGCCCACTATAATCGTTGCTGTTCAGGATGCTGAAACTATTAAAAAGATGTCTAAAATCAATGCCGCTGTAATGGATTCAGACGGGGATCCTTTCTACGGTGCACCTACAGTAATTGTTGTTCTTGCTAAAGAATCCAGAACTTCTCTTGAAGACGGAAGCCTTGTACTTGGAAATATGCTTCTTGCCGCATATTCTATCGGTCTCGGCTCTTGTTGGATCCACAGAGCAAAACAGACTTTTGAAACTGAGGAGGGTAAAGAACTACTTAAAGAATGGGGAATTGAAGAAAACGTGTACGGTGTCGGAAACTGTATCCTCGGTTATCCTGAAGGAGACCTTCACCCTGATTTTGAAAAATA
>JAZUBG010000172.1:0-8238 GCA_045638405.1 Eubacteriales bacterium | reverse complement strand
TTCTCGCACCGCAGGACACAATTACCCGTGCCGAGGTTGCAACGGTAATCTACCGCTACAACAACGAAGTCAAGGCTCACCGTGACATTTGGGACGGAACCCTTGGTTGATAATACGTCTGAAATATACCTTTCTCCCCCGCCGATCTGCCAATCGGCGGGGGAGTTTTTTGTTAAACTTCGAAAAATATTTCAAAAAAAGTGCAACTTTTTTCCATTTTTGACGAGATATATAGTAACGGGGAACAGTGAGAGTTTCCCAAATCAAAATTCATGGAGGTTAACATCATGAAAAGAAAAATCACATTAATTCTTGCACTTATGACCGTCCTGCTTCTGGTTTTTGCTCTTGTTTCATGCGGTGAAAGTTCTGAATCCGTTGACAGTACCGCTGCGGCGGATAACACGGTTGAAACGGAAGGTAAGGAGACCGTCGGTGACGGCGAAGTCAAACCCGAATCTGTACCGAGCACCACTCCTGAGAACGTAAAGTGGGAAGTGATGTCGGACACGGTATGGGACGACAGTGACGAAGACAGAATCGATGGCCACAGACACCCCAATCTTTATACAGACGTGCCGGACGACAGTGAAGCCGCTTATTACATATGCGTCTTCGGTGACAGAGGACTGTACAGAGAACAGGGAGAGGTGGACTTCTCCGACATGAAGTTCTACCCCGACGGCGAATTGACTCTTGAGGTTGCACTTGCGGCGCTTCACAGGCTTGAGATGGGCGCTGATAATGCGGACAACGACAAGACCGCAATTTCCGAGCTGAGCCGCTTCAGTGACGTAGACGCTAAGGCGTGGTATGCCTGCCACGTAGCGTGGGCTGTTCAGAACGGCATCGTTGACGGTGACGGCGACACTTTAGGCGTCGGAGAGGCGGTAACTTACGAAGAACTTGCCACGCTTATCGGAAGATATGCGGAAAAGTTTGAGAAGAAGCTGAAAAAAGCATTGATTCCCCCTGAGGTGTTCGCGGATACCGACAGAATTTCCGAGGATGTGAAGGAATATGTAGAATATCTCCGTTTGGCAGGCGTTGTGCGCGGTGACGTAAGGAAAATGTTCAATCCCTCTGCCTCTGTCAGACGTGGAGATGCGGCGAAGATATTCGTAAAGCTTGATGAAGCATTTGATTACACGGCGGAAGAACTGTTCGGCAGCGAGAAGATCGGATACATCAAGCTTATCAGACAGCGTGACGGCGGACAGTCTCCCACTCAAATTGATATAAGAGATGAAGCTGAAGTTGAGGCGGTAGAAAAGCTTCTCCGAGAAGCTAAAGTTACGTACACTTGCTCCGAAGATGCCTTTAACGGCGGAGGTACTTATATCGAGATCATAGGAAAAGATAATAAACTGCTCCATACTTACCTCCTCAGGTCTGACGGTGTTGCCGTGTACGGAGTCAGATACTACGAGCTCGGTGAAGATTACCTGAAGAGTATCACCGATAAATTAACTGAAACAAATACTTAAAAACGTACTCCTTTATACGTGACGCAAAAGCTCCCCCGCCGATCTGCCTGTCGGCGGGGGAGCTTTACGGAAAAGGATATAGTTCATTTTACGATCCTTTTAGTTTAACTCTTTCTATGACCAAAATGAGTAAGTCAACTCTCATCAAAAAATCATAAGTTTTCAACGATTCTATTGACACGGGGCGAATGGTGTGGTATAATTTTTAGGTAAGATAGTATTTCTCTATTAAGAAAGGAATATAAATCATGAAGAGAATCAAGACTGTTAAGACACGTGATCTTAAGGCAAGTGCAAAGTGCGGCGGTTGCGGCGAGTGCCAGACCTCCTGCCAGTCTGCTTGCAAGACCTCTTGCGGTGTTGCTAACCAGAAGTGCGAGAGCAAGAGAGGCTAAACGCCAAGATTAACCGCTGTTTGCCATCGCAGACAGCGGTTTTTACTTGAATTTTATTTGATTTTTCTTGCCCCGCGTGGGCAAATCGGAGTTAATATATGATCCATCAGTTCAAAAATAACGGGTACAATATCGTACTCGATGTAAACAGCGGCTCTGTCTACAGTGTAGACGAGGTCGCATACGACGTAATTTCCATGTTTGAGACTTCCTCTGATGAGGAAATAATCCGCGAGATCACCTCCCGTCACGGAGTTGACGAGGCGGAAGTTAAGGAGTGCATCTCCGACGTGCGCGAGCTTGTTGACGCAGGTAACCTCTTCTCTGAGGATACGTTCGCTGACCTGAAGCCCATGGAAAAGGGTGGTGACGTTATCAAGGCTCTCTGCCTCCACGTTGCCCACACCTGTAACCTTAACTGCACCTACTGCTTCGCAAGTCAGGGTAAATACCACGGCAAGGAAGCGCTTATGTCCCTTGACGTAGCAAAGAAAGCGATCGACTTCCTTATCGAGAAGTCCGGCACCCGTCGTAACCTTGAGGTTGACTTCTTCGGCGGCGAGCCGCTGATGAACTGGGACGTTGTGAAAGAGACGGTGGCTTATGCAAGACGCCGTGAGAAAGAAGCGAACAAGAACTTCCGCTTTACTCTCACCACAAACGGTATGCTCATCGATGACGAGGTCATTGAATTTGCTAACCGTGAGATGCACAACGTGGTACTCAGCCTTGACGGCCGTCCCGAGGTTCACGACAGATTCAGACGTGACTATAAGGGTGTGGGAAGCTACGAGAGGATCGTTCCCAAGTTCCGCCGCCTCGTTGAAAGCAGAAACGGCGAAGGCTACTATATGCGCGGTACTTATACACATAATAACGTGGATTTTGCAGAGGACGTGCTTCATATGGCTGACCTCGGCTTCCGCGAGCTGAGCATGGAGCCTGTTGTTTGTCCTCCGGGTGACCCCTATGCGCTTACCGAGGAAGATCTGCCCAAACTCTACGAGCAGTATGATCACCTCGCTTGCGAGATGATAAAGAAGAGACGTGCGGGAGACCCCATCACCTTCTATCACTATATGATAGACCTTGAAAACGGTCCCTGTATCCACAAGAGAATTACAGGTTGCGGATCGGGAAGCGAGTATATGGCTGTGACACCTGCGGGTGACCTTTATCCCTGCCATCAGTTCGTAAACGATCCCGAATACCGCATCGGTAACGTTGCTACAGGTATTGAAAAGCCCGAGCTTTGCGAAAAGTTCAAGGCTTGTAACGTATATTCCCATCCCGAGTGCGCTGACTGCTGGGCGAAGTATTACTGCTCGGGCGGATGTGCGGCAAACGCGTATCACGCGACGGGAGACATTGGCGGAGTGTATGAGTACGGCTGTAAGCTGTTCCGTCACAGAATGGAATGTGCTATCATGCTGAAGGTGTCCGAGGACGACGACTCTGCGGAATAATTACTTAGTCTTTATTGACGGAAAGGCGGGAAAATCATGATAGAATCACGTGCAAGAGTAAGCCTTAAAAGAATAATCGACGAGCTGAAATTGGAGAGCGCGTGGATCCCCGAAAATCCTGAGGAGATCAGTATCGTAACCAATGAAGTGAACCGTCCCGGTCTGCTTCTTGCGGGTTTCTTTGAAGAATTTGACGAGAAACGTATTCAGGTAGTGGGAAATGCTGAGTGTAAATACATTGCGGGACTTTCCGATGATCTGAAGGTGGACAGAATTACCGCACTTTTCAGCAGACATCCTGCGGCTATCGTGTACGCACACGGAAATAAGCCCAGTCATGCGGCGCTGGAACTTGCGGAATATTTCAGCGTTCCGTTGCTCGTTTCGGATATGAACACCAGTGAGTTCATGTCGGCTATTATCGGATTCCTTAACGTACAGCTTGCACCGCAGATCACCCGTCATGGGGTGTTCGTTGAAGTGTACGGCGAGGGAACTCTTATTCTCGGTGACAGCGGAGTAGGTAAAAGCGAGACTGCTATTGAACTTATCAAGCGCGGTCACAGATTTATCGCGGACGATGCTGTTGAACTGAAGAAGGTATCAAATAAAACTATCGTAGGTTCAGCGCCTGAGCTCATCAAATATTACGTAGAGCTCCGCGGCATTGGCATCGTTGACGTAAGACGTATCTTCGGTATGGGTTCGGTTAAGGCATCTGAAAAGGTTGACCTTATTATTAACCTCGAACAGTGGGAAGAGGGGAAGATGTACGACCGTTTCGGTCTCGACAGCACGTACACCGATATTATGGGAATCAAGATCCCTTCGATCACGGTGCCCGTTGCACCCGGACGTAACCTTGCTATCATCATTGAGATTGCTGCGATGAACCACAGACAGAAGAAAATGGGTTACAATACGGCTGAGGAATTCAACCGTAAGCTCATGATGATGAGTGGAATCGACCCGGATGCGATGTAAAACAGTTACATTAATTATGTAGCAAAAATTATAAAGCAAAAAATACAACATAATATACGACAGAGTAGGCTTTTGCGCGTTAAGTGCCGTTGGGACGGGGAGTTGCCGGACGGACGAAAGTACCTTGGTGGTACTGCGGTGCAGCTGCCGCATCCCGCTGTGACAAAAACGAAATCACTCTCGTGAATGTTTTGGCGGAAGAAAAAAATTAGGTTACCCTATTAATGTCCGCACGGGACATTTTCGGGAGGTTTTTGTATATGAAGAAAAACAGTTCGCTGAGAATAAGAAAAATCACATATCTTGCGATCCTCGTTGCTCTTGAGGTCGTGCTTAACAGATTCTGTTCCATAAATACCATGGGGTTGAAGATCGGCTTTTCCTTTGTGCCGATAATCATTGCCGCGTCTCTTTTCGGGCCGCTGTCGGCAGGGATAGTTTACGCTCTTGCCGATCTGACGGGAGCGATCCTTTTTCCCATCGGACCGTATCACCCCGGCTTTACCTTGTGTGCGGCGATCATGGGACTTGTCTATGGTCTCTTTCTGTACGTGCCGAAAAACGGAGAGCGAGGATTCTTCATCAGATGGAAAAAAGTACGTATCTTTCCTAATGTTGTCGTTCCCGCACTCATAAATAATCTTGTGCTTGGACTTCTTATCAATACTCTTTGGGTGTCAATGCTGTACGGCTCCAAAACTTACCTCGGCTGGCTTCTATACCGACTGGCGGAATATGCTGTGCTTATCCCCGTAACGGTGGTGTTGACTCCCGCTGTACTCCGTCTGGCGTCGGAGCTTTCTAAAAATATCTTCGGAAAGGTTAAGAGATAAAATGAACGGAAAAGAAGCTGTGGAATATATCCACTCGGTGAGTTGGATGGGAAGCCGTCCGGGACTTGAAAGGATAATAAAACTCTGCTCTCTTATGGGTAACCCGGAGAAGGGGCAAAAGTTTATCCATGTGGCGGGTACAAACGGCAAAGGTTCGTTCTGCGCCATGACTGAAAGCATCCTTCGTGAAGCGGGATACAAAACGGGACTTTTTACCTCTCCCTACGTGGTAGACTTTAACGAGCGAATCCGCGTGAACGGTGAAAATATCCCTGACAGTGACCTTGGTGAAGTTACCGAATACGTCAAGAGCTTTGCGGATGCTATGGACGATGTACCTACCGAGTTTGAACTCCTCTCAGCCATTGCTTTTGAATATTTTAAAAGGGAAGAGTGTGACTATGTCGTTCTTGAAACGGGTATGGGCGGCAGACTTGACTCGACTAATATTATCGAAAATCCCGTTCTGTCCGTGATCACGGGTATTGCCCTCGATCATACCTCCTTCCTCGGTTCGACCGTAGAGGAGATCGCCGCGGAAAAGGCCGGAATTATCAAAAAAGGCTGCCCCGTTCTCATAGGTGCAATGGACAGCGGAGCTGAAAATGTTATCTTTCGACGTGCCGAAGAACTTGGATGCAGTGCGGAATGTGTAGATTACTCGAAGATTGGAGAGACTTTCGTTTCCCTCGAAGGTAACGGACTTATCTACGACGGCGTGAAGTATCCCCTCGGACTTCTCGGAGAATATCAGATAAAAAATGCGGCGGCGGCTCTCGGTGCCGTGAAGATTCTTCGGGAACAGGGAATTACTATTCCGGAGGATGCGGTGTCACGCGGATTTGAAAAAGTTAAATGGCCTGCAAGGTTTGAACTTCTTTCGAAAGACCCCGTCGTGATATACGACGGTGCCCATAATCCTCAGGGAATAGATGCGGCTGTGAAGGGTATCCGAAGATTTTTCGGTGACGGTAAAGTAGTACTTGTTGTAGGCGTTATGACGGACAAGGATCACTCATATATGACGGGTGCTATCTCAAAACTCAGTTGCAGTGTCCACACGGTCAGACCCGACAATCCAAGGGCCATGGACAGCACCTCTCTTGCCGAAGAATTCTGCGTGGTGGGTGTTGCGGCTGTACCGCACGATTCCTTTGAAGATGCGGTTTCAGCGGCTTTGGCTGATGCTATGATTACTTCTTCTCCCGTTATCGGTCTCGGTTCACTTTATATGTACGCGGATTTTGCGGCAGCTCTCCGTAAACTGACACTTCAGGACTGAATGGAGAATTAAATGAAGATTTCAAAAATCATTTTGGTGTTGACAGCGGTGATTTTCTGTGCTGTTCTTGTGTCATGCGGAGGGGATGACGGAAGCGCCTATCTGTCAGAAGAAGTTATATCTGCCGTTGAAAAGGACGGCGACAAGTGGAAGGAACTTTCCGATATGCTGGGTATGCTCACCGTAAATTCTGCGGATATTCCCGAGTTTGACAGCATGAGCCAGTCCGCAGAATACTTTCGAGACAGCCTGCTTAACTACCTTTGCTGCAAAAATTACCGCAAATATGCGGGTAATGCGGAAATTCTCGGAGATATAAACGAAAAATATCCCGGAATGGATGCGGTAGCGGCTATAGGTGCCGATGAATTTGAGTCCGAGATGTACCGCGCTTTCGGCGGAAGCATAAAGATCACTCATAAGAGTACTACACTTTTTACGTATCTTGAAAAGTCTGATGTTTACGTGCCCATAACGTCACCCGTATACGGCGGATGCGATCTGACGCTGGTTTCGGCCGAAGAGACCGAGAATACCTACCGTATAGAGTTTGAAACGTCGGCTAACGGAAACAGTATTCCGTATTTTGCTCTCCTCGTTAAAAGAGACGACGGAAGCTGTTATTTCAGCCTGCTTTTAAAGAGGTAAGTTTTTTACTTTAACAGGAATTGATTTGGATTAGTGTGGATAATTGCTACCAAATTGTAAACTTTTTGGTTTTTAAATCGACAAAAATGGAAAAGTATTGACAAGATATTACCGCCTTGTTATAATTAAATTGCGGTCCAAACCAAATTTATTATAATGAGGTATACGAAAATGAAGAAGATCCTTTCACTTCTTGTGCTCTCAGCACTTCTTGCCGCAACTTTCGCACTTTCTGCATCTGCCGCATCATATTTCGATTACGGCAATATCAATGCGAGAATCAACGTGAAGAAGTCCTCATCCGTTAAGATCGACGGCGTGATCTCCGATGGTGAGTACGAGGAGTATAAAGACGGCTACTCCGAATGGTACGTAGCTGAGAACGCATCCGATTATTTTGAGGATGCGGAGTCAATGGCGCAGAGCGCTAAGTGGTATTTCTCATGGGACGGCAAGTATCTTAATATTGCCGCTCAGTGGGATGCAGGCAGCGGGGCAGATCAGGAATATCCCGGCGGCGACTACTACGGCGACTATGAATATGCTGACAGTGAAGACTTCATTAAGGCTGACTGCTTCCTCGGATACGGCCCCGGTGTGAACGTTGTATCCAACGAAGTGTCTCCCGATGATGACCAGTGGGGCAGACTTGTTGTTGCCATCGGTGAAAATACAGCCAGCGGTGAAAAGATCACAGGTATGTATTCCAGCCAGAACGGTCAGAATCAGGATTATTTCCCTCCTCACGATGATTTCGATTTCAGCTACGACGGTACCGTGGTAACTGTAGAGTACAGAATTCCCGTATATGAACTCAGCGAGACCTTCAAGGAAAACGTTGGCGGTCAGATGTTCAAGGCTTCCATTACTCTTACTGCAGGTATTGCTACAGGTGCTGAAGAGGAGGCTGATGCGGCTGCATACTCTTACGGTGTTCGTCTCGGTCAGCTTGGTTATGCATGTGATTCCGGTAATACCGAAAAGACTCACGCGACCTTCCGTCTTCTTGATGAGTCTGTTCAGGGCTCCGTAACTCCCGATGAGACTCCCGATAAGACACCGGACAAAACTTCCGATAAGACACCCGATAAGACCCCCGAAGTGACGCCCGATAAGACCCCCGAGGTGACACCCGACAAGACC
>JAZUBG010000171.1:0-8133 GCA_045638405.1 Eubacteriales bacterium | reverse complement strand
TCGGATTTCTTACGAAATCCTCACCTCCTTGGCTTTCCGCTTACAGATACCGCCTCGCCTTCTCGCGACGCTCCTTACGCGAGAAGGCGAATATTTTCATAATTTCTATCAACCCACTTGACATTGACCCTACGTCAAGTGATATAATAAAATAAAAAGGGGTGACGGTATGGATAAGCTATACGACATATCCGAGGTGTGTGAGCTTCTCGGAACTACGTCCAGAACGCTCCGGTTTTATGAAGAAAAGGGAATAATCACAAGCACAAAAGAGCTTGACAGTCAGAGACGTAAGTACACGGAGTCACAGCTTGAGCATATCAAGTGCGTGCTTGTTCTCAGGTCTATCGGAATCAGCCTCAAGCAAATTGAAGGAATAATTCATGACGAATCATCCCTTGAGGAAACGGTAAGGATAAAGAAAGCCGAGAGATTTGCCCTCATCGAAAAGTGCAGAAAAGAGATAATTCTGCTTGACGAGGCTATCAATATAATGAACAATGGCGGAGATATATATTCCATTGATTCGAAAAAAGTGTTTCTGTCTCCCGAAGGGAAACGGGTGGAAATCGTGGAGAAGTGTACGTCTGCAATACTTGAAGGAAATATGAGTGAAGCGGCGGAACATTTCAGCAAAGCCATGAGAGAAAATGATAATCTCGACGGGATCGTTGAGACGTTTCGTTCCATATCGGAGCCACTCGGGAGGTTTATCGTTCCCGAGCGTATCGTTGAGGAAAAAGGACACGAAAATGTGCTTTTACACCACCTGCGTTTTGAAAAGCTTGGAATCGTTGTCAGATACGTGTTCCGCGGAGAGCTGATTCACGGATTGTGGCTTGATTATTACGGATTGGAGGATTAGTATATGTGGACATTAAATTTCGGAAGTCAGCACGTTGCGGTACCGTGGCAAATCGGTCTTGCTGTCATAATACTCGCTGTATTCGGTTCCATTCTGTTTGCAACATCTATAAACCGTTCCTTTGTCAAGGAAGACGAAAACAAATATTATGCCTGCTCATGGTGTGGTCACCGGTTTAAGCCGGAGAAGAAAAAGCTTAAGAGAAGTCTACATACAAACTGGGAACGCGTTTTGAAGTGTCCAAAATGCGGCAAAGTGGACTACTGTGCTCCATCATATGATCAGGACAATGAATGAGAGGAGAAATATCTATGAATATCATACCTATTGTTGCTCATCAAATAGAGGATTGGCTTAAGATTGGAGTGAATCCAATAATCGTTATTCTTTCCATTCCAGCGGTATTTGTTCTTGCCATACCTATAGCAAAATTTATTGTGTCACGTTACACTTACAGATGTACTGAATGCGGAGAAGTATTTAAGCCGAAATTTTGGAGAGCACATGCGGGAATACATGGTCCGGACGGTCGGTACCAATATTGCCCGAAATGCAAGAAGATAACCTGGTGTAAATACGAGTGACCCCTCACCCGAAAGGAGACGCAGCATGATACCTTTTAACTGGTTTGACAAAACGATATATCTCCCGTGGCAGATCGGCGTGCCGATCATTGTCGCGATGGTCGCGGCAGCGGGACTCATAGCCTATTTTATTCTTCGCCGCATGGCAAAAAAGACCTACGTCTGCCCAAACTGCGGTTACCGGTTTAAGGCTGAACCGCGTCGGCTTCTGACACTTCATTTCGGTAACGCTTACCTCCTTAAATGTCCGTCCTGCGGAAAGTTAGACTACTGCTCACCTTCGTACGAACAAGACAATAAATAACAAAAGAGCGGCAAACGTCGCTCTTTTATCGTTTTATTGATATAATTACTTTGCTCTCTTCTTCTCAAGCTCTGCCTTTACTTCATCGGGTGAGAAAACGTAAGTCTCACCGCAGAAGCGGCATTTCGTTTCGATGGGCTCGTCCTTCTCGAGTATCTCGTCAAGATCGTCTGCGGAAAGTCCTGCAAGTGCGCTGAGATATTTGTCTCTGTCACAGGTGCAAAGGTACTCTGCGTCAAATTCGTCGAACATCTCAAACTCAAGTCCGCTCATGACTGCCGCGATGATGTCGTCGCCGTCGGCACCCTCGGCAATAAGCTCGGAGATGGGACGCATGAGGGTGATGTTGTTTTCAAGCTTGATAGCAGTTTCTTCATAAGCTCCGGGCATGAGCTGAAGCAGATAACCTCCCGCCGCAAAGCATTCGTTGTCGGTGTTTACTCTTACTCCGAGAGCGCATACTGTAGGAGTCTGTTCGCTGTTTACGAAATATTCGGTAACGTCCTCAGCGATCTCACCGCTGACGATGGGTGATGCACCGACGTAAGGCTCGTTCATTCCGAGGTCGCGGATAACGTACATGGTACCCGTACCTACCGCACCGCCCACGTCAAGCTTTCCCTTAGCATTGGGAAGAAGCTCGACCGTTACATCCTCCGCATATCCGCGTACGTTACCCTTGTAGTCGGAAACACACACTACGCTTGGGCAGGGGCCGTCGCCGTCAAGACGGAGGGTGAGGGAGTCGGTCTTATTCTTAAGAAGTGAACCCATGAGGGAGGTCGCAGTAAGCGCTCGTCCGAGAACCGCAGTCATTGTCTTTGACGTACCGTGCTTTGATGCTGCCTCGCGTACGATGGCTGTGCTGTCCATAAATACTATTCTTGCACCGCCATCGGATGTTATTGCTCTTTTGATTACTGATCTTTCTTTCATTATTTATCTCCAATAATAGTGAGTATTTAATCAACCAGCTTCATCTGTCCGTCATCGGGACGGGAAGCGGATGCTTTTTGCTTGAAGGGCTTGCCGAGGTGCTCATACGCAAGGTGTGTCGCACATCTGCCACGGGGAGTTCTGCTGAGGAAGCCTATCTGAAGAAGATATGGCTCATATACGTCTTCGATGGTTACCGCTTCTTCACCGATAGTTGCGGCAAGTGTTTCAAGTCCCACAGGGCCGCCGTCGTAGAAGTCGATTATGGTTTCTATCATTCGTCTGTCAGTGTTGTCAAGTCCAAGTTCGTCAATTTCCAGCTTGTCAAGCGCCATTCTTGCTATGTCACAGGTGATCCTTCCGTCACCTTTGACCTGAGCGAAGTCGCGTACACGCTTAAGCAGGCGGTTGGCGATACGGGGAGTTCCTCTTGAACGGGAAGCTATCTCAAGAGCACCGTCTTCGTCGATAGGTACATCAAGGATTCCCGCACTGCGTTTTACGATGGTGGCAAGCTCCTCAGGTGTGTACAGTTCAAGACGGAGAAGTACTCCGAATCTGTCGCGCAGCGGTGTGGTAAGCTGACCTGCACGGGTGGTAGCGCCGATAAGAGTGAATTTTGCGAGGGGAAGACGGATGCTTCGCGCCGCGGGACCCTTACCGATGATAATGTCAAGGGCGTAGTCCTCCATGGCAGGGTAGAGTATTTCTTCTACCGAACGTGAGAGGCGGTGGATCTCATCAATGAACAGCACGTCGCCCTCTCCGAGATTAGAGAGAAGCGCGGCAAGGTCACCCTGCTTTTCAATAGCAGGGCCTGAGGTGATGCGGAGATTTACGCCAAGTTCGTTGGCGATGATCTGTGAAAGTGTGGTCTTACCGAGACCGGGTGGGCCGTAGAGAAGCACATGGTCAAGGGTGTCTCCGCGGAGCTTGACCGCGTCGATGTACACTTTCAGAATTTCTTTAGCCTTTTCCTGACCGATGTACTCGTCAATGGTCTGCGGACGGAGGCCGACTTCCGTTTCCGAGTCCTCGGAACTGTATTCGGTAGACATTATTCTGTCTTCAAAATCAAATTCGTTTACGTCCATTTATATTATTCTCCGTAATCAGTATAAAACATATAATCAGTTTTTCATGAGGGCAGCGAGGGATTCTCTGATAATGTCCTCTACCGAGCCGTCCATATTTACGTTCTTCATAGCTGCGGCAACCTCGCTTCTCGAATATCCGAGAACTGCAAGTGCGTCCTGAGCGTCTTTCAGCTTAGTCTTGTCTGCGGCAGACTTCTGAGCCTTCGGTGACTCCTGAATGGGGGAGGTGTCAAACTCAGGGAACGCCTTGGGAAACTTGTCTTTCAGTTCAAGGACAACTCTTGCGGCGGTCTTGCCGCCAACTCCCGGGGCACGGGATATGGATTTTGTGTCCTCTGAAGCAACGACGTATGCCAGCTTTTTCGGTGTGAACAGAGACAGAATGGACATTGCCGCTTTGGGACCCACGCCAGAAACCGTGATAAGCAGTTTGAAAGCGTCAAGTTCTGCTTTGGTTGAAAAACCGAAAAGCTCTACAGCGTCTTCCTTTACAGCCATATAAGTGTAAACTCTTACTTTTTCGCCGTCCATAATGTCTCCGCTTGGTGTATAAGCGGGTGCGGGGAGACTTGCGAGAGTATTGGCGGTAACTGTCAGCTTATAACCGACCCCCGCACATTCTATCACCACAAAGGACGAGGTAATATCCGACTCTGTGATGATTCCGTTAAGTGTGTATATCATTGTAGGGTTATTGCCTTTCTTGCTTATTCTTCAGTGTTTTCGCTGTCGGTTGATTCTTCCGAGATTTCAGCTTCTTCGGAAACCGAGATTTCTTCTTCACGAGTTTCTGTGTCGCTAACGGACAGGTACACGGTGTCACCTTTTTCAACTGCGGCAAATCTGCGTTTTCTGAGATATGGAATGAGAATTTCAAGCGCACAGCACACAGCAAAGATAATTACACCCGCAAGGGATATGATGTTTCCGATGTAGAAGCTCTGAGACATATAGTACATCTCGATCTCATGCTTGCCTTCGTCAAGCTCGAACATAATGAGAGAGCCGAGAGCCTTTGTATACTCGATCTCCTTGCCATCAACAATGATATGCCAGCCTTCATCGTAAGGAATGGTTGTGAGCATATTGGTACTGTCACGTTTTACGTTGGCAAAACCTGTTACGCGGTCTTCTTCAAATGAGGTGACCTGCATCTGACCTGTTGTCAGCTTGTCGGCTATTTTTTCAACAAGCTCTGCATCGTAAGAGTAGAAGAATGATGTCTTATCGTATACGTAGAACTTTTCAACAGCCTGGGTAAATGTAACTGTGACAGTTTCTCCGGGGGTGAAAGTACCGATCTCTACAATGGCGTGAGTATCATTGGTGAAATAGGTCATTCCCGTGCAGTACCTCTTGGTCTGAGACGGTTTTACGGTTCCGTCTTCGAGGGTAACGGAAGGTGTTTCGCCAACTACGGAGTAGGTAGCCTCTCTCGGCCACATGGTGGGGACGTACATATAAACGGGGTTAGAGTCCGTCGCCTTGAACGTATAGGAGATCGTGGAATTTCTGCCTTCCACGTTCTTTTCGTATCCCGTGTGATCGTCCTGAACACCGAATTTACGGTTACCGTCGTTTGACATAAATGTGATGGGCTGTTCTTTCCAGATCTCAAGATCAGGATCTCCCGAAGTCATGGCAAAAATGTCATTCATAAACTTAAAGGGACCGTCAAGTGCCATGAGTTCAGCCTGAGACAGAGTCTCTCTTTCGGTAGTTTCATCGGTTTCTTCCGGAACAGGCTTGAAGACGTCCTTTAAGGAATCCAAAAGATTCTTTGAGGGAGCTTTAGTCTCGGTAATATAGTTTTTCATCTCGTCGGAAACTTCAAACGCGATGGACAGAGCATAGGGGTTTTCGTAAACGAGAATTCCTCTTGTAGTTTCGGTGAGAAGATTATAGTGTTTTTCCACGTAATCGGGTACGCTGTTTACGTCGGGATCGATATATAGGTACTTGATGCCGAAAAAGCTGTCGGACAGAAGATTCCCGCCGACGTACTTTGACCAATGGGACTTTGAAGTGTAACCGAAGGTGCGAAGAAGGGTGATGATGTCGGAGTTCAGAGTGGAGGTGGAGTTTGACAGACCGCGGATGCCGAGAGCAAAGTTGTCGTTTGTTTTTCTGTGTTCGAGTTTTTCTTCTCTGTAGAATCCGTCGTCATAGGTGTCAACATATTCTACGGCACTGTAATATCTGTCAAGGAAGTCTCTGTAGGAATTTCTCTTGGAGTATACAACGTCTTCATCAAAGGCGTAAACGTCAACAACACCCGAGGCGAATAGTTCTATGCTTACCACAGCGGCAAGGAGAATGGAAGCCACGCATACCGTGGGCTTTATTGCCTTTTCATAAGTGAAGCGGAGTGCGATAAGGTAAACTCCGATAATGAGGAGAGAAGGCCATACTGTTCTGAAATCCTGTACGTTTTCAAGTTCCAACGTCTGAAGGAAAATGAGAAGTACTGCGGCGGCACCGCCTGCGGTCACAACCTTACGGAAACCAAGCTCACGGATTCTGATGAACACCTCATAGGACATAATAAGCATTATGAACACGAACATATAAATGAAACGTGAGTTGAGCCAGTTGGGGCGCTGGAAACCGTGCCAGATAAGATCTGCTGTGGAAAGGTTCACGCCGGTAAACATGAGTGCCATAAGTATACCCGCACCTACCTTGCGTCTTGCGGGGATACCGGGAGTAATGAAATACAGAGGGGCAAGGATCGTCATGAGCATACCCGCATAGAAGAAGGGCATACCCTCGGGACGTACCGTGTCGTAGGAACCGAAATAGAATTTTGAGAAGAGATTTGCAAAGTCAAACATCTGCGTCGCTTCGGAATTAGGCTCGGAGAACTCAAGCTTGCCGAAGGTAAGGGAGTAGTAGGCGCAGAAGATGACCACGGCGGCGATCATGACACCGATGAGAGAGAAGAAAACGACTCTTCCGAAGGTTTTAAGAAAGTGGAGTCTTACTCCTCGGGGATTTCTCTCTTCCTTTGACATTGTGAAAAATCTGACGAAGAAGTAGATCGCAATGAAAAGGCAAGCCATGTAGCCGATGTAGAAGTTTGAGAATACCGCAACTGCAAGGGCGAGAGTATAAGTCTTGAACTTGCCGTATTTTATGAGGCGGTCCATTCCGAGAAGGATAATGGGGAAGAGGATTATGTTATCAGTCCACATGAGATTGCTCTGCATGACTACGGCAAATGAGCAGAGAGCGTACATGGACGAGAAGATCAGTGTTACGATGGGACGTCTTTCTTTAAAACGGCTGTGGAAATATGTTCCCGCAGTGAAACCGCACAGACCGCACTTCAGAAGAAGAATGAAAAGTACCGTTTCCGTCATGGCGGTCTTGGGGAAGAATAGTGTCAGGAAATTAAGAGGGCTTGCGATGTAATATGCGAAGATTCCCATGAACTCTCCGCCCACGGCACGCTCAAAGGAATAAAGGAAGCTGCCGCCGTCGGCGAAAATCGAACGGAACTTTTCGATGTAGTAAACGTACTGGGCGTTAAGGTCAAGAACGAGGGCGGAATGTTCGCCCACGGGCCACACGCCGAGGGCAACGTAAATAAGCGCCATGAGAGCAAAGGGAACAAGAAAGCAGAATCCCAGATATTTCTTGCCGAATAGAAAACGCTTTACGGGATTTTTTATTCTTTTCTTTTCCGCTTCAAGACGTTCAAGGTATTCTTCGTCAGTTTCCTCGTCAATGGCGTATTCGCTGTCATCTTCGTTGAAAACATAATCGTCGAAGGTGTCTGCATTGGTTTTGTTTGTAATACTTTTATCCATATCAAAAAGCCTTTCGTTATAGTGTGGCACTGTTTTTGTCGGGGTGAGTTATCTTTTTTATAGCTTTTTCAAGCTTTTCTCGCGGCTGGGTCATGTCTCTGCCACAGCCTTTGCAGATTATTCTTATATCCGAACCCACACGCACTACGGTAAAGAGCTTTGAACCGCAGGGGTGGTTCTTTTTTAACTCAAGCGTATCTCCCACGGAGATAGAGGGTATCTTCATACCTGGTCGACCTTTCTCTGCCTTTGGCAGACGAATATAGTATATCAGTATAATTATATCATATGTAGACTGTAAAGTAAAGTATTTTATTGCGGTGTTGCGACATGAATTTGAGTCTGAAAGGAAAACAAAAAACTCCCCCGCTTTTTGCGGGGAAGTTAAAAATTATTACCAGCCAAGCGAACCATCCCAGATGTCACGGTGAGCCTTGACTTCGTTGTTCAAGCGGTAGATCACCGTTGCAACTTCTGCACGGGTGATGGTGTCCTGCGGAGCGAGAAGGTTACCGGGTTTGCCGTTAATAATGCC
>JAZUBG010000170.1:0-8052 GCA_045638405.1 Eubacteriales bacterium | reverse complement strand
TCCCCGGCTTTGAGGATCAGCTTGTTGACCGCAACATCGGCGACGAGTTCGACGTAAACGTTACTTTCCCCGAAGAGTATCATGCATCTGAGCTCGCTGGTAAGCCCGCAGTATTCAAGTGCAAGATGAACGCTATCAAGTTCAACGAGCTTCCCGAGCTTGACGACGAGTTTGCTCGCGACGTTTCCGAATTTGACACTCTTGATGAATATAAGGCTGATATTAAGGCAAAGCTTACTGAGAGAAACAACAAGGCTGCTGACGCTGACGTTGAGGAACAGCTCATCGCTGCTCTTAACGAGAAGCTCATAGCTGACATTCCCGAGGCTATGTACGAGAACGAGACTGAGAACTTCGTTCGTGACTACGACAACAGACTTCGTATGCAGGGTCTTGACCTCGCTACATACTTCAGATACACAGGTCTCGACCTCGATACCATCCGCAAGCAGATGCGTCCCGACGCTGAGCGTCAGGTAAAGACCAGACTCGCTCTCGAGAAGATCGCTGAGCTTGAGGCTATCGAAGTAAATGACGAGGAGATCGAGGCTGAATACGGCAGACTTGCTGAGGCTTACGGTATGGAGGCTGCACAGGTTAAGGAAGCTGTTGCTGTTGAAGCTCTCGTTGCTGACATGAAGGTTAAGAAGGCTGTTGATCTCGTTAAGGAGACTGCAACCGTTACCGACGGCGAGAAGAAGGCTACAAAGAAGCGCGCTCCCGCTAAGAGAAAGTCTACAAAGAAGGCTGAAGAGGCTCCCGCTGAGGAAGCTGTAGAAGCTCCCGTAGACGCTGAGTAATTAGCGTATAACTTAATTTATCAGTTAGAAGGGTGTTCGCAACTGCGCACACCCTTTTCTGAAATTTTTTTGCAAATATCTATTATGAAAGGTGGAAAAAAGCTATGGCACTTGTTCCAATGGTCGTAGAACAGACTAACAGAGGAGAGCGTTCTTATGATATCTACTCCCGTTTGCTCAATGACAGAATCATCATCCTCTCCGACGAGGTAAACGATGCTACCGCTTCTCTCGTAGTTGCACAGCTCCTTTATCTTGAGGCTCAGGATCCCGATAAGGATATAAATCTTTACATCAACAGTCCCGGAGGCTCCGTTTCCGCAGGAATGGCTATCTACGATACCATGAATTTCGTTAAATGCGACGTTTCCACTACCTGTATCGGTATGGCTGCAAGCATGGGCGCATTCCTTCTTTCATCCGGTGCCAAGGGCAAGAGATATGCTCTTCCCAACAGTGAGATCATGATCCATCAGCCTCTCGGCGGTGCGCAGGGTCAGGCAAGTGACATCAAGATCCACGCTGAGCACATTCTCCGCACAAGAGATAACCTCAACCGTATCCTCGCTGAGAATACAGGCCGTCCCCTCGAGGAGATCGAGAGAGACACTGAGAGAGACAATTTCATGCGTGCAGACGCCGCCGCTGAATACGGTCTCATTGACAAGGTTATCACTCACCACGCATAATTTTGAAAGGCAGATGGACTCTCATCTGCCTTTGACATGAATATACACTATTCAGGAGGAAAACAAGTAAATGCCCACTAACAACGGCACTCCCAAAACTCATAAATGTTCCTTCTGCGGAAGAGGCGAGGCGCAGGTAATGTTCCTCATTCCCTCCCCCGATGGAAAGGCGTTTATATGCGATAACTGCATTGACATCTGCGGTGAGCTTATCGACTCACAGCTTGATATGCAGCCTCCCCACAGCGATGCAGAAGAGCTTACCAAAGATTCCCTTCTCACTCCCAAGGAAGTAAAGGCAACTCTTGACGAATACGTTATCGGTCAGGACAAAGCCAAGATTGCTCTTGCCGTAGCTGTATATAACCACTACAAAAGACTCATGCACCTTGACTCCAAGGGTAAAAAGAAGGATAAGAGTAATCCTTCCGAAGACGTTGAGCTTCAGAAGAGTAACGTTCTTCTTATCGGTCCCACAGGCGTAGGTAAGACATTCCTTGCTCAGACACTTGCAAAAACTCTTAAGGTTCCCTTCGCTATTGCCGATGCTACCACTCTCACCGAGGCAGGTTACGTTGGTGAGGACGTTGAGAACATCCTTCTAAGACTTATTCAGGCAGCTGATTACGACATTGAGCAGGCTGAACGCGGTATCATCTACATCGACGAGATCGACAAGATCTCAAGAAGAAGCGAAAACCGTTCCATCACCCGTGACGTATCGGGAGAGGGCGTACAGCAGGCACTTCTTAAGATTCTTGAGGGTACTGTTGCTAACGTACCTCCTCAGGGCGGAAGAAAGCATCCCAATCAGGATTTCATTCAGATCAATACGGAAAACATTCTCTTTATCTGTGGCGGTGCATTTGACACTCTCGACCAGATCATCGGAAAGCGTAAGGGTCAGTCAACCATCGGCTTCGGCGGTGACATTAAAAAGAAGAATGAAAAGCTCTCTGAGGGTATATTTAAGGACGTTACTGCTCACGACATCGTAAAGTTCGGTCTTATCCCCGAGCTTGTGGGTAGACTTCCCGTTATCGTCAGCCTTGAGAATCTTGACGTTGATGCTCTCGTTCGCATCATGAGAGAGCCTAAGAACTCGGTAGAGAAGCAGTACCGCAAGCTCTTCGCCATGGACGATATTGAGCTTGAGTTTACAGACGATGCTCTCCGAGAGGTTGCAGAAAGAGCCATAGAGCGCAACACGGGAGCCCGCGGTATCCGTTCTATCCTTGAGGAAACTCTTACGGGACTTATGTACGAGCTTCCCTCACGCGACGACGTCGCAAAGGTTATCATCACTGCTGAGTGTATCAGAGGTGAAAAGGAAGCCGAGATTGTTACTAAGTAAATATCGTAGAACCCGGAGTCATATGACTCCGGGTTCTATATGTTTAATCATTCTCTTTCTCATGATTACACCTTCACCTTTCTGAGTTTTTTACTAAACAAAAAAGACGATTTTTATACAGAAATTAGTTTTGATAAGGATTAGGTGTAAAAATATCTGCAATTGCTTCGGATATAATTTCATTTTGCGATTTTCCGTGATAAATTGTTAAAATTGTTTTTTCATTTCCAAACGGTTCATAATTGAAAGTAGAATAATACTCTCCGGGATTAAAGTAACTTTCTTCTGTATTTATATAGATAATCCCGGGAATATTTGAAAACTCTTCAACAGTAAGAACAGTGAAAGAATCAGTAATCAAATCTGTTATTGCTATATCATCAATGGAATAACAAGTCGTATCACCCTCAACAACAGCATAACTGCTGCTACCTGAACCCGTTTCATTTACCACGCCTTCATCATATACCCAATCTACTATACGATTGACATCGCCACAGCAATAGTATCCATATCCATTTTCAAATTTATAATACGTTCCTCCCGACGGAGAGTTATAATGAGTAACCTTTCCGTATTTGTTCACAAGTTCATCAAAAGTCAAGCCATAGTCAGAAAACAATTCACTATTTAACTCCAAAGTATTCTCGTCCGCCTGAGCTTCTTCAGCATCAATGTTCAAAGGATGGATATAGATACGAGCTTCAGACGTTAAATCTATCATATTCTCGTTCTCATGGTATATGATAAGCTCAACTTTATCACTATTCCAACCGTCATAGGTAAAATAAGACGCATATGCTCTTGGAGTGACGATACCGTCACTATCTGTGCTGACGAAATTGATACCTTCCATGTTTGAAATATCTTCAATAGAAAGAGTTTCAAACGTTCCGTTAAACAGCAGCTCAGGTGTTATATCTCGAATACCTCTGCATAATTCATCATCGTCAATCGGCATATATTTTAATCCGCTTTCCTGATCTGTAACGAGATTATCCAGATTATTATCGATATGAAAGAAATAATAAACAGGACTTTTTTCAAACATATAGTGATTTCCGCCATCAAATCCTTGATAATTGACTAATTTTCCGTATTTCTCTGTTAGTTCACCATATGTCATCATATACTCATTGAGCAGATCAGTATTTATCGTTACAGCCGCATTCTCCGGCGTTTTATCCGGTGTGGGTTCCGAAGTATCAATGATTTCACTTGAACCTATGGGCTTGGAATCTGTTTCAGATTCATTATTTTTCACAGTCTCGTTGGTTTCAACATTCTGACCCGAACCTTTTGTACCAAGATCGTCAGCTGCAACGTTGCTGTCTTCACAAGAAGTTAATACGGGTATTAAAGTGAACACGAGTACAACACAAATAAATATCGATATTAAAATTCGCTTCATTTCAAAAGTCTCCTTTCAAAATTCAACAACACAATACGGTCAGGTTCTTCTGAAACACAATCGTGCCGATGTGCAGTTGATATTATATTATTTGGTATATTTTAATTATATTACAAAAGCGCATAAGTCGCCTGTAACTAATGCGACTTATGCGCTGACTGAACGTAAGAGCATGGGATGATCATATTGATACCAATGACAAAATATATACTTATTTCTGATACGCAATTTTTTCAATATCCGCACCTCCTAAATATCTTTCCATATATATTAAATCACAAATATGTAATATTGTCAATATTTTTTCCATAATTAACAAAACATTCACCAAATATTCTTATTTTCTGTTCGTTTTAGCAATAACTGCGAAGGTTACGTTGTATATCCCTGCCTCGTATAGCAGCTCCTCTGCCCTGCCGAGAGTCGCGCCCGTTGTAATGATGTCGTCGATGACGATAACCTTCTTAACGTCACGCAAAGCGTCACGGTCAATACCGATGGACCCAACTGCATTTTCTCGTCTTTCTTCGGCAGACATCTTTTTCTGCTCGCCCCCGCCGTCTCTGACGAAAAGCTTTCCCATAGGGATACCCGTATAGCGCGACACCGCTTCGGCAAGTATCTCACCGTGGTCGAAGGAATACTTTCGTCTGTTTGATACACTTCGCGGCACATAGGTTATAACGTATTCCCCGCTGTCAGCGCGATTTGAAGCAATCTTTTGAAGTATAAGCTTTGCCATATCCCTCGCAAAGAAATCGGTAAGCCCACAATTCTTGTGCCGTTTCAGTGAGATTATCATTTTCTCGGTAACTCTGCCCGGGATCGCATCAAATCCGCGGTAAAAAGCGAGACACAACGTGCCGTCGCCCGTACCGCACAGGCATTTAGATGCAATATTCCCGCATTTTCTGCATTTTTCTCCAGTCTCAAGTGTATATTTTCTGAGACAAGCTACACATAAAGCCTGACCGTCAGGCACGACCTCTCCACAGGCAGCACATCGGCACGGGAAGACAAGTCGTACGAGACGGTCCAAAAGTTTGATTTTCATTTTACGGCTGTTCCTCTGATCCTCTCAGATATTCGGGAAGGTACTCATCGGGGAAACATCTCTTAAGATAGGTTACTGCCTTTTCGTAGGTCGTGGTGTAACCGTACATCTGAGTACCGTGACCTGCGGCAATAGCATCGGTATAGTTCTCAAGTCGGTAAATATGAGTGTTAAAATGGCTCATAGCGTAATAAAACACCGTAGGAGTAAAGGAGATCTCGTCTACTGTAAGTCCTCCCTTTCCGTCGCCTACGACCGCAAAATTGAGAAGTCCGCCAACCATATTTTCGGGGTACATCATCGCGGAAACAAGGTTACCGAGGGAGTAAGCACAAAATGTACGTCCGCCGTCGGCTCTGTCTATCCACTCCACAGGAAGAAGTGTGTGTGAATGGTGACCGAGGATCACGTCAGCACCTGCATTAGACATTATCCCTGCCAGTCTCTTCTGAGCATCTGATGGTTCTTTGGTATTCTCTTCTCCCCAATGGATCGAAACGATGGTGAAATCAGCAATCTCCTCTGCCGCAGCAAGATCACGGAGAATTCTGTCTTCTTTTGCATAAGGCACGTCAAGCTCGCTTCCGTTAGTGAGTACGTTTCCGTTGGTATGCTCGGTATATGCGAGAAGAGCGATCTTGATACCGTCGGACTCAATGGTTCTTATATTTGAGGCATCCTCGCTATTCTTATAAGCTCCGATAACGGTATACGGCTGGGTAGCGAGAAAATCAATGGTAGCGCCAAGTCCCTTTGCACTCTGAGCGTCAAGCATATGGTTATTGGCGATGCTAACAATATCAAAGCCAAGCTCCGCAAGGTCAACACCAAGCTGCTGAGGTGAGTTGAACATGGGATAACCCGAAAGTCCGAACTCATCGTCGCCTGCCATCATGGTCTCCTGGTTGATAAAAGCGAAGTCTGCTTTTTTAATGTCTTCGGCGATTTCGGAAAAGAGAGGTTTAAAGTCGTGGGTCACACCGCCCGTTGCTCTCCAACCCGCCTCCATATAAATGTTGGGGTGAATGAGATTGTCGCCCATTGCGGTAAAAGTAATGTGTACATCCTCGTAGGGCACGGGTTGCGGCTCAGTCTCAACTTCCGTCACTTCCCCGGTAAGGTTTCCATAATCCCCCTCAACAAACACTAAAGACTCGTACGGAAGCTCTGTGGCGTCTCTTATAATACCACAACCGGATAATAGCAAAGTGGATATAATAAATAAAGAAAGCGTCTTAAAAAATCTATAGGGCATTATTCTCCGTCCTTCACGTTCTTAAGCTTTGCAAGCTCCTGCATGAACGTATCAATATCTTTAAACTCTCGATGAACTGAAGCAAAACGCACATATGCAACGTCGTCAATGGCCTTCAGCTTCATCATTACCATGTCACCGATAGCAACAGAGGTGATTTCTCGCTTAAGAGAGTTGATGATCTCGCTCTCCACCTCATCGGCAACTGCTTCTGCGTTAACAGGGCGTTTCTCACACGCTTTGAGAAGACCTGAGAGAATCTTGTTCTTGTCAAAAAGCTCCTTTGAACCGTCCTTCTTCAGAACGACCGGCTGAAACACGTCAACGATCTCGTAAGTCGTGAATCTTGCATGACATTCAAGACACTCGCGGCGGCGGCGGATACTGTTGTTTTCCTCAACGGGACGGGAGTCGATAACCTTGCTGTCATGGTAAGAACAATAAGGACATTTCATATAATATAATTCACCTTTCAGATGATAAATTTACTAAGAAAAGTATACCACAAAACTGCCTGGATTGTCAACTGCCTAAAATGAAAAAATCCCTTTATTTTCAGCATTTTTCACGTTCAATTGATGTTTTGTACTCCATATCGTCAACGCCTCATTTTCCCAATTACAAACCTTGCCAAAAAACATATTCAAGCATGATCACAGTTCTTTTAAATACAGTTCGGTTGCAAGTTTAATACCAAAACTGTGTATATTATCCCGTTATCCGTGGGACACTTTCATCAAACAGAATAATGAAAAAGGAAGTATTATATGGAACATAAAATATTAACACCAAGAAAGAAGACAGTAATACTTGCCACCGCAGGTGTGGCTGGTCACGAGGAAGAAGCGGGTCCCCTCGGAGGAAGCTTTGACATGGTTGACACCTCCGACGACAGATTTGGTCAGGAGACATGGGAAAAATCAGAAAGCGAAATGCAACGTCTCGCTCTCAGTGCCGCCCTCAGTAAAGCTTCATTAAGCGAAAAGGAACTGAGTGCAATGCTTGCCGGAGACTTACTCAACCAGTGTGTCGGTTCAAACTATGGACTTTCGGATTTCAGGATCCCCTATCTGGGACTTTACGGTGCCTGCTCCACCGCCTCCGAAGGTATTTTGCTTGGAACGCTGCTTTGCTCCGGTGGAATGAAACGGTGTGCCGCTGTCACCTCTTCCCATTACTGTTCTGCCGAAAGACAGTTTCGCTTCCCTCTTGAGTACGGCGGACAACGTCCACCTACAGCACAGTGGACTGTTACCGCCTCAGGTGCGTTTATTATGTCATCAGATGAAAACGATATAGACACTTCAAGATATGACATACTTCCGAGTGTTACAGGGGTACTTCCCGGTTATATCGTTGACAAAGGCATTTCAGACGTCAACAACATGGGAGCAGCTATGGCGCCTGCGGCGGCTGATACCGTACTTCGTTATTTTAAGCTCTCGGGAGACACTCCCGATGACTATGATATGATCGTCACCGGTGACCT
>JAZUBG010000169.1:0-11600 GCA_045638405.1 Eubacteriales bacterium | reverse complement strand
ATGCCCCTCTACATTGAGTCCTTCGGTTCCATGGAAGGTACCGACAGAGTACTCTCTTTCCCCGTTACAGTTGATATTCCTCTTACAACCTTCGGTGATGTTAAGACAATGACTGAAGAGCTTGCAAAGGAAAATATTAAGAACGTAAACTTCAAGCTTACAGGTTTCGCTAACGGTGGTCTCCAGGCTACAGTTCCTTATAACCTTGAATGGCAGGAAGTTCTCGGCGGCGGTGAAGGTCTTGAGGCACTTCTCAAGTATGCCAAGGAAAATAACCTCAGCATTTTCCCCGAATTTGAATTCTCATATGTACAGGCATCCGAAAGCTTTGACGGACTCAGCCTCAAGCAGCACGCAGTCAAGACAATCGACGGTCGTTATACCAGAAAGCAGGTATACGACTCCGGTTATCAGGACTTCCAGCCCGTAGGCGGCGCGGCTCTCTCTGCATCCGTTTACAGCTACTTCTGGAATGAGTTCCAGACAAACTTCAACAAGTATAACGTAGGTGCGATCTCAATGGCAACTATCGGTTCAGACCTTAACTCTGACTTTGATGAGGATGATCCTCACCACCGTGAGGATACAAAGGGCTACACTGTAGACCTCCTCAAGAATGTTGGTCAGAAGAATCAGATCATGGTTTCCAGCGGTAACGCTTACACAATTCCCTATGCAGACGTTATTACCGACGTTCCGCTTACTTCCTCCGAGTACATCAGAGCAAGTGAGACCGTTCCTTTCTCAGGTATCGTTCTTCACGGTTCTAAGAGCTTCACAGGTACTCCTATCAACATGGAAGGTGACATGAAGGAGGCTGTTCTCAACTCCATCGAAAACGGCGCATCAATTTTCTTCACACTTTCTTACCAGAATACCCAGGAACTTAAGACATCTGAGTACTGGAGCCAGTACTATTCCATCCAGTATGATATCTGGAAGGACGACGTAGTCAAATACTATGATATCATTAACGGTGCACTTGCTGATCTTCAGAACAAGTATATCGTTGACCACGATTTCATCGAGTCTTATGATCCTGCAAGTACAAAGGTTGTTACAGGCGTAATGCAGGCAACACGTATTCCCGACGATAAGGAACAGAAAACTGATGATAAACTTATCGCTGAGATGAACAAGCTCAACAGTGAGAATGAAGCAAAGGCTGCACAGAGATATAACAACGCTATGATCCGTGCAGACAGAATGTATCCCATGGTAGACGGTGTAAGAACCGATATGAACGCTTACAACGCATACCTCAGCGATGCAGAGTCCAACATTGCTACATCACTCAAATCAGACTTCCTCGAGATTTCTAAAGTTGAACTTACAGAAGACGAACAGGCAGCACTCGAAGCAGGTACTCTTCCCAGATACTCTATCGTTGACGGTATCAAGGTGCCGGATGCTAACGGCGAGTATGTTTGGGTATCCTCTGAATATAATACCATTCTCACAGACATCGCACTTCAGTACACAACTCAGAAGGGTACAGTAGTTCGCGTTGTATACGAGGGCGGAGTTGAGTTTATCCTTAACTATAACTCTTTCGGTGTTGGTATTAACTATGACGGCGATGAAAAGAATACCTATGAATACGAAATCGAGCCTATGGGCTTCGTAAAGATCGAAAAGTAAGGAGGGCGAAAAATGAATAACGCAGCTAACAAAAAAGTAGCCCCCGTAAAGAAGAAAAAGCCCGCCTCCCTTGATGCTAAGAAGGCAAGGGCTGGTTGGATATTCGTGCTTCCCTTTATTATCGGATTTATCCTCGTTTATCTGCCCGTAATTATTGACTCAATTACGTTCAGCTTCAATGAGCTTACGATCCTTTCACAGGGTGGTTATGAGCTTGAATTTGTAGGCTTTCAGAACTATCAGAATGCGCTCTTCAAAGATTCAGGCTTTACTGAAGCACTGGTCGCAGGTATGAAGCAGCTGGTTATCGATATTCCCTGTATCGTATTCTTCTCGCTGTTTATCGCGATCATCCTTAACCAGAAGATTCTCGGACGTGCAGCGTTCAGAGCTATCTTCTTCATTCCCGTAATTCTGACAACAGGTCTTATCGGTCAGATCGACGCTAACAATGCAATGCTTGAGCACATGCAGACCGGTTCAACCAATACCGGTCTTGAAGAAGAGGGCGGCGCCAACCAGATCCTCAATATGATGGACGTTCAGGCACTGTTCTCCAACATGGCAGTCGGTCAGGGACTTGTAAAGTACGTTGTTGACGCGGTTAACAGTATCTTTGATATTGTAAACCGTTGCGGTGTACAGATGCTTATCTTCCTTTCCGGTCTTCAGTCAATCTCTCCCGCGATCTACGAATCCTGTCAGATCGACGGTGCTAGCGGTTGGGAGACTTTCTGGAAGGTAACACTTCCCATGGTAAGCCCTATGATTCTCGTAAATACGATCTACACGGTTATCGACGCATTTACTGCATCCACCAATAAGGTAATGACATACATTAACGGTGTGTACAGCGGTTCTCAGGACGGAATGGTAGTTTCATCTGCCATGTCCTGGATGTACTTCCTCCTTGTTATCATAATTATCGGTGCAGTAGTCGGTATCATTGGACGTTTCGTATTCTATCAGAGAAGAGATTAAGAGAGGAGGTATGAAAAATGAATAATGCTAATGCACCCAAGATCACTAAGAATTCAAAGAACAAGATCAAGGTAGAATTTGAACGTACCCCTCTTATTGAGAGACTCCGTGCGAAGTTTCTTAATATGTATACTGTTAAGAGAGTTCTGTGGTATCTTCTCAGATTCCTTCTCCTTGTAGGTGTATCCTACATCATCCTCTTCCCGTTCTTCTCCAAGATCTCCTCCTCTTTCATGAGTGAGTCCGACTTCGTAGACGTAACGGTAAGACTTGTACCTAAGTCACCTACTCTCCAGACATATTCAGCAATCCTTACGGACAACGGTTATTTTGAGGCATTCGGTAATACGTTCCTTCTGTCGATCGTGTGTGCTGTGCTTCAGACATTTATCTGTTGCTTCATCGGTTACGGATTTGCAAAGTTCAAGTTCAAGGGTAGCGGAATCCTCTTCGTCGTGGTTATCTTCACGATGATCGTTCCTCACTCCACACTTAAGCTTTCAATGTTCCTTAACTTCAAGGATTTCGATATTTTTGGAATATTCGGACTATTACACAAGTTCGGAATCACGGAGCGACCCGGTATCCCGCTTCTCGATACAAACTGGCCTCTGTGGATCCTTTCCGCAACGGGACTTGCTTATAAGAACGGACTCTTTATCTTCCTTATGAGACAGTTCTACCGCGGTATTCCCGATGAGCTTGAAGAATCTGCTTACCTTGACGGTTCAGGCGTATTCCAGACATTCTTTAAGATCATTATCCCGCTTTCGATCACAATGATCGTTACAGTATTCATGTTCGCATTCAGCTGGCAGTGGACAGATACCTTCTATTCAGGTCTCTTCTACACACAGACCGGTCCGATGCTTCTTCCCAGAATCATCAAGGTTCCTGATACTCTTTCAGAGCTTGCTGAGGCTTCCTCCTCATCACTCTTTGCAGCTGCTTGTAAGAATACTTGCGGACTTCTCATTATCCTTCCTCTCGTTATTATGTACCTCTTCGGTCAGAAGTACATTGTACAGGGTATTGAGCGTTCCGGTATCACCGGCTAATTCGGTTGTTGCTCGAAAAACTTTAAAACAAAATTCGGGGCTGACATTACGTCGGCCCCGTTTTGTTGTGTTTTACATTGTATTAAATAGAACAAATAATAAAGACGTAATTCACATCAAAAACACATTGAAGACTTAGATTTTACAAAATACCTGTTCCATTATTGAGAAAGTTGTGGTATAATTAAGATGATAAAGAAGTTATGAAAGGAGAAATTTGCAATGAAAAGAATATTAGCGTTATTGTTTGCATTGACTTTTATCTGCCTTTCTGCAATTTCCGTCAGTGCTGATTCAGCAAAATTTGAAGATGCGTGGGAACTTTACAAATCATGGAATGGTGATGAACCTTCCGAAATCTGCGGTATTTGGTTGACTGATGATGAAACAGCGTCCTTGACTTTTGGCATTCGTGATGATACAGCAGGCGAGGCGCTTCGTGAGATGATACTTGAATCGGTCGAAAATAAAGAATCGGTGAACTTTGTCACGCAAAAGTATCTTAAAAGTGAACTTTTAGAGATAAAAGAAAAGGTAAATGAGTATATCAGCAAAAACATCGGCATTGAAGCTACGTATCTTGACGAAAAAAGGAACCGTGTTGAGATATGTGTTCTTGCCGAAAGGGTAAATGACAGAACTACTCAGAGCATTGTAAAGACAATCGAAGAAAAGTACGGCGACAGAGTGAATATTACCTATGAAGGTGATATGTTCAAACAAACAATTCTTGCTGTAGGTAACGGCGGCGCTGGAAACGGCGCTTCAAAATGGGGCTCAACGCGGTTTATTATACTTGTAATCTGTGTAATCATTGTCCTTCTTGCATCAGGCTATATGGTCATCATGACAAAGAGAGGTCAGCTTATTGAATGGGCAGAGAAGCACGGTTTCAAGTCGTCTGAAGAAAGTAAGAAGAACGAAAATATTACCGAAGCGAAAAAAGATTCTCCTGTTGGCACAGATTCCGACGATCCTTCGGAGGACACTCAACCGGAAACTTCCGAAAACAGCGAAAATCCAGAAGAAAACGAATAAAAATAAAAGCTACTGCTATTGCAGTAGCTTTTGTGTTATGTATTATTTAGAGCGAATGTCAGTTGTTCTTCCAATACTTATCAAGAGAACGCATCTGAACTGCTTCCATAACGTGCTTCTTTCCGATTTTACCTCCGGCGTCAATGCCTTCGGTCACCTCACCGCCTGATGTTATGTAATCAATATCGGCAATGGTACGTGCAACGCGGAGGATTCTGTCGTATGCTCGGGCAGAGAGATTCATCTTCTTAAATGAATTCTCCATTATCCTCAGACACGCTTCGTCAAGCTCACAGAAGCGACGGATGTCATCTGTGTTCATCTTGGCATTACTGAGAAGAGCGTAGTCCTCTCTGCCTGCGGCACGGAATCTTTCACGGGAAAGTCTGCGTGCAGCCTCTACGCGTGCTCGGATGACCTCAGAAGCTTCTCCGGGAGCACTTGATGAAAGTTCGGCAAAGTCAAGCTCGGGCATTTCTACCTGAATATCAATTCGGTCAAGCATTGGACCACTGAGCTTGGAAAGGTAATTTTTGACTTCAGCAGGTGTACAGGTACACTTGCCTCTTCGGCTGCCGAAATATCCGCATTTACATGGATTCATGGCGCATACCATCATGAAAGCAGAGGGAAAGGTCACTCTGCCTGCGGCACGGGTGATAGTTACTGTGGAGTCTTCAATAGGAGCACGCAAAGCTTCCATTGCACCTTTATTGAACTCGGGGAATTCATCGAGAAATAAAACTCCGTTGTGAGCCAGCGAAATTTCACCGGGCATCGGAATCTTTCCGCCTCCTACAAGTGCCGCTGTAGACATGGAGTGGTGAGGTGCTCGGAAAGGCCTGTGACCTATGATACCCGTATCGGGGTCAATCAAACCCGATACTGAGTGAACCTTCGTGGTGTCGATAGCTTCAGCATAGGTAAGTTCCGGAAGAATCGTTGGAATTCGTTTGGCAATCATGGATTTACCCGATCCCGGAGGACCAACGAGGAGTATGTTGTGTCCGCCTGCGGCGGCAATTTCCACGGCACGGCGGGCTAAGAGTTGACCTTTGATCTGAGAAAAATCACCGTATATCAGTCTCATGTCACTTTTAACAGTCATGGGGGGATCGGTTACGGGAGTAATGGAATTCTCGTTGCGGAAGTGTGAGACAAATTCGATCAGACTTTTAACACCGTAAACACGTACTCCGTTACCTGCGGCGGCGGAAGCCTCAGTAAGGTTCTTTTCGGGAACGAAAATATCTGTGAATCCTGCCGCTGCCGCGCCCAAAGCCATATTTAATGCACCTTTAACACGGCGCACTTCGCCGGTAAAAGAAAGTTCACCGATAAAACAACATTTTGAAAGGTCACGTTCCACCGGAATAGTACCGCAGGCTTTAAAGAGCGATGCGAGGATTCCGAGGTCAAGAGCAGAGCCTTCCTTTCGTACGTCTGCGGGGGCAAGGTTAACGGTGACTTCCATATCCGGAAGAATAATGCCTGAGCTGTTTATGGCGGTCATGATTCGCTGTTTTGATTCCTTTACAGCCAGATCGGGAAGACCGACTATCTCAAAAGCAGGCAGACTTCTGACAGCACTGCATTCAATTGTTACGAGAAAAGCATCGATTCCGAAAATGGAAGCGGAATAAGTTACGGAAAGCATAATAATTTACCTTTCGTGGCGAGCAGATTTAGCGGCAGATTTGTGCGAGAATTTCAGAACATCTGCAAACGTCACCGAGATCAATAAGCTCGGTGTGAGTACCAAGATTTTTTACGGGAATATCAAGCTCAGATGAGGGAACTCCAACAGCCTGAACCTTTGATGCAGCACAGGCGCCTTTTGTGAGAACAGCGGGGACACCGCCTGCGCTAATTAAGGAGTCAGACATGGGTTTGTCCGAACCGTAACTCTTGTCAGACATTCTCACGACCCCTCCGATGCCGAGCTTTAAATTGGGTGCAGAGGTAATGTCCATAGCGCCTACGCAAACAGCGTTTGTGGGTTTAAGTGCAAGTGCGACGGGATTGTAACCGCCGAAGTAGAGACTTCCTTCCTTAAGGAATGCAACATAAACTTTAAAATCAGGTTTATTATCGGCCAAGATTTCGCACAGATTGGCAAGAACGAGAGTAGGGGCAGTTACAGAAAGTCCTGCGCCTGAAGCTACGTTCTCGGAAAATCTTCGTACTGTATTTTCAGCGTGGAAAACCTCACCAACTGAGACGTGCTTTTCAGTTTCTGCCTTATTACCAATGCCGAAATCAAGGATAAACTCAGGAGAGTCATCGTTACCCGTGACAGTTACGGCGGCTAAAGTACCGTTAGCCGACACTGCGTAGGAAAACGCGGCGGATTTGGGGTCAAAGTTACCGAGCAGAGAAGCTTTCGCAGTGCCGTCACCGCAGATTTCAGTACATACGAACGTCGATTTGTCTGTGTGAGTTACTATAAGCAGACTCTTTTCAGTGTGTGTCTTACCGTAAAACACTGCAACGTCACCGAAGGAGTAAGAGTGCATCTCGTCTGCAAGAGATGCTATGTGAGCGAGGTCAAACCACGCATTTATATTTACAAGTTTACTAAACATATTTATCACCCGATTAAATTTTGATATGCGGAAGGACTGAGACAAGAGTTTCACAAATTCCGTTTATAACGTCACAGCTCATGAGTTCCGAGACGGTATTTCTGTTTTTTACGGGAAGCTTTAACGCCGAAACACGTGCACCTGCAGATTTCAGTCGTATAATATCATATTCACACTCAACAGACGCGGGGACAGGTGCGGTTTCATGAAGTTTTCCGGCAACGTTGAACGCATTTCTGAGCTGTGCGGTGAGAGATGCGTCAAGAGCGTACTTTTCCTCGGTGAGAGGGAGCGCGGCACCGCTGACGGATGAAATTGAGCTGTCACGAGAAATCTCAAATGCGGTAAGTGATATAACCGCATCGGGACATATGCGTGAATAGAGGGCAGAGCCGCCGCTAAGTGAAACTTTTCCTCTCGGCGAGAAGGCAAAATAAAGGTCGTAGGGAAGTGGGATGCTATTTTCGGTAAAATAACGCGCTGTCTCAAGAAGCACTGCACACGCCGTCCTTCCGCTGAGAGCCTTTGATTTGATAAACTTGCCGTCGGAACCAAAAGTCTCAAAATTCGCCTCAAAACAGCCGAATGAACCGATGGGGGCGATGGCTTCAGCTTCCTCTTTGCTTTCAGCACCGATGTCAACGTAAAGATCGCTGTAAGCAGGGATCTTCTTACCGCTTTTTGACAGATGAATGGGAATAGCACCGATAAATCCACTGAGGGGACCGTTTTTTCCCGCAACAGTGACACGTCTGCCTGTGAGAAGTCGTGAGTCACGGATACCGAGAGGCGCGAGCTTCAAAAAGCCGCCGTCGGTGTGTGACTTTACCATGAATCCTACTTCGTCGGTGTGCGCCTGAAGCATGAGTTTACCCGTAGCCTGAGAGTTTGACTTAATAACTGCGGCAACACTTCCGTCGGGGGAGACGGAAGCGGGGATTCCCAGTTCATTAAGGCGTGAGGTGATAATGTTGCGTACCTGAGCTTCATTACTCGAAGGTGCAGAGGCGGAGGTAAGTTTATAAAGAAGGTCGAAATCAAACATTGAAAGCTTCCTCCCTTGTTTTCAGAGATTCAGCAAGCGACGTACTGCTTACTGTAAGGCGTATAAGGCGTATAAGACATTCAGCATCCTTTACGTTTATACACTCAGATGCGGTGTGCATTCCCGCTTCGGGAAGGCTCACAACGGTACAGGGAATACCACGTCCCGCAACGTATACGTGGGACGCATTGGTGCCTGTACTTGTGGACTCCACAACGGGAGAGGTGGGAATTGAGTTTTCCTTAGCTATATCGAGAATAGCTTCAGTCATTTCTCTGTCGGTTACTGCGGAGAGCGATACCATGGGGCCTCCGCCAAGCTTGCCGGACTCGTCGTCGGAGATTCCGGGGGCTGTGGCGAAGTTAACGTCACAGATAACGGCACCTACGGGATTGGCACACAGAGCCGCATAAGCGGCACCTGCTCCGCCGATCTCTTCTCTTGAAGAAATGGCAAGATGCACGTCAAAAGCAAGCTCCTCACGCGGAGTTTCCGCAACAGCGCAGATGAGGGCGGCGGCGAGAGCCTTGTCGTCAAAGGCTCTGCCCGCAAGACGGGAATTTATCATTTCCGTTATGGGAGCTTTGAAGCTGACCCCGTCACCTACCGTAACGAGAGAGCGCAATTCGTCTTCAGACATCGCCGTGTCAACGTACAGCTCATCAAGCTTTGGTTCTTCGTCACCGTCGGGGAGGGAAAAAATACCCGTAAGGGCACGTTTGCCGTGAATGGTGACCTCGGAAGCAGAGAGGATCACTGTGTCGATGCCGCCCACGGGGGCGAGGCGAAGGAGATTACCGCAGATTTCGCGTACGCGGAAACCGATCTCGTCAAGGTGAGCGTCAAGCACGATGGCGGGACGGAGTTTGGCAGGGGATTTTCGTATGATAACGTTACCTACCCTGTCACATATCACAGAATCGAAATCAAATTCGCTGAGCATACGGCACAGCTTATCCGAAGCGGTTTTTTCAAATCCCGATACCGTCATGACGGAGACGAGGGAAGCTAAAATTTCCGAATAATTCATAGTTTTGACCGTGGCTTTCTTTCGCGTCAAAGCGCGATAATTATAATTCTTCTCTTACGATTGAGGCGAATTTTTCTCCTCTGACCTCGAAATTGGGGAAAGCATCGAAGCTGGCACAAGCGGGGGAGAGAAGTACGGTCTCGCCGTCTGATGCAAGACGGGATGCCGCCTTCACCGCACACATGAAATCACTTTCAACAGTGATTTTAACGCTTGAAGTCGGATAAAGAGGAGAGCTTTCGATGGAAGCGAGTATCTTATTTCTTGTTGCACCTGTAAGGACAGCCGCTTTTATGTTGGAACAGGAGAGGATGGCTTCTGCAAGGGGTTCAAAGGGGATATTTTTGTCGTAACCTCCACAGATAATGACGATTTTTCTTTCGGGAGCACTTTCACTGAGGGCGGAAATTGCCGCCGCAGTGCGTGTAGGGGAAGAGTCGATGGAACTGTTGTAGTATCTTACGCCGTCCTTTTCGGCGATAAACTGCAGTCTGTGGCGTACTCCGCCGAAGGAGGCGGCAATTTCTCTGATTTTCTCGGGGGTCGTAGCATACCATGCGGCACCTGCGGCAGCCATGTAGTTTGCTACGTTATGTTTACCCGGCAGGAGAATATCACGGCGGTTCATCAGGATACTTTCACAACCGCAGGCTTCTCTGACACAGACGTTACCGTCAAAGTCAAGGTAGAATACGCGCACAGCACCGTAGTTTTGCTTCATTTCATCAAGGGAGAACCAAGTGACGGGAATAGCACCGTCGCTTATCAGTTCTTCACCGATCTTTCGGGTAACGTCGTTATCGTAGTTCAGGACAGCAGAACCTGCACGGCGAAGGATATTTTTCTTCGCTTCAATGTATTCGTCCATACCTGTGTGCCAGTTAAGGTGGTTGGGGGTCACATTTGTGATGATAACGGACTCGAACTTACCGTCCATCGTCATAAGCTGGAAGCTTGAAAGCTCAACAGCGGCAACATCGTCGCCTGTCATGTTAAGGGTCTTCTGATAAAGCGGCTCTCCGATATTTCCGCCAAGATACACCTGACCCTTGCAGTTAAGGAGCTTTGAAAGGATCGTAGTTGTGGTAGACTTACCGTCACTGCCCGTGACAGCATAAACGGGGCAGGGTGAATTTGCGGCAAAAAGCTCCATTTCACATACGAGGAGGGAACCGTTTTCCACAGCCGCGGCGAATTCGGGAATGTCAGGGCGGATTCCGGGGGAACGGATGATCACATCTTCGGTGAGATCTTCAAGATAGTTTTCTCCGCATATAAGCCGGGCACCGAGCGAGATTATCTCTTCAGCTCTTGCGCCGAGTTCTTCAGCAGTCTTTTTTTCCCTAAGAGTTACCTCGCCTCCCGCCGCCTTGATAAATCCGATAAGCGGCATATTGGAAACGCCCGCGCCGATAAGAGCAACGCGCTGTCCTTTAAGTTTATTTGTAAGTACAACTTCTGATTTCATAGCTTCTCCCATTTGCTTTGTGGCTGAGTTTATAAACTTTTGCCTTAATATTATATGACAGTTAAAGATATTTGTAAACGTGAACGGACCGGAGGATACCCAACCGAGAAACACGGTATGGGGCATCTCGCCGGTCCGAGTGAATTTTTAGTTGGTTTATACAGCGGGATCTGTTATAGGAAGATCAAGTACACCGTACATGAGGATTCCGCCGTCACCTTTATCTTCCTCTGCAGTGCAGAGAGGATAGTAGCTGACGAAGGTGTCTCCGACGGACATTGCGATCTGAACACCTGTTACGTTTGTTTCCATAGCGCCCGTGTTACCTACAACACCGACGGGGTCGCCCTTCTTGACTTCGTCCCCGACTTTTACGGAAATACTGTCCATACCACTGTACCAGGTAAGAAGTCCGATACCGTGGTCAACTACTACGGTATTACCGGAGTAAGCCGTGGTACCTGCATAAACTACCTTGCCGATGTTCATAGCGGGTACTTCTGTTCCCGGATCGGCAGCGTAGCAAACTCTTGTACTTGCGGTTGCCGTAGAGGCAATGCCGTTTATCGTGATGGGCTTGTTATATCCGTAGGAATAGGAGAATGGGGTTTCGGGAACGTTATAACCCGAAGGAGCGTAGCAGTAGAAGCTGCCGTCGAAGAGACGCTTGTCTGACGGGTTGGAGGCGAGAGTTTTTACAAGATCATTATACTCTTTGAGCGCGGCTTCGCTGCAGGAAGCATTATACACGTCT
>JAZUBG010000168.1:0-6384 GCA_045638405.1 Eubacteriales bacterium | reverse complement strand
CGGGGACTTCTTCAACCGCAGGGTCTTCAACCGCGCCGAAAGCTACATCCACCTCAGGAGCTTCAGCTACCTCGGGGGCTTTTTCAACCACAGGCTCTTCAACCGCGCCGAAAGCTACGTCAAACGAAGGGATTTCTTCGACTTCAGGTATCTCTTCCGATACAGGTTCTTCTGCAGTGCCAAAAGATATGTCAAACGAAGGTGTATCATCTGCCACATCTTCATTTTCCACGTATGCTTCAGTATTTTCTTCGGTTTCCACCTCGTCTTCTACCATTTTCGCTCCGCAGTTATCGCAAAAATTGGCATCATCGGGCAATTTATTACCGCAATTATAACAATACATATGGTCCTCCTTTATTTATGTAGTAGTTTTTATCTGTAAACAAAGTGGCAGACACCGAAAAATGTCTGCCATCAAAGTTCTGATTATGTTTTCTCGTAATATCAGCCTTCAACGACAAAGATAAAGGGATATACGTCCTGTCCGCCTTCAGCGAGGTAAACTTCAACATCGGGGAATGTCTCAGCCACATATGATTCAACTGCTGCGCAATCATCGGGTTTAGCATCACGTCCGCAGAATACCGTAAGCATGAATTTATCGTCATCAATCATATTGTCAAGGAGTCCGCAAGCCGTATCGGTCATCTTAGGCTTTGAAACCAGCATCTGCTTACCGACAAATCCGATAAAGTCACCGTTTTTAATTTTAACTCCGTTAAGCTCGGCATCTCTTACTGCGGGAGATACACTTCCCGTAGTAACGTTTTCCATAGCGGAAAGAAGCTGAGATTCGATCTCATCGGGATCTTCACTTGACATATCAAGGGTTGACATTGCAACGTAACCCATACCGATATCCTTACTGGGAATAACGTGAATTACGGAATCCTTATATATCTCAGATGCCTGAGTCGCGGCAAGGATAATGTTTCCGTTATTGGGAAGCACGAAAATGTGATCTGCATTAGTCTCCTCAAAGGCTTCAAGGAAGTCTGAGGTGGAAGGGTTCTTTGTCTGACCGCCGTCTACAACGTAATTCGCACCAAGATCAAGGAAAAGTCTTTCAATACCGCCGCCGCTTGCAACAGCAACGTAACCGAATTTTGTTCTCGGCTTCTTTGCCGCGGGAGCCTCTTTCTTCTCTTCCTTCTTCTCGGGGAGAGACTCACTGTGCTGAACGGACATATTTTCGATCTTAAGTGTTAAGAACTCTCCAAATCCACGGCAGAACTCAAGCACCTTTTCGGGTGTGAGAGTATGAACGTGAATCTTTACGATAGTTCCTGTCTTAAAAGATACGATAGAGTCACCGATAGTTTCAAGGAATGTTGTAATAACTGCGGGATCAAACTCTTCGGGATCTACCTTGGAGTTCTGGAGCTGCAGAAGAAGCTCTGTACAGTATCCGTAGGTCATCACACTGTCGGGACCGAAAGCTGAAAGGTCAATATCACTGCCTACAGCTCTCATGGGAGCCGCAGATTCAATCTTTTCACCCTTGATCGCCTTAAGGAAGCCTTCAAAAATGTATACGACACCTGCTCCGCCGCTGTCCACAACGCCCGCCTCTTTAAGTACGGGAAGGATCTCAGGGGTATGCTCGAGAGATACTTTCATCTCACCGAGAAGATGCTCGAAAAGCTGACCGATGGTCCAGTCGCTGTCAACGTGGGTAACGGTATTCTGAACACCCTCACGTACTACGGTAAGGATAGTACCCTCCGTAGGCTTCATAACAGCCGCATACGCCTGCTTTACTCCAAGAGCAAGTGATGAGCAAAGGTCGTGAATATCAGCAGTATCCTTCTTCTCAAATGCTCTCGCCATACCGGCAAACATCTGAGAGAGTATAACGCCTGAGTTACCTCTTGCACCGAGGAGCATACCTCTTGAAACTGTACCTGCAACCTCACCGAGACTTTCAGCTTCTGCATCTATCTTTCTGAGGGCGGAAGAACCTCCCTCAGCAGTCATACTCATATTATCTCCCGTATCTCCGTCGGGAACAGGGAAAACGTTAAGTTCATTGACCTCTTCTGCGTTAGCTCTGAGATTTGCAGCTCCCGCCAAAACCATGGCACCGAAAAGCTCACCGTCAAGAATCTTTACGTCAAAACAATTTACATCGTTCATTATATCATCCATTCCACCGCCAGCGCGGTAAATAAATTTTGCGGGAAACACCCGACTTTTTATCTTTCCTTACCGATGAAGAAAAGCGCAAGGGTACCGGGACCGGAGTGGCATCCGATTACAGGACCTGTGTAGGTAATAATCTCAACGTCAAGGCCGTACATATCCTTGATGTGACCTGCAAGCGCATTAGCATCATCTTCACAGTCACCGTGGCAAATGTACACGGGGCCTGAGGTAATGTCAAGCGCAAGCTCGCCCATTTTATCCGCAAGAGCCTTGATAGCCTTCTTTCTTCCGCGAACGTTAAATCTGCTGATAAGCTTACCCTCATCGTTCATGTAAAGAACGGGCTTGATTCCTATAGCAGTACCCACGAAAGCCGCAACAGCACTTACTCTGCCACCGCGCTTAAGGAAATTAAGATCGTCAACGGTGAACCAGTGGCACATATGAGGACGCATACTCTCAGCATACTCTGCCGCTTCTTCAAGGCTTGCACCTTCAGAGAGCTTCTTTGTGGTAAGGTACACAAGCATACCGTAACCGGTGGAAGCACAGAGAGAGTCGGTCACAACGATCTTCCTGTCGGGATACTTGTCGGAAAGTTCAAGAGCCGCAAGACGTGCGGAATTGAAAGTCGTACTGAGACCGGATGAGAAAGCCAGGTACATAACGTCACGGCCTTCTTCAAGCTCAGGCTCAAAAGCACGCTTGAAATTTTCAACGTTGACAGCTGAGGTCTTTGCATCTCTGCCTGAGCGGAGGTTTGCGTAAAAATCCTTTACGTCGATCTCACTGTTTCTATACTCGTCGGATGAGTCAACAAAGCGGAATGTAAGGTCAATGCTTTTCACACCCCAAAGATCAAGATATTCTTTCGGTGTGTCGCAGGACGAATCAACAAAAAATGTATAAGCGTTCATATACGTCTCCGTTCTGCCTTTCGGCAATGAAAATTTCAGCACCATGCGGTTCTGCTTGCATTATTATTTCAGTTTATCATAAATTATTATACATCAAATAATTCTTCAAGTCAATAGAATCGGCAACTTGCAGTTGTAAACTATCTGTTTCGGCGCGGTAGAGTCCCCGTCTACAACTCTACGGCCGGTAGAATCCCTTTGAAATAAAGGGTTGATTTTACTTTTCTTTTATGGTATACTATATTCGCGGAATTTTTATACCCACATTTAAAAAATTCCGTTTTGATCCTTAACCTATGGGAGGTACACCGTGGAACTGAAGCAAATAATTGCAGATAACATAAGTTCACTGAGACGCGACGCAGGAATGACTCAGGCAGAGCTTGCAGAAAATCTTAACTATACAGATAAAGCTGTCTCAAAATGGGAAAGAGGCGAATCTTGCCCCGACATTACGGTACTAAAAAACATAGCCGATCTTTTCGGAGTCACCGTGGATTATCTCATTTCAGAAAAGCACGAAAAAAGCGAAATTATCCCCGAGCCAACAAAAAAACGCCGTTTCGGTAATCATATGTCCATAACGTTTATAAGTATTTTGCTTGTGTGGCTTGTTGCCACATTCACTTTCGTTCTGATTGACCTTATAAGCACAGATTTCACACGTCACTGGCTTGCATTCGTATATGCCGTTCCCGTATCAATGATCGTGTGGCTTGTTTTCAACTCAATTTGGTTCAGCACCCGAAAGAATTTTCTTATTATTTCTCTTTTAATGTGGACGTTCCTCGCCTCACTGTATTTTTCCCTACTTCCGGCAGGTCACAATATCTGGCAGATATTCTTTCTCGGTATCCCCGGACAGGCGATCATCTTCCTTTGGTCCCGAATCAAGGGAAAACCGAAAAATATGTGATTTTTTCGCATATTTATTCTGTTTTTACGAGAATCAGTCTCATATACCGCCGAAGATACAGTTTCCGTTTCCTCTTTCGCAAACTATACATATAAATACTGTCTTACATAAAAAAAAGATCCCCGAATTTCGCTTATGCGAAGCTCGGGGATTTTCAGCTTTTTATCCGTATATCAGCCAACGTAGCTCCAGTCTTCAAAATATCCTTCCACTACATCTCCGTTGGCACTGATGTATCTGCCGTAACCTGTGAGACTTCCTTCAGTGAACTCACCGTTATATACCGAGCCGTCCGCCCAGGTGTACTTGCCTTTGCCGTGATACTTTCCATTTACCCACTGTCCTTCGTACACATTTCCCTTGGCATCGGCATACTTTCCGCTTCCGTGATAAATACCACCGACAAAATCACCGGTATAACTATCTCCGTTTGCCTTAATGTCAGTGCCGTTTCCTTCAAGTTCTCCGTTTACCCACGTACCGCTTCGCTTGTCACCGTTAGCCCAAATGTATGTTCCTTCACCGTGAAGAACGCCGTAATTAAATTCACCGTTGCAGTAGTCGCCGTTGTGGTACTTGATCTCTCCTTTTCCAACTGCAGCTCCATCAACCATGTCACCCGTGTAGAGTCCGATCTCACACACTTCACCGTCTACCATTCCGCGTATGGGGCGATCCTTGACTTTACCGGTCACGGTTTCATTCTCTCCTGCATCCTCTGCATCCTCCAGAGAATAAAATGCCGTTTCCCTGAGGAAATCAAGTCCGTCCTCCGACACCTCGTCAGTCCAGCCGATAACAAATGCACTCAGAGAATCCACAACAGGCTTCGTTCCCGTGGCCATTATAGTTCCACTGAAATACTTTTCAGCTATATCCTTCACTTCATCGGGATAATAGTAATCCATGGTTCCGAACAGATGGAGCATCTCGTGCATATAAGTCTCCACGTCATGCTCGTATATTACTGCGTACTCGATCTCGTTTTCTTCGGCAGTAGCCTCGGCATAGGATCTACCGCTTTTATTGAAGCAGAACAGAATGATACTCTCGTCAGCGCCGTATTCCTCCTCAATTAGTTTCCCTGCCTTCTCCATACTCTCGTATCCTGCCGCCTTGATCGCGTCATCTCTCCACTCGGAATCCTTATCCCACGCTAAGGGAACCTCACTTGAAATACGGACGTAGCTTCCGTCCAGCTTCAACTCAGCGGAATATTCTTCTGCCGAAGACTCAAGGATATTCATCGCTTCCGAAATAACACCTGACATATTCTCAGCAGACTCTGAGTCCCATGTGCTTTCGGTGTCGTCAATAAGCACCGCAAGAATGTGAACTTCGCCTACAAGAGCCTTGCACTTGCCGCGGTTCTTACTGTAAAGGAAGTAGCTTCCCTCAAGCTCGTCGGGAACGGAAGAGTAAAGGTTCTTCACTTCCGTTTCCGCGTCCTCGGGCTTCCCCGTCTGCGCCGGATCATTCGCGGAAAAACATCCCGTCAAGCTAAACATCAGTGTACAAATAATAAGAAACGCTAAAACTTTGTTTTTCATAACGCATCCCTTTCTCAAATCGCCACAGCGTTTGCTGTGGCGATTTTTATTAAAGTTCAAATAATTAGCCAAGCTCAGCGAAGGTACGTGCAATTACGTTGTCCTGAAGTCCCTTTTCGAGGTTTACAAAGTAGTCGCTGTAGCCGCCCACACGTACGATAAGGTTTCTGTACTGATCGGGGTTCTTCTGCGCCTCGATAAGATCCTCGGGATTTACAACAGATACTGTATACTGCTGACCGCCGCCTGCAAAGAAGGTCTTTGCAAGTGCCTTGAAGCTCTCCTTACCCTTTTCGGTGGAGAATACCTTCTTGTCAAACTTGACCTGGAATACAAATCCGCTTCCCGCTTCATTGTGGTTGTATCTGAGTACGGACTTGATGGCTGATGTGGGACCGTGAGTGTCACAGCCGGGAACAGCCGCAATGGAGTCTGCAAGGAGGGACTCGCCACGCTTCTTACCGTTAGGCAGAGCCGCTACCGCACGTCCGTTGCTTGCCGCACGGCTAAATGTGCTGCAACCACCGGTATACACGCCGCCACGGTATGTGTGATGACGCTTAAGCACGGTGAGGAAACGGTTTGTGATCTTAGCGCAGACCTCGTCAACACCGTCTATATCGTTACCGAACTTGTCGCAGTTCTTGAAGTCGTAGTAAAGCTGATCATATCCCTCAAAGTTCGCTTCAAGAGCAGAGAGAAGATCATCCATTGTGTACTTCTTCTCAACAAACACCAGCTTCTTGATAGCGTAAAGGCTGTCGCCCGCGTCGGTAGCACCCTCGGAGAGGATCTGACCGTGTCCGTAGAGAGGACCGCCGTTTCTGTAGTCACGTCCCTTTTCAAGACAGCC
>JAZUBG010000167.1:0-3389 GCA_045638405.1 Eubacteriales bacterium | reverse complement strand
TAAGACCGCTTGGCCTCCGACTTCTCGCAAAGCATTAGAAGAACGCCCTGACGTCCGTATTCACCGATACGGGTAAGGTCCATCATCTCTCCGCCGATGGGAGATACGTCAAGCTTGAAGTCACCGGTATGGAATACAACACCCACAGGTGTTGTAACCGCAATACAGCATGAATCGGCGATAGAGTGGTTAACGTGGATAAACTCAGCCTTGAATACACCGAGAGAAAGAATGGTTCCCGCCTCAACGGTGTTAAGTTGCGTCGTTCCGAGGAGCTTATGCTCCGCAAGCTTATTCTCAAGAATACCAAGGGTAAGCCGTGTTCCGTACACAGGTACGTTTATTTGCTTAAGAAGGTACGGAATAGCTCCGATATGGTCCTCGTGACCGTGAGTTATAAGTATTCCCTTTATCTTGTCGAAATTTTTTTCAAGATATGTGAAATCGGGAATGATAAGATCAATTCCGGGCATATCCTCATCGGGGAATGCGATACCGCAGTCGATCACTATAATATTATCCCCATACTCAATAACTGTGAGATTCTTTCCGATCTCGTTAAGACCGCCCAGCATCATTACTCTAAGCTTAGTCGTCGGCTTTTCGGGCGCTTTTTCGATTTTCTGTTTTTTCTTAGACACAGCAAAATTCCTTTCTTACCGCTGACAAAACGAACACTCAGCGATGATAATATAAATTTCGTCATGTTCTGCAAAGGGAGGTACGCCGTAGCCGGAAATAATACGAAAAAGCAAACACAAAAAAGCACGTTGACACTTCCTGTGACGCGCGGCAAAATTCTACGGTTTTCCCTGTTATGTGATGAAACCGATGTGAAATGGCACTCCGAAGGCGGCGGAGTTGCGGTTTCATCCGGAAAATTCCCCCGCAAAGCATGGATACTTAAAAACGACCCAGTATCCTTTTTCGGGCAGAACATTACTATAATTTATTATACAGTATTTTCTTCCTGAGTTCAAGGCTTTTTTGTGAATTAAATCACAAAACTAACCACAATATTAAATAGACAAAACCGATTATCCCGCAGGTAACCAGACTGCCCATAACAAATGCCTTTCGTTTTTCGCGCTTAGTAGTTCCGGCTTTGTTTACGCACTGTCCGTCCGACGGCTTGGTTGCCCCGTTAACAATACGCATTGCTTCCTTTTCCAATTCACGCGGTCCGGCAGAGCTTTTCCTACCGCCTACCTTCAAAATAAAGTATGCCTCATCGAAAATCTCGCTTTCGGTATTCTTTACGTGATATATCCTTTTTTCGCATCCTCTCACTGCCATTATTGGTACCGCCGATCATAAATCTTTCCTTGTCTTATAATTCTTTGTCCCCCTTTATATATATTATTCAGATTTATTCCCATAAATAAAACTTTGATTTCGCCATTATTTACCATTATCATGGGCGATTAACCATTTATTTACATATTTTTCTAAAAAAGGCATTGACAACTATTAATATATGTGGTAAAATATGTCACAAATGGGAGGCATAACACACTAAATATCGGATTTACGTGTTACATGACGTAAAGTCTCCCGAAGTATATTTTATTACCCGAAAGGATAAACTATTATGAGATCACTTGGAATCGTAAGAAAGATCGACGAGCTTGGAAGAATCGTTCTTCCCATCGAAACAAGAAAAAGACTTGACATCAGCGCAGGCGACGGAGTTGAGATCTTCGTTGAACGCGACAGAGTAATTCTCAAAAAGTATGAGCCTGCCTGCATCTTCTGCGGCGAGGTTGACGACGTTGTAAATTACAGTGACAAGAAGATCTGCCGCCGTTGCCTTGAAGAACTTAAGAAGGCTGAGCTGTAAAGCTGATTTTAATCAAAACTTATTCACAAATAAGCCGACTTATTCTGCGAAAAAGAAAGGAAAAATCACATGGCACTTAAGAAAAGATGTGAAATGGACCCCAAGTACACATGGGACTTCACACATATATATCCTTCAAAGGAAGCATGGGAGGCAGCATATGCCGAGGCTCAAGAGGCAGTTTCTTCCCTCGGCGATGTAAAAGGTACTCTCTCAGCCGACGCCGACTCGCTGAAAGCAGGCCTTGACAGGATATTTGAGGTAGGCCGTAAAGTTGAGCTTACTTACCTTTACGCAAGTCTCCACAAGGAAGCTGACAACTCCGATCCCGAATATCAGGATATGGCAGGCAGAGCGGTAAATCTGTTCGTTGCGTTCAGCTCCGCTATTTCCTTCATGAATCCCGAGATTCTCTCCATCGGTGAGGAAAAGCTGGGTAAGTACATGAATCTCCCCGCCCTCTCTCTTTACAGACAGACTCTTGACGACATTCGCCGCGCCGCACCTCATACCCTTGACGAAAAGGGCGAGATGATGCTTGCGATGCTGGGTGACGCCGCAGGATCCCCCTCAGACTCCTTCGGTATGCTCGAGAGCGTTGACATGACCTTCCCCGACACCGTTGACGAGGACGGTAATGCTGTCCCCCTCTCCCACGGTAACTACATCGTATATCTGAACAGCGAGAATGCGGACGTAAGACGTACCGCTTACGAAAGATACTTCAGCGAGTTCAAGAAGTACATCAACACCTTCGCGGCTATGTATGCGGGAAGCGTTAAGTTCGACACATATTTCTCCGACGTCCGCGGATTTGACAGCGCCGTTGAAGCGGCTCTCTTTAACTCAAACGTCCCCGTAAGCGTGTACGACAGTCTCGTTTCCGCAGTTCACGACGGACTGTGTGACATGGAAAGATACATGACCCTCCGCCGCCGTGCTCTCGGCATGGATGAGATCGGTATGTACGACCTTTACTGCCCCATGATCCCCGGTGTTGATAAGAAATACACCTTTGAAGAGGCTTGCGAGCTTGTAAAGAAGGCTCTCGTTCCCCTCGGTGAGACGTACGCCGCGCTCCTCGACCGTGCATTCAGCGAAAAGTGGATCGATGTGTACGAAAACCACGGTAAAACTACCGGCGCATTCTCCTGCGGAGTTTACGGAGTACATCCCTACGTGCTTCTCAACTTCACGGGAACTCTTGACGACGTATTCACTCTCGCTCACGAGCTTGGCCACGCGATGCACTCATACTTCTCCGACGAGGCTCAGGACTACGTAAACCACGACTACAAGATCATGGTTGCCGAGGTTGCCTCCACTGTAAACGAAGTGCTTCTCACAAAGTACCTTCTCAAAACAGAGACCGATGCGGCAGGCAGAGCGTACGTGCTCAACCACTTGCTTGAAGGCTTCCGTACCACCGTATTCCGTCAGACGCTCTTTGCAGAGTTCGAGCGCCGCGCACACGATATGTACAAGGAGGGCACACCTCTCACGGCAGACAGCCTTAACGCAGTATACCGCGAGCTGAATCTCCTTTACT
>JAZUBG010000166.1:0-8152 GCA_045638405.1 Eubacteriales bacterium | reverse complement strand
GGTATGGTACAGCCACAACGGCAATATTAGTCAGAAATACGAATATAAGTGTGATAAGAACGGCAACTTGATACTTTTGGTCTACTACAATGGAAACGATGATATTGAATGGAAAAACGAATACAAGTATGACAAGAATGACAACTTGACTCTTATGATAGGTTACGATGAAAACGGTAACATTGGCGGGAAATGCGAGTACAAGTATGACAAGAACGGCAACCTGACACTCGAGGTTCATTACGATGAAAACGGTGACATCCTCGAGAAATACGAGTACGATGGGAATGGCTACTTGATACTTGAAATCTACTACGATGAAAACGGCGACATTGAGTATAAAGATGAGTACACCTACTCATCTCCCATGGTGTTCTACAAGCCTGCGGAAAAGTAAGCGGAATATAGGTATAACGTCAGACTAAAATGCGAGGCATTCTCATTGCTTATGGCAGATGGGGATGCCTCCTTCGCTTTTTTCAAAACGTTAAAGGCGGGAAGCTTCACATCTGCAATTACCGTCAAGAAAATCCCCTGAAACTCTTGCGAAAAGTCCCGTTTTGTATTATACTCTATTATATATATCATAAGTTCCCGAAAAGGAGTTTTCACCGTGAAGATATACGATATGCATATACACAGCTTCAATATGAAGCCCGATCCCGATGCGCTTATCAGCAGTATGGAAAAGGCAGGCGTATGGGGAGGCTGCGTTTTCTCAAACTGGCCCGACAAGTTCAATCCCGAGATCGGAACTTCCTTTGACGAGAGACTCAGCGAAGCTCTCGCATGGTGCCGCGGTTACGAGGACAGACTATTCCCTGTACTTTGGGTACATCCTTACGAAGAAAACATCATCGAAAATGTCCGTCGTGCCGCAGACATGGGTATTGCCGCTTTCAAAATCATTTGCGGTGATTTCTACGTGTACGAGGAAAAGTGTCTCCGTCTTCTTGAGGAGATCGCGCGCCTTGACCGCCCCGTTATCTTCCACAGCGGTATTCTGTGGGACGGAGGTGTATCCTCAAAATACAACCGCCCCCTTAACTGGGAAGCACTTCTCCGCATCAAGGGACTCCGCTTCTCCCTGGGACACTGCTCATGGCCGTGGGTTGACGAGTGCGTGGCTCTCTACGGAAAGTTCCTTAACTCGCTTCTAACAGCAGGAACGGCTGAGATGTTCTTTGACATCACTCCCGGCACTCCCGAGATATACCGCCGCGACCTCTTAACGAAGCTTTACACAGTAGGCTACGACGTTGGACACAACGTACTGTTCGGCACGGACTGCTCTGCAGGACCTTACAGAGACGAGTGGACTAAGAAATGGCTTAAGATCGACGGCGAGATCATGGACGATCTGGGCGTGAGCCGTGAAAACCGTGAGCTCCTTTACGAAGAGAATCTTATGAGATTCCTCGGCAAGATAAAGGAGCGTCCTCAGCTTGTAAGCCCCACCACCGACGACTCTCACGCATGGAGCTGTAAGAATCCCGCAGTTGCCGCTAACGCTGAAAAGTGGTATCTGAAGCTGGGATTCCCCGCAAAATACAACAAGGCTTTCTATCGCGCTCTTGATAAAATTCACGTATCAGACGTGCATACAGCGGAAAACTTTGGCGAGGGCACCGACGACGGTGCGCGTAATCTTATCACATATCTTAACCTTTGTGAAAGAACGGCTGAAAGGTACAGCGAGTTGGGAATCCCCGAGGAGATCCTCGTTGACACACTTTACGACATCGTGCGCTGGTGCGAGACCTATTCCGAGATCCACGGAGAGCTTTATCTCGGTGAGCTTGCCTGGCTGAAGCGTCACATGACCGCTAACCTCTTTAAACTGGGCAGACTTCAGTTCGCTATGGCTGAATCCTTCTGTGATATTCCGAAGTATAATATTAAGTCCGGCGACTCCGTGATGGAGGTGCATATCCCCGCGGGCGAAAAGCTGACGCGCGAGGAATGTGAGAAGTCCATCGCCATGGCGAAGGAATTTTTTGCAAAATACTTCCCCGAGTTCGAGTACAAGTATTTCACCTGTCACTCATGGCTCCTTGATTCCGTACTCCGTGATCTTCTTCCCGAGGACAGTAACATCCTCGCATTTGCCCGTATGTTTGACGTGGTGGAGGAAGAAGACTCTATGGCGATACTCCGTTACGTATTCCGCTGGGACACCGACGTAAGTAACGTAAAGAACGCGGTTACCTGCGGCAGCTTCTCCGAGAAGGTAAAGCGTTACGCGCTTAAGGGCGGACGCTTCCACGAAAGCCTCGGCGTGATCGAAAAATAAGGCTAACATCGTTAAGGTAATCGTAGGACAGGGGCTTGCTCCTGTCGTGAACGCAGCCTATAACCGAACGAACGGGAGGACACAAGGCCCTCCCCTACCGTGTATTATAACGCTCACCGAATCATTTTGCATTTCAAATTCCACATCCTTTTCCGGAGGAAAACATGAACATCTACGATATTATCCCCGATAAGAACGAAAAGCCTCTCGACAGACTTGTTGAAGGCTACAGCCACACGTCCATCTTCCGCAAGATCGCCTTTATCGGAGACAGCCTCTCCTCAGGTGAGTTCGAAACACACGTCACAGGTAAGGATGTTGGCTACTACGATATGTACGAGCATTCATGGGGGCAGTACATTGCCAGAAAAAACGGCTTGACTGCGTACAACTTCTCGTGCGGCGGTATGAGCACTAAGGAATATGATTCCTTTGCAGATAGGCACCGGATGTGGGAGGGCGACAAAGCGGCGCAGGCATATGTTATCGCTCTCGGCGTAAACGACATTTACAACGGCGCAGTCAAGGACTTCGGCTCCATCGGAGACATTGATGTGAAGGATTACAGAAACAACGCTAAGACCTTCATGGGTTACTACGGAATGATAATCAGCAAGTATAAGAAGATCTCCCCCGACGCCAAGTTCTTCCTCGTTACCTTCCCCAACGAAACGGACAAAAACCACGAGATAACGGAGAAAATGGTGGACGGACTTTACGCCCTTGCAGAGCTTTTCGACAACTGCTACGTTATCGACCTGTACCGTTACGGCCCCGTATACGACGACGAGTTCAAAAAGCAGTATTTCCACTACAGCCACATGAGCCCCGCGGGTTATCTCATGACGGCAAAGCTGATCGATTCATACATCGACTATATCATTCGCCACAATCCCGATGATTTCAAGAACGTAGGCTTCATTGGAACGGGAATAGAATATTAAGGAGAGAAAAAATGGCAAATATGGATACTTTTTTCACAGACGCATTCGAAAGCTTTTCCAATAAGGAGGAGTTTTACAAAGCGGTGTTCATGAACACCGCCGGAGAAGAGGCTGAAAAGCTGAGAGCCGAATATTTCCGAGGTGTTATGGCACACGTGGGAAAACACGTAGAGTTCGGAAAGAAAATTAACATCGTAAATCCTCAATGGATCAGTCTTGGCGACAACGTTTGCATTTCCGATGGCGTAACCATAATCGCTCGCGGCCCCGGTCCCGGTCCCGACGGCGTATCCGTAAAAATTGGAGACAACGTTACTCTTTGCGATAGAGTATACCTTGACACAGAGAGTGGTAACACCGGATACATTACGATCGGAAATAACGTGTATATCGGCACAGGCACTACTCTCTTCGGTCACGAAGGACTTGAGATAGGTGAGCACTCCCTTCTTGCCCAAAACATTTCACTGACACCCTATTCTCACATCTTCGAGGATCCCGACAGACCCATAATCGCCCAGGGCGGTCACTGCCGTAAGGTCACCATCGGACGCGACGTATATATCGGCATGAACTCCACCATCCTTTATTCCGCGGACATCGGTGAGGGAAGCGTAGTAGGCTCTGCAACGGTAGTAGTAAAGCCTCTTCCGCCTTACAGCGTAGCTGTCGGAAACCCTGCGAGAATCATTCGCAAGAGAGGCGAAGCTAAAAAATAAATAAAAAAGCTGAGGCAGTCAGATACAAATGTATCTGACTGCCTTTTATTTGTCAGTATCTTATTATCTCACCGATTTTCGCTTCGGGCAAGAGTGCGCACTTTACGTCACAGTTGAAGTTCTCGGGCAGATACAGCTTGCCGATAAAGCTTTCCTTAAACTGTCGTCCGCCTACCTCGACTCTTCCCGCCTCGTCCTGCTCGTCGTAGCCTCCGAAGATATTCTCTCCAAAGCCGTAGGGAATCACGACTTCACCAATCTCTCCTCTGAGAAATGCACAGCAGGAAATGCCGCGAAGACCACGGGGGAGGACGACACGGCCTATCTTCGCTCCCATAAAGGAATGCTCACCGATGTACCTTAGGCTTTCGGGAAGACTCAGTTCCCCCTTGATCTCAGCACCTACGAAAAGTCCTCTCCTGAGATTATACGGGTCAGGATCGTCAAAGCTCCTGAAATATTTCCCCAGCTTACGGATTCCGTCGGGAATAACAAGATTATCAAAGCAAATCCAATGTCCGTTAAACGAATGATGATACTCCGAAACGCTCTCTAAGAAATATTCAGTGCTGTAGTATCTCTCGTAAAACCCCACCACCGAGTCGGCGTCACAGTAAAACGTGCCGTTTTCGTTTGTGATTGATGTTATTTTTTTCATGACCTCAAAGTTACTTTATCTCTTTTTTCGCATCAAAGTCTCTCTACCGAACGGAACATATCCTCAAACACCTCGTCACGCTTGATCTCGTTCACGTAGATGATCTTGTGTCTGGTGCTGTCAAAGGCGTAAAACTTGTTGTCGCAGAATATGGGCGCGGGGATCACCTCAAAGCCGAAGGCTGAGGGCACGCTGAGTACACCCGGTGCGGCAAGGTCGTAGATGGATCTGACAGGACCTGTCCAGTCGCCGGGACGGAATGGCCTGTCAACGGGGATAAATTCGCGTGGGAACTCCTCACGGAAGAATTTTTGTACTCTTCCCTCTCCCTTGATGCCTTCAAAGGTCTCCATTCTCGCCCAAAGATTACTTGTACCTCCCTTTGAGCCTTCATTAGCTCCCGCAGGAAGCATCACAAGGGGCACTCCGCTGTTCATTAGGATCTGTCCTGCCGCCCAATCCTGCGACAGATTGAACTCATGACAATCCTTGAAATCAAGCTCGTGTCCGCCAAGCCAGATAACGCATATCTTTTCCTTGATCTTCGGGTCAAGAAGAATAGCCGATGTAATGTTTGAACAGCATCCCGTTGCGAGAATGTAGATGATCTCGTCCGACTCCATGGCGGTCTTCACGATGTTTCGCGCCGCGGGAGTGTCGATGGGTGCGTAATCGTTGTCGGGGGTGAATTTGGTGCGGGAGCCTTCATACACGGGAATGTCACTTCTGCCGCATATCTCAAGGATTCGGTAGGACTCCTTCACGCTCTCCACCATGCCCGTTTCAAAGTCAACGCATCTGCCGTTGTAGAACGGCTCCGCGTTAACGGAAAGCACCTCGATAGTCTCGGAACCGAGGGCGTGGGCGAGGGCATACTGATCGTCGATCTCGTTGTACATATCGGAATCAACGATACACTTTTTCACTCTCTTTGAGCGAATATCGTCGAGGATCTCGTAAATTGTCATAGCAGTGTCCTTTCTTAAGTCAAGGAAGTTTTTTCTTTATTCTACTATCGAAAGTCCCGCAAGTCAATAGACACTTTCTACTAAAGAAAAGCGGATTTTTTGGCGGAAATGACAAATCATCACATCAGAGCGCGATTATGTGGAAATCTCTTCCGTGATGTGATATAATTTAATGAAAGAAAGGAGGCGTGTTCATGAAGAAAATCATACCGTACATTGCGCTCGCAGTGTTTGAAGCCGTTTGGGGACTGTTCTGCGGTCTCACAGACGTTCACCCGTGGTTATGCTTTGCCGCCGCTTTTTTGATACCGCTTGTTACCCTTGCCCTGCTCCGCAGAAGAGCTAAAAACGAAAAAGGGTTCGGACAGGTACTCCTCCTTTCAATTCTGCTTGCGGCAGTCCCCTTCGCCGTATCAACCGAAGTCAACCGTACGGACGGAAAGTTCGTTTCGGAATACGATGTCACCGTAGAATCGGTTAATTACCGCGGAAGCGGAACCATTAAGTTCAAAACTCCCGATGGCAGAGACGGGATCGCCGAGCTCGGGGAAAACAGACTGATAATCACGGACGGAGAAGACCTCGTTGAGGCAGGTGACACCGTTACAGTCAGAGAATACGTCGGAGTACTCGGAAAAACGTATTACGTCCTCGCAGGAGAGACGAAAAAATAAATCCTCACAGACAACAAGATTACCGATCGGAGATAAACAGCATGAATATTTTACCTAACAAACTCAGATTAAGTCGGCTTCTCGCCATACTGGCTGTATTGACCGTAGCTTTTACCGCCGCGGGTGTCGTTTCAGCCGCAGAAGCACGAAACAACATGACTGTCATTGAGCACGCTACCGTAACGGGCGAGGGAAACGTCACCTATGAGAGTGCCGATGTGGTGTTCCATCCCCACGCTGCGGCAGCAGGAGAAAACACCTTCACTACCCTTGACGAAGCCGCCGCCTGCCTCAGAGCGCAGATGGTAGCACGTCAGGTCAACTGTACCGTCACCATAAAGGGGGCGGAAGCCACAAATTACAATTACTCAAAAATGTTTGTTGCCGCCATCGCCCATACGGGAGTGCCCGATGAGGGTGATTACATCCACAAGCACTGCGGCGGATACTCCGTCACAACAGAAACGGGCTTTGACGGGTATGACGACTACCGCAAGTTCACCTTCAGCTTCACATGGTATACCACCCGCGAGATGGAGGATGAGATGGACGCGGCAATAGCAGAGCTTCTTGACAGTCTTAATCTTGATGCCAAGGATGATTATACCAAGATAAGGACCCTCTACGACTACATATGCGATAATATGTCCTACGACTACGACGGTCTTGAAGCGGGGAACACCAAGCTTATCTATACGGCTTATGCGGCAATGATCAACAAAACTGCCGTTTGTCAGGGCTTTGCATCCCTTTACTACCGCCTCTGCCTTGAGGTGGGCATCGACTGCCGTATTGTCTCAGGTTACGGTGAGGACGAACGCCACGCGTGGAATATCACCCGCCTCGGTGACGTGTACTACAACATGGACACAACCTGGGACCTTGGTATCTCCGTTTACTACAGATACTTCCTCTGCACAAAGAATAATTTCGTAAATCATACAAGGGACGATGAGTTCAACACCGCCGAGTTCAATGCCGAGTATCCCATGGCTGATGTTCCCTACGGCATCGTAGCTGAGGCTTCCGGCAGGCTGACATCGGGACATTCCTGGTATCTTGACAAAAACGGAACTCTTACCGTTGAGGGAAACGGTGCCATGACCAATTTCGGCAATCTCGGAGCTCCCTGGTACCCATATGCCGAAAGCATAAAGAAGATCGTTCTTTCCGAAGGTATAACCGCCGTTGGAAACTACGCTTTCGTCAGATGTAAAAACGCAACAGAGGTCGTGTGGCCGTCAACGCTTAAGGAAATACGGTATTACGCCTTCGATAACTGCCGATCCCTAAAAAAGCTGGAGCTTCCTTACGGAGTTACCACCCTCGGCACCAAATGTTTCTCCGAGTGTATGGCTCTGACGAGAGTAGAACTGCCCGATTCCATTACGACCTGCGACTCAAGCGTATTCTCACTTGACCATAACATCACTTATGTCAAGCTTTCAGCGGGAATGTATGAGATACCCAACAGTATGTTCTTTGGCATGAACGGACTGAAGACCGTTATTATACCAAGCGGTATCATAAGAATAGGTGACACCGCATTCCGAGACTGCATGGCACTTACCTCCATCACCATCCCCGCGCAGATCACCTACATCGGTACCGCCGCGTTCTCCGATTGTCCGAAGCTTACGTCTATCAACGTTGATCCCGCGAATCTCTATTTCACATCCGTAAACGGAGTCCTTTACACAAAGGACATGAAGACTCTCGTCTGCTACCCCGGCGGAAAATACGGATCATACGTCATCCCCGAGGGCGTAACGAAGCTCGCACACGGCTCATTCGGCAGCTCGGGTGTCACAAGCGTCACGTTCCCCTCCACACTTAAAGTGATCGACACCTACTCATTTGCATGGTGTAAGTATCTCTCAAGTGCGAAAATACCGG
>JAZUBG010000165.1:0-5663 GCA_045638405.1 Eubacteriales bacterium | reverse complement strand
ATACTTTCCTTAAGGAGGAATTAACTAATGGCAAGCCTTTCCCTGAAACACATTTACAAGAAATATCCCGGCGGCGTTACAGCCGTATCTGACTTCTGCCTTGATATCAAGGACAAGGAGTTCCTTATCCTCGTAGGTCCTTCCGGTTGCGGTAAGTCCACAACTCTCCGTATGATTGCGGGCCTTGAAGAAATTTCCGAGGGTGAACTTCACATCGGTGACAGACTCGTAAACGACGTAGCTCCTAAGGACCGTGACATCGCGATGGTATTCCAGAACTACGCTCTTTATCCTCATATGTCCGTATTTGACAACATGGCTTTCGGTCTTAAGCTCCGCAAGACTCCCAAGGAGGAGATCAAGCGCCGCGTAGAAGAAGCTGCTAAGATCCTTGATATTCACCACCTCCTCGAGAGAAAGCCTAAGGCTCTTTCCGGTGGTCAGAAGCAGAGAGTTGCGCTCGGTCGTGCGATCGTTCGTAACCCCAAGGTATTCCTTCTCGACGAGCCTCTCTCCAACCTCGATGCTAAGCTCCGTGCAACCATGAGAACTGAGCTTACAAGAATCCACCAGAGACTCGGTACAACATTTATCTACGTAACTCACGACCAGGTTGAGGCTATGACAATGGCTACTCGTATCGTAGTTATGAAGGACGGTCTCATCCAGCAGGTTGATACTCCTCAGAACCTTTACGACCTTCCCGTTAACCTCTTCGTTGCAGGCTTCATCGGTACACCTCAGATGAACTTCGTAACCTGCACACTCGATAAGAAGAACGACGGTCTCTACGTAACATTCGGTTCTAACTCCCTCAAGCTTCCCGAAGAAAAGGCTAAGAACGAAGCTCTTCAGGAATACATCGGTAAGGAAGTTATCATCGGTATCCGTCCCGAGTGTATCCACGACGACGACGCTAACCTCCGCAGAATGGCTGACTCCATCGTTGAAGCTGACGTTGAAGTTACTGAGCTTATGGGTGCTGAGATCTATCTCTACCTCCTCACAGACGAGACCAAGCTCATCGCTCGCGTATCTCCCAGAAGTAAGACTCGCGCAGGCGATATCGTAAACGTTGCTATCGACATGTCTCGCGTTCACATCTTTGATAAGGAAACCGAGCGTTGCATCGTTCACTAATTTAAGAATACAGAATGGGTTGCCGAAAGCGGCAACCCATTTTTGTATTTACTTCATTGTCTCACTTCAACCACCGTGGCATGACGATCCTTCACGGTGAAGTCTATCTCATATCCGGCGTATACCATGGTGTACACTCTGTCGTCAGACTGATAGGACGGGCGGGGATCCTCGGCAAGACACTGCACTGCCGCTTCCCTCTTCTCCTCGGGCAGACGAGAGAGAAGATCTTCGGGGAAATCCACCGTAAGCCTATGTGAAACCTCTCCGTCGGCATAACCGCCTACGGCTTCGGGACGGCAGTCCGCAAACGGCAGGTATGGCTTTATGTCAACGATCGGTGTTCCGTCAAGGAGATCAACTCCCGATACCTTCAAAACGTGTCCGTGCTTCTCCGTTTTCTCAACGCCCAGAAGCTTTACGCAGGAAAGTCCGATGGGACTGGGGCGGAAAGGCGAACGGCTGGCAAAAACGCCGACTTTTCTGTTTCCGCCCAGGCGCGGCGGACGTACGGTAGGCGACCACGAGTCTGAGTTTTCCCTGCGCGCCATTGAAAAGTCAAAAAGGATCCACAGATGAGAAAAAGATTCAATCTCGCGGAGAGCGTCGGGATTGCGGTACTTCGGCTCGAAAATGACAGTTCCCGTGAGAGCATCAACTCTTCCGCTCTGGCGGGGTATACCGAACTTGTCCTTAAAATCTGTTCTAATATGCGCAACAACGTCATAAGTCAGTTTTTCTCCCATAGTCTCCTCCGATTTTTCACAAAAAAGCAGCGTATAATATTATTTTAACATATATAAAACGTAATGTCCATAGGCAAAAAGGATATAATTGGTATCCAGAGGCTTAAAAACGCAAAAAAATCGAAAAAATATTAAAAAAATCCAAAAAAATTTCGATTTAGGTATTGCAAAATGAAAACAACTGTGATATAATATACGAGCATTGAGGAAGGCCCGTTGGTCAAGCGGTCAAGACGCTAGCCTCTCACGCTGGAAACGGGGGTTCGATTCCCCCACGGGTCAAAAAAAAGAAAGACATCACAAAGTGATGTCTTTCTTTTTTTGTCCGTGGAGGTCATCGCTCACTGTGCGCCGTTTCTTCAGAAGCGGCGCGGTGAGATGCCATTCTGTCTGACGTTTTCAGCTTTCTCACACGCATCTCAAGGTTTGATCGCATCGCGATCAAACGAGGGGTTCGATTCCGATGGGTATCACAAAGTGATGTCTTTCTTTTTTTGACCGTGGAGGTCATCGATCACTGTGCGTCGTTTCTTCAGAAGCGGCGCGATATTTGTAAAAGCGCACCAAGCAAAAAACGTCGGCTATCATACCGACGTTTTCTGTTATCTTCTGTATTGTCTCGGAACACGGTTTCTGAGTCTCTGCTGTCTCATTCTTGCGTTAACAAGAACATACGCTACAGACAACAAAACAATCGACACTATCGTACCTATGAAAAACTTACTCCTCGTAAAGTTACTTACCTCTTCAAGAGTGTAGAGAAATTCGCTTCGCTCAATATCAGCCGTAGCAATAAGCTCAACTCTTCCAAGCTCAACGTCTCCCTGCATTACCTTTGCAAAACCAAGCACATCACCTTTTTTTACTGGCGCTTTTACATTCTCTTCCAAAGTATTTGAAATCTTAATGTCTTTTTTCAGATCAATTTCCGATGAAAGATATGCCGAAATGCTGTCCTTCGGCACGAGAGTTACGTAGTCTGCCGTAGACGAAAGACTTACAGGAACTTCGCATACCACAGACTTCTGTGAGAGAACCTCTCTGTAGCCGTATGAACGGAACGCCCAATCAAAAAGCTCAATAGCACCGCTGTAGTTTGTGAGGATCGTGTCACTGCCGTCCTCAGGCTCTATGGGTTTTGAATCCATGATAACAGCAAGATAAGTTAAGTCTCCGTCCTTATTACGTGCAACGGAAACAGAGCAGTAGTTACCCTGCAAAGTTGACCCAGCGTTCATTCCAAGTGCGTTTTCGTAGTAGTAATCCCCTCTGTAATACTTTGAAAGGAGACAGTTTCTGTTGTATATCTTACGGAAACCGGTTAAATTTGTTTCCTCCATCAGATACATCTGTGTACTGACGATCTCCATAAACTTCGGCATACCGTATGCATATTTTGCGATTTTTATAACGTCGGCAGTAGTGGTATACATGGCGTCATCGTGCATTCCCGTGGGATTGGTGTAGTATGTCGCCTTAGCTCCAACGTCGTGAAGCTTATCGTTCATCATCTGTACGAATTCTTCAACCGAACCCGCAACTGCATAGGAAAGAATAATTGCCGCGTCGTTTGCACTGTTCACAAGCATTGCGTAAAGCATCTGCTCAGCCGTTACCACTTCACCTTCTTTGAAACCGTTATCGATCTTGTTACCGTTTGCACGGTTAAGCATCTCGGCGGTCACAGTGATCTTACGTCCATAGTCACCCTCAAGAGCCTCGATAGCCGTGATACCCGCCATTATCTTAACGGTAGAAGTGGGATATACAGGCAGATTTATATCGCCTTTTTTATACAGTTCTTTATCGTTTTCAAAATTGTACAGATAAGCATAGTTCGCCTCGTCAAGCGCAGGAGGAGCATAAGAGCTCGTCTCTTTCTCACCGTCCCCGTCGGCAAACGTCACCATTCCCACAAGCGGGAGCATAGTGATAGCTGCAAGGCATCCCGAAAGAAACCTGACAAAGCTCTGTTTACTTAATTTTTTATATAGTTTTTTCATTACTCATCACCGTTTTACCGAAAATGATCCGTAAATTTCTCCGTATATGCGTGAAGCCTCAGCCGCATCCCGTCCGATCTGTTCTTTTAGGGAATCAATACCGCTAAACGCGGCTTCCCCGCGAAGCCGTCTCAGAAAGTTAATCTTGACATCCTTCCCGTAAAGGTCCCCGTCATAACCAACGATATATGTCTCGCAAACGGCATACCCTTCACCTGCAGCACCACCTTTTCCAAGAGCGCAGGGGGAAATTCCCGCGTCAGAGAGCACCTCGTCTGTAAGAGTCGGGCAATATCCTATATTGGCAGCTCCCGGATAGACCGTCCGTCTGCCATTGTCAAAAAACTCAACCGATACGGCGTACACGCCAATCTTTGGGGTAAGTCTTCCCTCGGGAATCAGCTGATTTGCCGTAGGAAAGCCAAGCTTTCTCCCAAGACGTTTCCCGCGAATGATCTTTGAAGTGAAAGAGTACGGTCTGCCCAACAAAATTCCGCCATCTTCAACGTCACCGTCAGCAATTAGTCCTCTGATACGGGTCGAGGAGATAGCTTGCTCCGTGTCGTCAGACACCGCGTCAGCCACAGCAACGTATATACCGTGTGCGGTGCAAAGCTCACGAAGCTCATTAACACCGCAGGAAGCTCCCTTACCGAATCTGTAATTATATCCGCACACCACCTCTGATGCGCCGAGACTGTCTTTCAGAACATTAGAAACGAACTCTTCACCCGTCATGCCTCTGATACCCTGAAAATCGCTTACCGCAGCATAATGGGCACCCGCATCGCGGAGGAGCATGAGCCTCTCTGTCTCATCGGTGAGAGCAAGCCTTCCCGTTTTATAATTCCCGCTTTCCTGAGAAATAGTCCACACGGCAACACCACCGCCACGGGCATCAGCTTCTCTGCGGGCTGTATCTATTATCATTCTGTGGCCGAGATGAACTCCATCGAAGAAGCCGAGAGCAACAACGCATCCACGGGGCATCTCACGAACTTCAGTCATCGAGCCAAGATCATAAATCGTCATTTGTTCTTTCCTTAACTTAGGATTATATGGTTTGCAGCATTTTTTCAGTACACCTTAAGAGCAAACATGGGACATACCTTAGAGCAGTATCCGCAAAGGACACACCTGTCGTTGTCACATTCCGCATGGTGGGTAAACGTGCGAACAAACTCACCTGCAGAAACCTCTGACGGAGGATTCTCAACAAGGCTCAATGCACCTACAGGACACCTCTTCACGCACATTCCGCATCCTTCACAGTATTCTTCAACGTGGAGTCGTCTTTTTTTCTCTGCCAGCTTCACTTTCGCATCAGGCGAAAAACTGCGACGGACGAAATACTCGATATTTGCGTCAACTTCAGTCTCAGACTGCATTCCGACGGCAACAGCATCGATAAATCCGCTGTCAAGGACGAAATTGAAAGCTTCCTCAGCGGAAGAACAAAGGTGCCCGCCAGCAAGAGCTTTCATTCCGAAAACCCCGATACCCATAGAGTTAGCTTCCGTAACTGCCTCCGTCATCTCCTGAAGTGTGCCGTCGGCTATACCGATACCGTTTTTATTGTAGATGGGATGAATCACGTCAAGGGGGACTCCGTTTTTCACAAGCCGCGATACTCCGCGCACCGCTGCTACGTGATGCATAGACGCACCGACAGCGCGGATGATACCCTTTTCACGACACTCGAAGAAGTATTCAAGCGCCTCCATGTGACCTCTCAATGTGTCGTAGCTCTCCTGCTCGTGGAGCATGAAAATAT
>JAZUBG010000164.1:0-5310 GCA_045638405.1 Eubacteriales bacterium | reverse complement strand
ATAGTTGCTTGTCTTCCTAAGACCGCTTGGCCTCCGACTTGCTCACGTTGTGACGAGATCACAGACATCATCGTTATAGCAAAGCTCGTCGAGATCATCGATTCTACTAAGAAGTTCACCGACGTTGTAGAATCTTGGTCCAAGGCTGGAATCGACTACGTTGTATCCTACGGTTACATGAACGGTACGGGTAACGGTACGACATTCAGTCCGTCTGACACCATGACACGTGCCATGATCGTTTCCGTACTCCACCGTATAGCCGGCAAATCTGCCCCGTCTGTCAAGAATCCCTTCAAGGATCTTGAAGCAGGTCAAACGTGGTACCACGACGCAGTTATCTGGGCGTACGAAAACGGAATCGTAACCGGCACAAGTGCTACAACGTTTGCACCTACCGGTGCCGTAACACGCGAACAGATGGCAACGTTCCTTTATCGTTTTGCCAAGTTCATGGGATATGACACCACCGCTTCCGCGGACCTCTCAAAGTTCCCCGATGAATCTAAGGTTGGTTCATGGGCGTACGATGCTCTCGCATGGGCGAACGCAGAAGGTCTCATTACGGGCGCTGTCGTTAACGGCAAAACTGTTTTAAATCCTCAGGGTGCTGCCACCCGCGAACAGGTTGCCACCATTCTCATGAGGTTCTGTCAGTCTTACGAAAGCTAATCTCAAAAAACTATTTTAAAACGATCCCCTTAGGGTAGACTCTCGAAAAGTAAAAACTTCGAGACTACACTAAGGGGATTATATTATATCACCGACGCCAAAATATTTTCCCTAACCCTCTTGACAACCTGCATCTGTCTGTGTATAATGTATATATACAGTAATAACGGAGGCAATGCCTTGAATATAATAATCGACAACAAAAGCGGATGTCCTATATACGATCAGATATATTCCCAGATCAAGGGGCAGATAATAAGCGGAGCACTGCGTGAAAACGAGCTTCTCCCTTCTATCAGAGGACTTGCCAAGGACTTAAAGATCAGCTTTATCACCACCAAGCGAGCTTACGAGGAGCTGGAAAGAGAGGGCTTCATCTACACAGTCCCGGCAAAAGGCTGTTACGTAGCCGCAAAAAACGTTGAGCTTATCAGAGAGGAAAATCTTAAGCTGATCGAAGAACATATTGAGAAAATCTCAAAACTTGCCCACATTTGCGGACTCAAGACCGAGGACGTGGTGGACATGGTCAGGTTTATAATGGATGACGAAAACTGAGCAAAGGAGTTGCACTGTATGAACGCGATAGAAATTAAGGGACTTACCAAATCTTACGGCACTTTCACCCTAGACGGAATCGACCTTACCCTGCCTTCGGGATATATTATGGGACTCATCGGCGAAAACGGTGCGGGAAAAAGCACACTCATCAAGCTGATATTCAGTATGCTCCGCCGCGACAGCGGAAGCGTCACCGTTCTCGGGAAAGACACCGACACGGCTTTGCAGAGAGTCAAAGACGAGATCGGTGTGGTACTTGACGAGGTGGGTATCCCCGTTTGCCTTAATGCCCGCCAGGTTGAACGTATTATGAAATACACCTACACGGTATGGGACAGCGAACGCTATCACTACCTTTTAAGGCTTCTGTCTATCGACTGTAAAAAGCCGTTTAAGGATTATTCCCGCGGAATGAAGATGAAATTGGGTCTTGCGGTTGCCATGTCCCACGGAGCAAAGCTTCTTATACTTGACGAGGCTACCTCGGGTATAGATCCGGTGGACAGAGACCGAATTTTGGAGCTTCTTTACGATTTCACCAGAGACGAGGGACACTCGGTGCTCATTTCCTCCCACATAGTCAGCGATCTTGAGAAGCTGTGCGACTACATCGCATTTCTTCACAAAGGAAAGCTCATGCTTTGTGAAGAAAAAGACGTGCTTCTCTCCAAATACGGTATGCTCCGCATGAGCGCTGAGGAATTTTCACACGTTCCGAAAAGCGCGGTACTATATGTAAAGGAAAATCCCTACTGCACGGAGGCGCTTGTACTCCGCGAAAAACTGACGGGCAGCGAAAACGTGCTTCCCGTCAGCATTGAAGAACTGTTTGTATTCATGGTAAAGGAGGATGGTAAGCTATGAAAGGGCTTCTCATAAAAGATCTTTACGTACTTATCAAATACTGCAAAATATATCTGTTCATCGTGGCTCTTATTACCGTTCTCGCCTTTGTTAATTCCACGACGAATCTGTTTATTCTCTTATACCCGTGTGCGTTTTGCGGAATGATCCCTATTACTCTTATCAGCTATGACAAGGCATTTCGATGGAACGAATACTGTATGACCCTACCCTACACCAAATGGCAGATCGTATCGGCAAAGTATATTTTGGCGATTTCATCTCAGCTTACGGCACTTATTCTCACTGCTATTGGATACGCGTTTTCCTTGAAGATCAACGGCTTCTTTGAGATAAAGAGCTTCGCGTTTATTATGATGGCGGTACTTGGCTCGTCTCTTCTCACATCGTCAGTAAGTCTGCCGCTGATATTCCGTTTCGGCGCAGAGAAAGGAAGAATGATCCTGTACGGAATCGTCGGAGTAACGATCTTTATCTGCTCAGTAGGAAACAATATGTTGTATCACGGAATACATCTTGACGATCAGGATTTCGTAAAGGTGATTGCAGTATTTTGTGCTATTGTTATCATGTATGCACTGTCCTGGGCAATTTCCGTGAAGATGTACGAAAAGCATGAAATAAAGTGAAAATTTGACAAACCCTGTGCCTACGCACAGGGTTTGTCAGTAACCTGATGAACGATGTTCAATTCGTCCATTTTCTCAGCTTTGTGCGGCATCCTGCCACACTATCAATACTCTTCTACGTCAGCCTTTCCCTTTTCCCAAACCACTCTATATCTCTTGGCGTCGAGCCACAGATTCTCCACCTTGAAGCTTTCCCACTCCTCGGGTACCATCGGATCGACGGTGAATCGTCCGTCCTTCACCGAAATTCCGAAAAGACCTGAAAGCACAAGATCACAGAACAAAGAATGGTTATAATCCTTGCCGCGTTCGTATATCTCGTTTCCCTTCTTCATGAGACTGCTTCGTGCCGTCCACGTGCCGTCGAAGGGATTCATATCCTCGTCTATCCAGCGGACAACTCGTCCGTCATCCCTCGTTAGTCGGTGACTTTCCGCATACTGACGGAGGAGATAGTAGTAATCGTCTTTGCTAAATCCGCACTCACCGTAACTTCTCAGCACATTTGCAGCGGCAACGAGAGTCTGCGAGGTTGCAAACGGCCACACGGGACCGTTCCAGAGACAGTCGTGGTCATGTTTTTCCATGAATCTCGGATGTCCCATGTCGGCAGTGGTGAGTCCGTACTTCGCTGAGAATACCGACTCGTCGCGGAGCAGCCCGAACACCGTTTCCTTGCCCTTAGGCGGAATATTGAAGTACCACGGAATATATCCAACAAGCTCACGTACGTTGTGAACGTCATCCACGTTCAGCGCATCAGCGAAAGTCACGTTACCTTGGGGGTCAAAAGGAATCGTTCTGTAGAATCCGCCGCGCCACATATATTTTTCCATGGCATCTTTAATTTTTTCAGCCTTGGCGGTAAATTCTGCGGCAATATCAGCCTCCCCCGCCATATCGGCAACTTTTGCTATTGCAAGTGCATCTGCATAGGCGTAAGAGCTTGCGGTAGGTCTGAAGCCTGAGCCGCCGATGGAAAATTCCATTCCGTCTCTGTCGTCAATAGAGTAGTAAAGTCCGCATTCGTGAAGGCTTTTCTCATCGCGGCGGCGGAAAAAGTCGATCATCTGAGGAAGCTTTTCTATTGCGAGAGAAAACTCCCCCTTTAACTCACAGTACTCCGTCACCGCATGGGGGAGCCATGACGAGTAGGAGTCCGCTTTTCCCTTGCCGTCAAGCCAGAATCTGATATAATTTTCAACGATCCCGTCCTTGTCACGAAGCCATCTTCCCTCGCGGATATGGAAAGATGCCGGGCAGTTGATCGTATTATACGGTCCGCTCCACGACACGGGCGGGAGAAATTCCGTAATTACGGGGCCTACCTCCGTCATTTTTATGTGCTTGCGGAAGGTCCACCAGCGGAAATAGTATACCTCCTCAAGTTCCTTGTCGGGGAAATCGACAAGGGGTATCTCGTCGCGGAGAAATTCTTCGGCATCGGAATTTTTCACATGCTGAGAGTAAATATCCTCGTCATCGGCATTGAATTTTTCAATATATCGGTGCAGTTTATCTGTCATGGTTATGTCCTCCATGTTTTTTATGATTATATTATACTTCGTCGCAACATATAAATCAAGTACTCCGGTGCACGAAAGATTACATAGGCACGAACGGTGTTCCGCTTCACGTAGGTGAGGTCTGTGATCGCCCGCAAAGTGCACCTTAACCCTGCACGAAACGGGAGGACCAAGGCCCTCCCCTACCATGTGTTTGGACGTTCACTCGTCGACCGTACGACCACCCCACGTCCAATTTTGCATTTTGCACTTTGCATTTTGCATTTCAATAAAACCACGGGTCTCCCCGTGGTTTTATTGTTACTTCGTTCTCGCGTACATCTTATTAAGCTTCTTATAATACTCTCTGTCAATGGAGTCAAGCTGCTCCTTGGTGATCCTGTATGACCAGTTGCCGTCTGCCTTTCCGGGTACGTTGAGACGAGTGTCACGTCCGTAGCCGAGAAGGTCCTGAATGGGCATCACCACAAGTCCCGCATGGCTTGCAAGCACCGTGCGGATAACCGATTTCCAGCCGAGTCCCCAATCGCCCGTGTGACCGACATAGTCGAGCATCACCTTGCGTGTATCATCGTCAAGCTCCCACAGATAGCCGAGGAGCGTATTGTTGTCGTGCGTTCCCGTGTAAGCTACGCAGTTGTTAGGGTAATTGTGCGGCATATGAGGGCTGTTGTCGTCACCGAGGAAGCCGAACTGGAACACTCTCATGCCGGGCAGTCCGCTGTCCTTCACCATCTTATATACCTCGGGTGTGATGTCGCCAAGATCCTCTGCGATGATAAGAGTGTCTCCGACAGCTTTTTTGATAGCCTTAACGAAAGGCAGTCCCGGACCCTTGATCCACTTGCCCGCCTTAGCCGTTTCGGCACCTGCGGGGATGGACCAGTAAGACTCAAAACCTCTGAAATGGTCGATCCTCACCGCATCGAACATACTTGCCATATGGCGCATTCTGTCACACCACCACGCGTAGCCGTCCTTCTTCATTTCCGCCCAGTTGTAAAGGGGATTTCCCCACATCTGACCGTCCTCGCTGAAGTAGTCGGGGCTGCATCCGG
>JAZUBG010000163.1:0-6493 GCA_045638405.1 Eubacteriales bacterium | reverse complement strand
TTACTTAAGTGGGGATTACTATGATTTTACATGAAGAAACCATCTCAAACGCCGAAGTTTTCTCGTCACTTCGTTCCTCACATCCTTGGCTTGCGGGAAGATAGAATCTCTAATCATGGATCTCGTCAACAGTTTATTTTTTGTCTTCCGCTCCCACGGACAGCTATCCCCCCCCCGTTGACTTCTCACCAAATCTCACCTGCGAATAACAGCCGCATACTTTCAAAAATGTGAGGCTTAACCTATTTGCGGCTGTTAACTGGAATCGATCCAGACCGCCTACTTCGCAAGCGAAGTAGTAGAGGTGAGGAGAGATTCGCGCAGCACTCGGGAAAGTCGAGGGGACTTCCATGTCCCCGAAGAGTTTTCCGCTTAGTGCAAGCTGAAGGGTCACAGGTTCTCCTTCCCTGATTTAAATGGGCTCGAAAGGGGTCTGCCGCAATACTTCCGCCTCAATAGTCGAAATATTCGCTTCGATACGCTCAGCTCTATTTCTCCTTTTCGTCGTTACACACTTCGTAAAAACGATATTTAATCGTTTTTACTTGTTCACGGTAGTGTTGAGATTTAGTCTGTCTGAGACCAACACGCAAAACTGAACCGGTCAAAAAAACTGTTTTTCTCAAAGATGCGATATTTTTTTTAATGATAAATCCTTTTCGTAATATATGATTATACTTTTTTCTTCTGCCATTTTTACAACATACCAAGCGTTTACCATATCTGTGTTTAAGTCAATTATGCATTTACCACTCTCATCATAAATGGCAATGATTACGCTTTTTTCATCTGTTTTCTCAATGACTCTTAGACACTTAACATTGTTCCATTGAAGTTGTTTTTTGAATAAGCCACAAATACTACTTTTTAAAAAACTCTCTGTAACATAACAATGAAAAGAGAAAGAAATTAAACATAACACAAGCAATGCAAAACCTAAAATAACGAATATTACAAACAAATAGCGTGTTTCGTGTTTAACTATCATCCATAGTAAGGAAAAAACAATAATAATGATTAATGTTGCTATTATTCTTATAATATTTTTCTTTGTTGGATGTTTAACTATAAATTTAGGATTGTATGTAATATCATCAGGCATTTTATCTGGAGTATGTTTTGCAAAATCAAAGAGCAACTCTGTAATTAATTCAAATAAATGTCCCATATCATCACCGCCTTTAAGTGTATTATAACATAAAAGTGGTGAGAGGACAAGAGTTAAGAAATATGTCGAAGCAATGTTTCATTTAACCTTGCCACTTTACAGCTTTTGTGCTATACTAACACACAGGTGGTGATAGTATGAAGAAAATACATATTGCATTTAATACACATTTAATTTTTTGTGTTCTTCTTTTTATCGTATTTCTCGGACTTTCTGTAAGTTGTGCATTGGGAAATGAAATTGGCTTGAGTGTTATGTTTGGGATATTGGTTTTATTGCCTATATTCGTGTTTGCAAGTTCACCATTATATTTTGTCTTTTCTGATGATTATGTAGAGATTATTTATAACTTTGGGCAAAGGGAACGAATAAAGTGGAGTGATATTAGAAGGATCTCGCTAATGGGTAGTTGGTTTGGAGCAGGTGGTGGTTTGCCACACTATATTATTGCGTATCCAAAAAAAGAAAAAGGGCTGTTTTTTGTGATTGGAGAGATTCCAAAAGCAAGAAAGACCAAAAAGCTTATAGAAAAGTATTATAAGAAGAAAATCGTATAGATAATCAGATTTTCAGACCGGCTTTTTTCGGACACGAGAGACAAAAAAAGGTTGTCGCACTAAGGTGAAAAAGCGCAAACCAATGGTAGGGGACAGCGCCACTGGTTGCAAAGCAAACGATACGCCCCGTTTCGGTGGACTAACACATATTTTATGTCTGTAATCCTTCGTTTCGGGAGTATCAGACGAATGTTAAGAGCGAGTTGCAAACGTTAAAGGAGATCACACATGACAAAAAATGAATTTTATATAAAATGGTTAGAGCATTTCTCAAAGGGAATCTCAAAGCACGACTTGAAAAAATACGTTGTTTCTACAGGAAATTTATTGTGGCATGTTTTTTCTTGGGAATTATTGAATGAAAACACATTTTTGGAAGGAGATCAAGCTAAAGCAGCATATGACAAAATAGATAAACACGGTGCCATTTATATTGAATGGTTTGAAGATGAAAAAACGCATGATATAACTTGGGATATGAATACTGCTGCTGAACTTGATAAAAAGGTTGAAGTGTACGTGGCGGCGAGAGATTTCTCGTGGACGTACATAAAGACACACGAAAGTATGTGTGGCCCCTATTTTATGTTAAACAAGTAATTTTAAGAAAATCATGTTTATTATTGGAATAAAGGATTATTTTATTTTGACATCGGCGATGGAAGTACGATATTAAAGGCGAAAGTGTGAGAAAAAGTGGACTTCTTGAGTCGGGTCATTTCACTTCCATGACTGCGGCACTGTTTATTCAGTGGTACCGACGCGATCCTTTGGAAGCCTCAAAGTTTATTATGAATCACGAAACTGCAAGGTAGGTCGACTATGAAACGTACACAAAACGTAATAATATTTTCGGCAGGTGAATCCGTGAGGAACGGAACCGTGCCGTACATATCCGAAAAACTGCGGAGTAAGGGGATCAACTGCTGTGATTGGCGTTCGCTTTTTAAGGGAGCGCACGATCTTGAGCATATTGCACTCCTTCCTGCTCTTGCAAAAAAGATCCCCACCTTTGATTTTGCACTCGTTGTTGCGGAGGGTGTTGACAAAGTTAAAGTCAGGGGTAATGAGGTATTCTCCGCCATGCGTGACAACGTGATCTTTGAGTTGGGACTTTGTGTAATGGCTCTCGGTACAGAGCGTGTAATTCTTCTTGCCGAGGAATCTGTCAGAATACCGGAGGATCTTATCGGTGTTGGAAAAATCGCACTGGAATATATCAGATTTTCATCCGGTGAAATTGACAAAGCGGCTGACGATTTATCGTCGCTGATCGAAGATAAGCTGCCGCTCCTTGAAGCGAAGTTTACTTCACAGATTGAGAAAATATTCGACCATATCAACACAAATGCGGATCTCATATCTCCTGTGTTCGTTGGCGCGGCTGTCTCTTCAGCGGAGGCGTATTTTCTGAACTTTATCATCCGTTTTCTTGAGAATATGGATAACGGATTTTCTCCGAAGGGCGAACCTGAAAATATCAGACCTTTTCCTGAGGAATTTTACCTTGATATAATAATTCCGGCTGCCGTCAGCCGTACGACCCGATCGGAAATAGCGGGTTATTACAGTACAAACGGGTACAGTGAGTTCGTGATACAGGGAGCGGGAGTCAGGGAACTTTCGTTTTACGGTATTTATGACGAAAAACGGGGTGTGATGTCCGTTGTTGACGTGCCGACTTCGATTACTGCATCCTACAGTGTTGTGAATTCGGTTTTGAACATGGATTCTGACTCTGATTACGACGTTTTGGCTGAAGAGAGATTTGTTACGAAGGAAATGGACATATACTCCTTTGCACTTCGCAAGCTTTTGAATCGTGAGGTTGCGGAGAAACGGTTGTCTTTTATAAAAGACGTGGAGAAAAAGGAGAAAATTTTAAGTTTACTCGGAAAAGTTTCTGTTCACATAACCGATATTCTGAGTATGTGAGACGGAATGAAGCGGAAACACGACACCTCCGTAACTGAACGAAATCTTTTTAGATCCCGTAGGGTGGCGCGACTGTTTACTTCGTAAACAGGGTGGGCGTCCCAAAACGTACACTTACAGGAATCTCGTGCAGACTGTCATCTCTCGCCACCTCGGTTTATTCCAATTTTCTTTGTCATGGAAAATTGACTAAGAAATCACCATCGGGAGGGCTTTGCCCCCCCAAAGGTGCTTTGCCCCCCCACGGTGACAAAAATTTGCGCGCCGTCTTCGACTTTTGGCGCTTCGTTAGCCGCTTGTACTGCGTTAAGCGAATCTATCTGCTCGTCACCCCTCATACGAAGGGTTCGTCACCGTAAATTGCGGTGATTTATCGTGCGGAGATTCTGAATAAAGTATAGGTTTGTATTTACTACACTTTTCTAACGGTATAACTTCACGTCATATCCGTTGGTGGACGGAATCTCGCAAATTCCGTAGGGGCAACCCCTCGTTTGCAGAGCAAACAGTTGGTTGCCCATGGGCGTGTGTCCTCAAACAAAACCTACACGTTATTTCTATTGTCGGACGAAATCTTCTCAGAATCCCGTAGGGGCGAACTGTGTTCGCCCGCGAACGTACGGCTAAAACTGTACGCGAACGGGAGGACCAAGGCCCTCCCCTACCATGTGTTTGAACGTTCTCCCATCAACCCTACGTGATCTCCGTCACCGCGCGAACGCCTACAGATTCCTGTAGGGGCTGTCCTATGTCGCTGTACTTTACCCTGTCATCCTTGAGGGAGCAACGCGACCGAAGGATCTCATTCCATAACGTAAACCTTAACCCGCACGAAAACGGACCGCCGAGGACGTCGGTCCCTACAATATCTGATTCCGTTCCGTCTTAACTCCGCACGAAAATCTTCTCAGAATCCCGTAGGGGCGAACTGTGTTCGCCCGCGAACGTACGGCTAAATCTTAACGAAAACGGCGGGAGTAAACCCCCGCCCTACAAAATAACTCACTCCACATTTATTAAAAAATCATTTTGCATTTTGCACTTTGCACTTTGCATTTAATAAACCATTATCTATACTTAAATAAAGAAAGGGCAATCCTTATGAAAGTTACGTTTGACAAAGCCGAGCTTATCGCCGCTGTTGCTCCTGCGGCAGGTATCTCTCAGATAAAGAATACCATCACCACCATCGAGGGACTTCTCTTTGAATGTCCTCCCGATCCCAAAATGGGTGACTTTGACGGTGACGCGGCTAATATGTGCCGTATTTCCGCCTTTGACCTTGAGAAAGGACTTCGCACATCAGTTGAATGTAACATTTACCGTGAGGGTAAGTACGTTATATCAGGCTCTAAGATATTGCAGATCGTAAGAGCTCTCCCTGACGGTGAGATCACTATCGACATCGACTCATCTATGAGAGCTACCATCTCCGGCGGTAACTCCAGCTTTGAAATTTCCGTGTCTCCCGGAGCAGACTTCCCCACAATGCCTATGTTCAAGGGTGACAGACGCTACAAGATCCCTCAGCACCAGCTTCGCCGTATGATCAACGAGACTATCTTTGCTACCGCTGTAAACGAGCAGAGAGCGGCTCTCAACGGTGAGCTTCTCACCATCAGAGACGGCAAGATGACTCTCGTTGCCTGCGACAGCAACCGTCTGTCTTGCATTTCCTGCGACTACGCAGAGGATGTTCCCGAGTGCGAGATCATCATCCCCGGAAAGTTCCTTTCCGAGCTTACACGTATGCTGAAGGACAGTGAAGAGGAAGTTGAGATGATCATCGGTAACAAGCACATCATCTTCAAAATGGATCAGATCTACTTCTTCTGCCGTATGATCGAGAGCAAGTACATTGATTACACGAGAGTAATTCCCCGCAGCTTTGCTACCGTTGCTTATCTTGATCCCGCAGAGCTTCGCGGAGCTATTGAGAGAGCTTCCATTATCAGTGAAGATAAGCTTGGCGGTAACAGCAAGGCTCAGGTTAAGTTTTCCGTCGGCGGCAACAAGATAGACATCTCCGCGGTGTCCACCAGCGGAAGCGTATTTGAGTCTGTGGGAGCTGCTATCACCGGTGACGAGGTAAATATCGGCTTTAACTGCCGTTACCTTTTTGACGCGCTGAGAGCAATTCCCGACAGTGTTGAAAGAATCCGCATCGGCTTCAACGGAAGCTTTAACGGAGTTTCCATTGAACCTTCCTACGGAAGTGATTTCTCAGGTGTAGATATTAACACCGAGCCCGATCTTGCCGAGGGTGAAGAAAAGCAGAATTTTCTCCACCTCTTCATGCCCAGAAGAAGATAAGCGGATTTAAATTTACGTCATATCCTTCGGTGGACGGAATCATATCTTATACCTTCCAATAAAATTCGCTTTTCGCGAGGCGAAAAGCTACATCAATTTTGCATTTTGCATTTAGCATTTTGCATTAAAAAAAGGCTAAAACATATGCTTATACATCTCGGAAACGGGTATCTTGTCCGCGAGCGCGACGTTCTCGGAATATTCAATATTGACGGGGACGTCACGGACGAGATCACCACAGAATTTTTAAGAAAAAGTGAGGAACGCGGTGAAGTTGTGTCAGCGGTCCTTGACCTGCCGCGCAGCTTCGTTCTTGAATCGGTAAACGGTAAAGAAAAGGTTATTCTTTCACATATTTCATCCCTTTCCCTTGCAGGTAGAAAAAAAGGATTTTGATATTTGGTGTATCTGTCGCTTCGCGGGATTCTTTGGTAAACCCGTAACGTAAGGTTAAATCTGTATGTAATCTCTGTTGGTGTACGTTATTCTCAGATACACCGGTAGGGGAGAACTGTGTTCT
>JAZUBG010000162.1:0-3618 GCA_045638405.1 Eubacteriales bacterium | reverse complement strand
CAATAGTTGCTTGTCTTCCTAAGACCGCTTGGCCTCCGACTTCCGACGTTTCGGTTTCGGGAACTCTCTGTACTCTGTGAACGCCCATTTCGTATTTGAAGCATGAATACGCACCTTCTCCGGACACGATAAAGGTGATCTCACGGTAACCGCCGAGCCCGGTCTCATTCATGCTGACAACTTCGGTCTTAAAGCGCTTTGAGTCTGCATACATAGTGTACATTCTGAAAAGAACTCCCGCGAACAGAGCCGCTTCGTCACCGCCTGCTCCGGCTCGGATCTCTACAACAACGTTCTTGTCATCCATAGGATCTTTGGGGAGAAGAAGTATCTTCAGCTCTTCTTCAATGGTCACGATACGTTCTTTAGCCGATTTGTATTCTTCGGTAGCAAGCTCACGCATTTCAGCATCGTCGGAAAGCTCCATAAGTTCGCGGGATTCAGTAATATCCCTTTCACAGCGAACGAATTCTCTGTATTTCTCAATAAGAGGAGTAAGATTTTTGTACTCCTTCATGAGAGCAGTATATTTCTTATTGTCCGAGACCACCTCGGGAAGCGCAAGCTCGCGTTCAATGGACTCGAAACGGATTTCGGCATCTCTCAGCCTTTCAGTCATAGCAGTATAACCTCAGATTTTTATTATTTAATATTTCGTACCCACGGTGTTCCGTGGGTACGAATATTTGATTCACGTTAAATTACTTACAGAATGCGGCAAACGCTTCGTATGCCTCGTAGAGATCCGCCTTGGAGATGATCTCGAAGGGAGCGTGCATGGAGATTACGGGAACACCGATGTCGATGGTATCGATGTTATGCTCGGAGATGTACATAGCAACGGTTCCTCCGCCGCCCTGGTCAACCTTACCGAGCTCAGCCATCTGCCATACTACCTTCTCATCATCGAAGATCTTACGAACGAGACCTACGTACTCTGCGGAAGTGTCGTTTGTGTTACCCTTTCCTCCTGAGCCTGTGTACTTAGCAAGTGCTACGCCGCAGTGAAGGATAGCGGAGTTTCTCTTCTCGTAAACCTCGGGATAGTTGGGGTCGTAAGCCGCCGCAACGTCAGCGGAGAGGCAGAGAGAATTTGCTCTTACAACGGTCTCGTTAGCACCGAAGGAAGCGGCAAGATTTGCGATGATGTCCATAAGGAGTGTACATCTCATACCTGTAACACCGCAGCTGCCTGTTTCTTCCTTATCTGCGAGAACCACGATATTGGTGTGAACTGTGTCACCTGCACCGAGGATCGCTCTGAGAGAGGTGTATGCACAGCAACGGTCGTCGTGTCCGTAACCGCCGATGAGCCATCTGTCAAGACCTACGTCAACGGACTTGCCTGCAGGAACTGCTGTAAGCTCTGCACTGAGGAAATCGGTCTCAACGAAGCCGTACTTCTCGTTAAGAATGGACATAACGTTGAGTCTTACGCCGTCATCAGCGATCTCGCCGTCCTCGTCAATATAGGGAGAGGAGCAGATCATGATGTTAAGGCCTTCGCCTGTAAACGCCTGAGCAAGAGTCTTCTGATACTGATCTTTTGCAAGATGAGGGAGAAGGTCGGAGATACAGAGTACGGGGTCACCCGCATCCTCACCGATGGTAACCTTAACGGTAGTACCGTCAGCCTTCGTAACTACGCCGTGAAGAGCAAGCGGGATAGTTGCCCACTGATACTTTCTGATACCGCCGTAGTAATGTGTCTTGAAATAACCTACGCCCTCGTTCTCGAAGAGAGGATTGGGCTTAAGGTCGATTCTGGGGGAGTCGATGTGAGACGCCATGATTCTTACACCGTTTTCGATGGGCTCACTGCCTATGGAAATAGCGAAAAGGCTCTTGCCGCGGTTGTTGAGATAAAGCTTGTCTCCTGCATTAATCTTGTCACCAAGCTTATATTCTTTGAAGCCTGCAGCAGAGAGGATCTTAACTGTTTCGTCAACTGCCTCTCTTTCGGTCTTGGATGCGTCAAGCCATGCTTTATAGTCTTCTGCAAATGCCATCATTGCAGCTCTTTCTTCCTGAGACTTTGCCTCAAATACGTTTGACTTCTTGTAAAAAAGCTCCTTTGCAAGAAGTTTGGATTTCTTTTCTTCGCTCATAATTGCCTCCTGAATATGTGTAAGTATATTATTTTACTGAATTTATTCGCCGTAATACATTTCTTCGTATTTTTCGGCAATGGAGAAGAGTTTGTCTCCTTTTTTTGCAATACTGCTGTCGGGAATCTTACTGAATTTTCCGTCCACGTCGAAATTGGACTTATCGCTTAACCAACTATTGTATTTATCTCCCGAAACGTAAGCTGCACAAACAAAACTCCACTTTTCAAAACGGTTATAGAGAAGAGAGAGTTTAAGCGTACCATACTTGATGTTGGTTTCGGGACCGTAGAGTGCGTCCTTCGTGAGATTTTCACCGGTTATACGGAGCATATTGTCAAATTCTTTGAATGTGATGCCCATAAGACCTATTCCGCCGTCAGTACCTTCGTGACCTTTGTCGAAATTACTTTCGCTTTTTATAACGGCGTAGATCATGTGCTCGGGGACTGCGTATTCTTTGGCGTATTTTGTGACGTATTCTTTGTAGTTATCGGGTCTCGGATATTTTTTTAGGTCGATCCTGTTGCAGACTGCACTGAATATCAGTCCGAAAATGACCGATAAAACTAAGATCGACACGATAATTATGCTTCTGATCACAGGTGTTTTCAGTTTCATTTTTTTAACCTTTCGTGCGGTCGGTTATTTCATTTACGATTTCACGGACACAACGACGGAGCGACTCCGTGTCAGTATCCGTTTCAATTACGAAATCGGCACGGCTTCTCACTTCGCTGTCGCTTAACTGCACTTTAAGACGTCTCATGGCGGAATCGAAATCAATACCGTCGCGTTTCATAATGCGCGCTGAGAGAACGCTGTCAGGTGCAGTTGCCGCGATTATGAAATCGCATTTTTTGTCATATCCACTTTCAAAAAGCAGAGGTGCGTCCACAATTACGGCAGGGAAGCACAACTTCCCGAACTCAGAGATCCTTCTGTCTGTCTCGGTGAGAATGTGACGGTGAGTGATCTCGTTAAGTCTCTTTAGCTTGTCTCCGGCATTGTCAGCAAAGACAATATCGGCAAGAACACGTCTGTCGAGAGACTGATCTTCACGCAGAATACAATAGCCGAACTCATTCGTAAGCTCTGCCATGCAGTCTGAAAGTACGCCGTTCATCGGCGCTGCGGTCATTTCTCTGTATACGGCATCGGTATCAACAGAGGGGATGCCTTCTTCGGCAAAAATCTTTGAAACGTAGCTTTTACCGGCACCGCTTCTTCCGCAAAGACCGATGATAAGTGGGATTTTGTCTTGACTCATAAAAAATACCTTTCGCGGAAGTAAAATATGACATACACATATATTTTATCATATGTTCGGAAATTTTGCAACATATTTTATTAAAGTAGAAAAGTTAAAGTTCGATATAAAAACTTTGTTTTACTGACAATTGGTCATTCGATATGATCAAAATGGTTTTCGAATGGCAAATATTGTGGGGTGTCGGGATAAAAAAACTATATATTTGAGGATAAATAGTGTCACTCAAGGAAGTCGGAG
>JAZUBG010000161.1:0-9301 GCA_045638405.1 Eubacteriales bacterium | reverse complement strand
GGTACCCACTCAAGTACACCTTCGTCGCAATCGGTGAGACTTCCCATGAACTTGTCACAGGTGAAAAGGTGCATGTACTCACCGTCACCGCCGTAAACGAAGGTTACGATTCCGCGGTAGCTGAGATTTAACGGCAGAAGTCCCGTTTCCTCACGAATCTCGCGGGAAATACACTCCTCGGGAGACTCACCGAACTCAGCGTGACCGCCGATACCTATCCACTTGTCGCGGTTTATGTCATTCTCCTTCTTGATTCTGTGGAGCATGAGGTAGCATCCGTCTTTTTCTATGTAACAAAGTGTTGTGTTTTTCATTGTTTCTCCAGACTTTATACTTCCTCGAGTATGATCTCAGCCTCAGCATTGACCTTACCGTCATCGCGCACGGTCCTTACGTAGTAAGCGTCGTCGTAGAAGCCCGAGTATATCTTGATACTGCAGCCGAGAGGTGCCTCTGAGACAAAATTGATGCTCATTTTTGAGGGGCGTACACCCTTCATTGACGTAACGTAGCTGCAGAGGATGTCGGGGTAACGTGTGTTGTTCATGTGTCCGTTTAAGTCGCAGTCCGCGTACTCAACGATACGCTCGCCCACAAGTGTGAGAGGTGCTTCCGATGGAATGCGGAATCTTGTGGGAGCGTCAAGCTCAAGCGGCTCGTCCTCACCGTAATTTAATTCCACATCGGAAACACGGCACAGCTTACGCTCGTTAACGTTCACAAGTGCCCATACGGATGACGCCTCCGCGATAATGCTGTCACCCTTTCTGATACGGTAGCAACGGTTGAAGGTTACTCCCTTTGAGGGACAAGCCCAAGTTTCGCCTTCAAAGCTGTCGTGAGCCTTCAGAGTCCCGTACATGCTTACGGTGATCTTGCTGAGAACGAAAGAAAGTCCTCTTTCTATAAGCTCCTCGTAGGTAGGCTTAAGTGCAAGCATCTGAGAGTTTGAGGAGTCCTGCATATATCTTAAAATTGCGGACGGGGAGGCGATGGAGTTGATGTCCGTCTCTGCCGCGCCGAGTTTATATTTTTCTGTCCATTTCATGGGTAAAACCTCGCTTGTTTGTTTGACTAAGATTTATTATATAACTTTTTCTCACTAATTGCAAGAGATAGCGAGGGGATTTTTTCTCTTACAATGATAAGGATTGAATATTGACACTACGTATGATATACTGTAAGAGAAAAATGAAAAAATGAGAAAATAAATAAATCCAAAACCGAATTCCGATACACTATATAAGTGAAAGGGGGTAGAAAGATGAACCTTACAGAATACTTTTGCGAAGAATACCTCACAAAAATTTTCTATTACTGTCTCAAAAAGACGAAGAACGAGTCTGACGCGGATGATTTGGCGGGAAATATAGGTCTTGAGGTGATAAGCGCACTTAAAGGCGGCACCAAAGTCGAAAATTTTAACGCTTGGGTGTGGACGATTGCAAGAAACTGCTACGCAAAATGGGCAAAGAAAAAGTATTATTCCTTTGATTCTGATACTATTTCAATCGACGAAAACCTTAATGAGATGCCAAGTGAAAATTGCATAGAAGACGAGATAGTCTTATCTGAAGACTTGAAGTCACTGAGGCGTGAACTTGCTTTTATCCGTTCCGATTACCGTCAGATCCTTGTTGCACACTATTTTGAGGAAAAGAGTGTATCTACAATCGCAAAAGAGCTTTCGATCCCCGTGGGTACTGTCAAAACGAAGCTGCAAAACAGCAGAAAAAAACTGAAAGAAGGTATTTATATGGCACGCGAATTCGGTAAAAGAAGCTTTAAGCCCGAGGAGATCTCATTTGTAAACAACTGCTCGTCGTTTGGGGACCGCGGACAACCTTGGTCTATCCTTGAGCATCTTATGTATAAGAACATATTTCTTGAAGTATACGAAAATCCAGAAACTGCTGAGGAGCTGTCACTTGAAATGGGAATTGCACTTCCGTATATGGAAAGCGAGCTTGATTTTTTAGTAAGAGAAACTTTTCTTGTGAAAGAGGGAAACAAATATAAAACCGCGTTCCCCATCGTAGACAGAGTAACGCAGATTGAAAGATACAATATAAAAGAAAGCTTTGCCGATAAGGTGACACCCAGTGTCATCAGCCTTGCCGACAGATTTAACGAGCTCTGTGAAAAATACGGCGTGAAATATTACGGCGGAGGTCAGCCGTATGATGTGGCAAAGTGGACGCTTATTCCTTTGTACGTACACAAGTTTACAAGAGCTGCCGAAGCAAAATTTGAGACGGTGAAGATGCCTCACACAGAACGTCCCGATAACGGATGTTGGGACATTGTGGGTTATGAGCATACTGAACTGCCGGAGCGTATGTTCGTGGGACTTCACACCATGGATTTCGGAGGCAAGAGACTTGAAAACTGTTTCGGACAGTACAAGTACCACTATCGCGATATGGCGTCACGCACCCCGAATTTCCTTACACCCGAAGAAACTAAGACTCTTTATAACGTGGCATTCGGTAAGTACACCGACAGCAACATCGGACTGCTCGAAACCCTTGAGAGTTACGGATATATCACCCGTAAGGATGGTAAGTACACAGCATCGGTCGTTCTTATCGACGAGGATGCGGTAAGTGAGATCGTTTCAAGTTTTTCAGATGCTGAAAAGGACGAGATAAGGGAAATGGCGTCACACATTGTAGATGTTTTTGCAGAATACAGAGAAAAAAGCGGAGATTATACTTTTACACTTTGCGAACGTATATGTGAGAGAGCTATCGACAGCGGAGTTTTGAAGTATAGCGAAAATCTTCCGAAATATGTCGGTGCGTACATATATAAGTAAAGCATAATATAAACGGCAGGAGAAAACTCCTGCCGTTTATATATTTATATATTGTATTTTACCTTGCGATTCCTTTTGCCATTGGCATGATGTAGATGGGCTTTTCCGGGTACTCGACCGTTAGATCTTCGATCTTGCCCTTAAAATACGGCGGGTCAAGATACTGTCTCCAAAGTCCGGGGTTAAAGTCAAACTCGCCGATCTCCATGTTTGGGAACATTCCGGAACCGTATTCTACACGGTAAGTAAGCAGTTTATCCTGAATGAACTTTCCTATGAGCTGAGACTGCATATACTCATCCTCATTATCACTTCTGTACAGCCTATCAAACTTGATGAGAGCTTCCATAATATTCATGGATATCTGATTTCGGTCAATGTTTGTCCAAACAGTGTAGCTTTCTGCATGAAGCTCTGCTTCGTCGAAGAGCGTCACGAGATACGGAGTATCCATTTTGTTCTGGAAGTAGACTTTTCTGGAATTAACAGTTTCGAAAATCGAGTGACAACCCGTGTCCTTTTCGTTTACTGTATTGAATACTTCGTAGATCATTTCCCAACCCTTGCCGAAATAGCCTTCCATGAATTCGGAAACGAGTACGTTGTATTCTTCCTCAGTGATAAAGGGATCCCACATGAATTTCGCGATAAGGTAATTTCTCAGAACGCTGAAGTCGCCGATGATCTCTTCTTTGTCATCAGTGGGAACTGCCTGCCAGCCGAGAACTCCGCATTCTACGTACATTTTAGCATTGTTGCCCATGGTATTGTAGCTAATGTCCGTCATAGGAATGGGAGCTCCGTAATTGCAGTGGTAAGTCCACAGATACATATTACAGTCAAGCTTTCCCCAGTCTTCAAGATACTTTCCTGTGTAATTGGTGAGCTGTACGTAATTACACTTGTTGTTCATGGGGTGACCGACACACGCTTCAATGGGAGCAAACTGAACGATCACGTTGTCTCGGGGAGATGTCTGAGGCGCTCCGAGGGTCTCGTCGTAGGCAAAGGTGTGAACGAGTACGTCATTATAACCGCGGCTTTTAAGATCGTCGGCAACTCTGTTTACAAAGCGTATGAGGTATTCGGAAGGACCAACCTCAGCAATAACGGGAGCACACTTTTCACAGTCACACCAGCTTGCAACGTCATTTGCGGAGACGGAAACCATCTCGGCATTCGGCTTTGCTTCGATCTTCTTAATAACGTTTTCCATTACCTGCTCATAAACGGCTTCGTTGAGGAGGCAGGGCTGAGATTCGTACTGTTTACAGAAATCGGGAGCGAGAGATGCGAAGGAGTGTATTCCGTTTGCCATTTTCCATGAATAATCTCTGAATTTGAGGGAAGGAACGGCAGCAGAGTTATAGTTATCGCGGATGGCTAAGAGGGGAGATTCGGTATAGTTTACATCTTTTACGTCAATAGCCTTTGCCGGTTTTACGTAATCCTGATTCTTACTGAGGAAGAGAACACCTACACACTGTTCAAGAAAATCGTACGCGGCATAAGCGGCTCCGCGGTCGGCTGAACCGATAAGGCGGATACTGTTGCCCTCGGACTTAACAGTGAAGTTGTCCATGCTCTTGTTAACGGAACCGTTGATCGTAACAGTGGTCTCATCCAGGATAATACCGTACTGACCGGGATTATCGGTGGAAGTGGGGAGTTTGATGTCCGTTGCCATTTCAAGGTACTTTACAAGGTCGTCAACTGCTGTGAGAGTATTCTCTGACGCATTTGCAGGATAATAGATAGTATACTTTGAAATGTCGTTGCCGTTGATGGTAAGCTTTTCAACGGGAGGCTTGTATTCGTATCTTTCGGTTGCGGCGGAGGTGAATTTTACGGTGTTGTCAAAGGTAGCGCGGAGAGCAAAACGTACCGCACCCTTGTAAGCACCTTCGGGAGTGTTTGCGGTAATTGTTACAGTCTCGCCGCTTGTCTTGATTTCGTAACCGTCAGCGCCCAGCTTTTCGTCAGAAGCTGTCTTCAGAATGATAGCTTTCTTTGCAGCAGAGGACTTTGCGATGTCAAGACAAGCACCTGTTGTGTACTCTATCTGATACTGTAGACGTTCAGCGGCATCGATCGAAGCGTCGTCGGAAACGATAACGTAATCGGACTTTCCTTCTTCAACTATGTTCGTAGTGGTTACATAGGGAAGAAGTCTCATTGCGATAGTCGCAACGGATGCTCGGTCTGCCTTACCTTCGGGATTGAAGTTGCCGTTCTGGTCACCCTGCACGAAGCCGTACTTTCTCATGGTTTCAATGTCGGAAGTCGCCCAGCTTGCGATCTTGTGGGCATCTGCGAACTTTTCAACCTTTGAGTTGTCGGGGACGCTCTCGCCCAGATATTTAACGAATCTTACGATAAGAACTGCCATCTCCTGACGGGTGATCTCACGTGTGGGAGAGAATGTAGTTGCGGAAGTACCTGTGGAAAGTCCCGTTTCAACAGCCCAGCCTGCCGCATCGGCATACCATGCATTAGGATCGGTATCAGTGAAATCAAGGCTGTCACCGTATCCGTAATTTGTCGCGTTGATAGCAGCGAGACGGGAAAGAACGGTCACGAACTCAGCTCTTGACATAGGGGCCGTGGGGTCAAATTTGGTGTCTGTTTTACCTTTCATAAGCCCCGTTTCGTAAACGTCTGCTACCGCATTGTAGTACCATGCGTCGGCTTTAACGTCTTCGAATGGAAGAGGCTCGTCGGCAAAGGCGGGTGCCGATACGAGTGCGCTTCCGGCAAGCATCACGGATGCAAGGAGCGCGGAAACCGTGCGTTTTAGTTTCATTATTTTACTCCATTCTGCCATACGGCATAATATGTTATGTAATAAACTTGAGTTTGAACCCGGACAGGAAGATATAATCCTCCCGATTTTATAATAACATACTATTTATTCGGTTTCAAGCCAAAAACGAAGAAATTATGGACAAAATTTGCCTTTTGGTGTGTTTTTACGTTTTTTTAGCGTAAGATTTGTTTTTTATGATAGGTATTGCTATCACCGCAAAGTCACATGTGTAAAACGTGTAAAACAAATATAAAGGACGGGACTTGCCGCTTTTTGACAAGTCCCGTTAAATTATTCCGTATAATCCTTTTTCTTCCCCGCGAAGGGTTCGTATTTTGCAAGTATTGCCTGCATTTGCGGTGTGTCCTTCACAGCGTTCCAAACTCCCCATGAGCGAAGATTGCTTATTTGCAATGCAACAGTATTGTCTTCGAGGTTTGAATTAGTCTTGGCCATATCAAAGGGTACGTCTTTGACAAGGAATGACGTGTGGTTTATAAGTCTCGGTAATTCGTCATACGCCTTCGCGTGCTTGAAGCTGAGTTCGTAATATTCAAATGCGCTTTCAAGCTCACCGATCATAACGTATCGGTTTGCTATCCACATATAGACCTCACTCAGATCCTGATGGAAGAATCCGTAGTCACCGTCGTCAAATATCATTTTGATTAGAGAAACGCACTTTTTCAGATGCTTTATAGTTTCTGGTGAGTCGGCGGCGCTGTCATGATGGGCGGTATTGCGGATTTTTACGTACAACAAACAGGTCAAGTCCCAGATGTTTTGACGTACCTGTTTTAACCATTCTGTGTTATTATCTGAAAAACATCCCTCAAGTTCCTCGCCCTCGGTCATCCAGTAATCGGGAAAGCGTTTCGCAGTTTCAATAGCCTCGTCCTTTTTTCCGTCAAGTAGATAAAGTCCGCCGATGATGGAAAGTGCCGAATAGCGTACTTTGTCCACCGTGCATTCGTCAAGGACACGCTCGCACAGGCTATACAGCTCATCCTTGTGTACCTCGTTTCCGTAGGGTCCCTCGCAGTTTGGGTCATAGTTAAGCTGCCACATATACAGGTCAATGATGCGCCAATCGTCAGGAAATTCATCATATGCCTTTTTGATCAGATCAAAACGCTCGTGTGCTTTTCCTATAGCCGCGAGGCGTTCCGATTCACTGATATATTTCTGAATTGTTTCTTCGTTTTTCGCTTGATCGAGTCCGAGTATCTCATCGGTAGATACTCCGAAATAGGATGCAAGGGGAAGCACCATGCTGATGTCGGGAAGTGTTTCACCTCTTTCCCATTTCGATACTGCGGCACACGATACGTGCATACGTTCTGCCAAGGTTTCCTGAGTAATGTTTTTCTGTTTACGAAGGCGCTTTATGTTTTCGCCAATATAAAGTTCCATAAGATTACCTCGTTTCAAATATTCAATCACCGGTGTTTGTGAGTTTATTATACACCACAGAGAGACATCTAACAAGGTACACGCGTGAAACACGTTTTAACCAACGGTTGAAAAAGTTGAGTGGCAAGGCATCATCCACCTCGCATGAGTATTCACTCGGGAAAGGTAATGCCACTTCCCAAAGCAACAAGCCAAGGATGTGAGCGAAGCGAAGGAAACTGCAGGCGTACTGCTCGCAAAGCGAGCGAGATGGTTTCTTTTCTTAGATAAAGCATAAACATGATCCCTGCGAGGCGGGAGGAGCAAGCCCCTCCTCTACAATAAGTGATGATGGTTCCATTCCTTAGATGAAGCATAAAACATACACAAGCTCGCGGGCGCACACACAGGTACGCCACTACAAGCGAAGAGTGGGACGATGCCTTCACTAAAATAAAATCGGAACCTCCTTCACGGAGACTCACGATTGTTTGAATATGTTATCCAATACTTAAGCATCGCTCAAGCAAACGATATATTTCATCAGATGCAGACGCAATAAACTCCGTCTGATCCTCATACGTAATATACTTTACAGGATTTTTGTGTTCGCTCTCTCCGCTGTCATACCAACGTAGCGTTCTATCACGCCAAGCTTCAGATTCTTCTGCCGTAATATACCCTTCTACCGTAACGCCGTAACTCTTCTCAAGCATACTCCAAACTTCCTCACGCCAGTCAACTTTTTTGAACAGTTCAAAGTCCACAATATCAGTATCGTTATAATATGCCCACGTTTTATCCTGAATCGGCAAAGGGTCTGAGGCGTAACGTTCAAGATAAACTCTGTATACCGATTCATTGTACAACTGATCGGTCAGAACGTGTACAGCATAACCGAGGACAAATGATCTGTCATAAAAATCGTGGTGTTCTCTTAGGAAATCAAGAACGTCTCCTACAGTTCTCGGTCTACCATCGGGAATGAGATGATTTTTTAGCTTTTGTTCTCTCGTAAAGCCATCTCTGGTATATATTCCGTCAGGGGCTATTGAACCAAGATAAAAGTTTGGAATATCTTCAATATTGAATTTATCTGCAAGATGTTTTGCAACACCTAAATGTACCATCGGAAGCGGCATGATATTAACCTCTCTTTTCCATCACTTTGTCGAGCGCCGCAGACAACGCAGCTTTCATTTCTTCAAGTTTATCACCGGTGACTACGTTATTATCATCATTCATTATGCTCCACGGAACCCACCACACGGGACCTACGCCGTTAACACCATATTCGTCAAGATCGCCTTTTCTTCTCGGATAAAGATGCCAGTGCACATGAGAGTCACCGTTCCCAAGGAGCTCATAGTTCATCTTATCCGCACCGAATGCGAGCATCACAGCCTTGGCTACCATAGACATTTCACGCATGAATTTGTCTCTGAAATCGTCTTCAAGGTAGAAAAGCTCTGTTGTGTGTTCCTTGCACAGAAACAGTGAATACCCGTGGAAATGCTGATGATTTCCGATTACAACATAACCCGTTTCAAGCTCTCTTACAAAGTAAGGATTCTCGCCGCGTTTGATCATCTCGATCACGTTACAGATAAGACACATAATTTGTTCCTCCGTTATGTTTTTTTGAGACTTCAGTATATCACTTTTTCATTTGAAAGTCAAGCATTTCGTAAGTACATACAACATTCGCTAAACGATTAGGTACGTTCCTGCAAACATCCCACGCTCGTGCGAGTATTCGCACGAGAAAGGTGAACGATACCTCATAAGATATAAGGCAAGGAAGTGAGGATTTCGCAAGAAATCCGAGAAAACTTCGCCGTTTGAGATGGTTTCTTTTCTTAGATAAAGCATAAACATGATCCCTGCGAGGCGGGAGGAGCAATCCCCTCCCCTACAATAAGTGATGATGGTTCCATTCCTTAGATGAAGCATATACATACACAAGCACGCGGGCGCACACACAGTACGCCCCTACATTTGTTAATAGAGGGGGTCACAAGAAAAAACCGCCTCGCTTATAAGCGGGGCGGTTAAAATTAAACTGTTAAATTAAAGAGTGTTAGCAGAACCGAGAACGTTGAGGATCTTGTGAGCAACCATCTTCTTAACCTCTGCACGAGCAACGGTAAGGTAAGTTCTGGGGTCGAATACACTGGGATCGTCAGTGAGAACGCGGCGGATACCTGCTGTCATTGCAAGACGGATATCGGAGTCGATGTTGATCTTACATACTGCAAGGGATGCAGCCTTTCTGAGCTGCTCCT
>JAZUBG010000160.1:0-4634 GCA_045638405.1 Eubacteriales bacterium | reverse complement strand
AATACCAATTCCGCCTTCTCTTGCCATAGCAATAGCCATGCGACATTCTGTAACGGTATCCATAGCAGCGGAAATAATGGGAATATTAAGAGTAATATTTTTAGTAATCTTTGTTTCTGTAGTTACCTGACGGGGAATAATCTCGGATTTGGAAGGAATAAGCAATACGTCATCAAACGTAAGACCTTCATACACAAATTTTTCCGAAGGATTGAGATTGATCATAGTGTGTTCACCTTTCTACTTAAATTTTAGATATGTGTTAGATTATAAGTCATTAAGCATTTGCTCAAATTTTTCACGTTCCATACGGATCTTTTTATCGAAAGAGAAATCCATTGTAAGACCGTCGTTTTCAGCAATAATACCACCAAGCATAATACGAAGATCTTGTTTAACCTCTACACCTGATACGATTTTTTTCATTACTTCAAGGTCTGTTCTTGTAACGTAAAGTCTTGTAAGTCCGCCAAGCTTTTCATTTGCTTTTGAGGCACATTTTGCAAGGTAATCGATATAAGCTTCTGATTTTCTAAAGTTAAGAAGCTGTTTTTTTACAACGGCAAATACTGTTTCAATATAGTGCTCTTTTTCAGCATATACTTCTTTTTTACTTTCTATTTTGTGCATAGAAAGCTCACGGGACATTTCACTCTTAATATCGAAAACGCCCTGCTGGATCATATTATATGCTTCAGAAAGAAGCTGATCCTCCAAATTATTTCCGTTTTTTGCAGGCTCTTGAGAAACAGGCTGCTGCGTTGCATTATTTTCAACGCTATTGAAAGTTCCGTCGTTATGAGTCATATCTACACTCTTTTCCGAAATATAATTTTTGTTAAAAATCAATCAGCTGAAATGATGCTTTTGAAAATTTCATCGATCCACTGAATACCGTTGCTGTCATAAGCAACTTTAATACGGCGAAGCTTTTCTGAACGCTGCTCGTCGATTTCACGCATCATAGTTTCAAGATGCTCCTGCTCATTTTCACGATATATGTCTATTCTTCTCTGTGCTCGTTCTATGTATTCACGACGAATCTGCTCGATCTCTGCCGTAGAAGCAACGCCGAATCGCATCTGATTATTCTGAGCACTTGAAAAAATCTCTCTTGCATGATCTTGAGAAGTTACGAAAGAATCTTTATTTTTTTCCACTGTGTATATACCTCCGAACTGATAAAAACTGTCGAGAGTCATTAGATTATACTTAGATATATAATACAACAAGTCTTGTTATTTTTCAAGTAGTATACGAGTTTTTTCGCTTTTTTTTCAAAATTAAAAGTTATGTTTTACACAATAAAATTCTGTCTCGCAATAATTGTAAGACAGAAGTCATTCAAATCCTTTCTTGCAAGGCTTGATAAAAACTCTATACTCTCTGTTTTATCGGTTATATTTTCAAATATGGTTTTGCAAAGGATATAATAACTCAAATTTTCATCTTTGGATACGACTTACATATCATTGGTGAATTTACTGTATGACAATGTTAAGCTATTGAAGAAATGAACATCGTTAGTGTCACCCTGAAGACGCCACTCGGTATAAATTGTCATAACATCACCTTTATTAAATATAAATTAGCCCCGAAATTTCTTTCGGGGCTAATATTATTTTAAATTATAATTCAGAAATTATTCTTCTTCAACAGGTACGTAGAACCAATCTGCACCTGCTTCAACAACGATCTCCTGATCTTTGTCGGTGTTGAGGAGCCACTTCTGAGTTGCAAGACCCTTATATTCAGAAACGATGATATAGCTGGATTCATAGTACTTATCATCTTCTGTTCTGATATAGTTACTTGTAAGGTATTCTTCATCATACATAACACGTTCAACAGCAATGCCGAGAGCATAATCGTTGGATTTGTTAAGAATGGAAAACAAGCCGTTTTCTTCTGTTACTTTCCAAAGCTGATTTGCAGAATTGGAAGCCTTTTCTTCAGAAAGAACATCACCGTTAAGGGTGAGAGCAAGACCTGTTACGTCGTTTGTGATGGTGTAGTAGTCACCTTCAACGTTTGTAAAGGTCCAATGCTGAGCATCGCCTGCAAGGATTTCCCACTGAGTGATGTAGGTGTCGGAGTAAGCCCAGTTAGGATCGATATAATCTGTTGCGTAAGGTTCAGCAGTAAGATCAGCATAGGAGTTCCATCTGATAGCAGGGCTGTAATTTCTGAGTCTGTCATTCTGGATCTGACCGAGAACTGTACCGAAAGACATTTCATCGATAACAGAGAGGTAGTAACCGGAACCGATATTCTTGATTCTTACGATACCTGCTGCTTCGTCAACGTATTCAATTTCCCAAGCAGTGTTAAGATCGGTTTCTTTCGGCTGTTTAAGGAAAGCAACACGTGCACCCATTGTGTTAGCAAGAGGCTGAATAGACCAGTTAACACCAACAGAGAAGATGTTAGAGTTATTACCGCTATGATTGAGGTTGGTCCAATAATGTTCATCAACAGCATAATTATAATCAACAAGACCTGCATCTACGCTGGGATCCTGTCTTGCATTAAGATAAAGCTGAGAGAGATATTTGCCATGTTTAATGCTCTTGAGTCTGAAAGAATTCTTCTGACCGCTATCATTATCCGGTTCATAATACCAAAGCTGATTGTCGGCACCGATACCTGCAGTAACTTCAAGACCGGAGGTAAGGTAGGACTTGCTGGAGGTTGCGGAAAGAATAGAGTAAGAGCCGCCGCTTACGATAGAATGATCTTCAACACTGGGACCGTCAACAGGATTGCTTGTTGTTGCAACAGCTGCGGGATCATCATTTTCGTTAAGAGGAATAATACGGTAAGAGAATTCAATGTTTTCACCGGGGATAATGATGGAAGGATCTACATAGAATCCTGCATCTGTGAGGTTACCTGCGCTTGCGCCTCTCTGTTTAGCGATAATACGGAGATTTGTATTGCCACCGTTTGAGAGAGCGTTAAATGCAAAATTAGAAGTATCACTGGTAACAAGGATCTGCATACCGCTTTCAGAATCCTGAAGAGCTACCCATCTTGTTTCAGACTTATCGCCAACATTATTCTTGAGGTAATAAGAAGAACTATTGTAAGGAGCAACTGTTTCTTCATATAAGCCTACTTTAGTGTCAGCAAGTTTGTCGGGATAGCTTGAACCGGGACCTCTACCAAACCATGTAAGTTCAGAGAAGGTTTCGGGAAGATCCATGATAGTAGAGATGTTAAGAGGAATGCCGGAGTAGATAGAGGGATCGTAAGCATAGCTTACAACGATCTCACCGTCACCATAAATATCATAATACATGGTAACATTAGCGTTCATAGAATCGCTGTTATAGAGAGCGTAATCATTAGAAACGCCTTCAAGCTCTACAACGAGCTGATAGTGATTATCTGCAATCTTATTGATTTCGATATAATCACGGAGATACTGGTTAGAGGAAACTCTGGATGCAACGTTGGACTTGGAAACTTCGGAATTGGAGTCACCGCCGGTAGCATTTCTGCTGATGTTGAATCTGGGAGCGTTCTTATAAAGAAGCTGGTCTTTATAGTAAACAGAAGAGATTCTGCCGTTTTCTGCGTTTACTTCAACAGAAACGAGATCGTTTTCGATAAGAATATAAGGAGTATATTCATCATATTCTTCTTCGTATTCTTCTTCGTAATCCTCATCGAGCTCGGGTTCAACGTCAGGATAATTGAACATATAGTCGCCGTTTTCATCCTTAACCTGGTTACCCTCTTCATCGAGGACAGGAGTGGGAGTTCTAGCGGGATCAACTTCGAACGGAAGCTCAGTTCCGAAGTAGGTAGCGTCGTATACCCATTTAAGTTGATAACCTGCGGGAACATCGCCGAGGTCGATCTTCTGAGTGAAGGTAATTGTAAGAGCGTAGTTACCGCCATCAACTGCTTTCTGAGGAGTATTGTAGTCAATGTGGAGTTTAACACCCTTGGTGTATGCGGGAACATTAAGATCTACAGAACCTTCGGAGATAACAACAGGACGAGGGTTCTTCCAGTAGTTGTTAACTTCGGTAAGAGTGTAGGTACAATCGTAGATTTCGCTGAGAGTTCTTTCAGCATTATTTGTTACATAGAAATCACCTGCAACGATGTCAAGAATTGTTGCATCGATAGAGGGCTTCTGAACAATAGTAACGTTAAGAGCAGCGCCGGCATCAGATTTAACTGCACCTGTCTTGGGCATTGTTTCGAAACCGGTGATGTCATACTGTTCGAAGAATATATTACCGGAAACTGCATTGGTCCAATCTTCAGATGCTTTGGAAACAACATAAAGATTGAGGAAGTATTCGGTATCTTTCTTCATAGAACCGTAAGATACGGAGAATTCCTTGCTTTCACCGGGATTAAGGGTGAGACCGGAAACAGTACCGTTGGATACTACTTTAGTACCTTCAACGATTTCATACTTAATTTCGTAATTGTCTTCGAAATTAATGAAGGAATTTTTGTTTTCAGCTGTAAATTTACCTGCAGAGAGGTCAACTTCGGTAATCTTGATAGGAGAATAAGCATTCTTAACTTCATATGCATCAGACTGAATGGATCTGTCTGCATTGATAACACCGGTAAGACCTGCTATAAAGTCGCATCGTAGCCATGTCGTT
>JAZUBG010000159.1:0-8386 GCA_045638405.1 Eubacteriales bacterium | reverse complement strand
ATCACGATCACCATATGTGGGTTGTTTGCGATTTATCCCGTCTGCACGTGATGCTCCGGAGTGGTTATATTGCCGATGCGTGCCTGGGGTATTGGGAGATGTAGGTCTTCTTTGCTGCAATGTATTGTGCCACTCCTTTCATTAAATTACTTTTTGATCTTAGTCTGCTTTTTCAGCAACGATGAAGAACGGACTGTCAGGGGAATTTAACAGTCTTATCTGGGTTATGGAGAACTTAAATCGCGAAACCTCTGCGAAAAACTCGCAAAGCATACGGCCTTCGGCGGCACCTTCGGGATGACCGGGGTAGACCGCTACGAGAAGTACACCTTCTGTATCAAGCATTTCAAGAGCATTCTTTACAGCAGGTAGTGTCGTCTCTCTTGCTGTGGTAAGGGATTTGTTGCCCGAGCCCGGAAGATAGCCCAGATTGAATACTCCCGCTTTGATTTTTCCTTTAATAAACTCATTGGCTCTGTCGTGGGATGCACATATGAGATGCCAGTTTTCGGGGCATCCGTTCCTTCTGAGATTGGCTGAGGTGGACTCAAGTGCCGCCGGCTGAATATCGAATGCGGTCACCGACCCCGTCTCGCCGACGGCTTTTGAAAGGAACACCGTGTCATATCCGTTGCCCATGGTGAAATCCGCAACGGCATCGCCTTCTTTAATATGTGTTAAAAGAAACTGTTTCTGAAGTGATAAAAGATCAAGCATTTTTTTCTGTTTTTCGCTTTCGGTACGCTATATAATATATTGAAGGAAATTACTCAAGGCTTGCTTTAAGCTCTTCTTCCTCTTCGTAAAGCTGCATCAGTCTGTCCTCGACGGTTATCTTTTCGTCGGACAGTTCGGCGGCACGCTTGTAGTCGCTGCCTGCGGGACCTGACAGTTCGTCATCGATCTCCACAAGTCTGAGTTCCAGCTTGTCACACTCTTTTGCGATCGCTTCAAGACGTCTTTCGGCTTTTCTGATCCTTGCGGATTCAGCCTTACGTCGAAGATAATCGTCTTTACCGGATGTTTCTGTCTTTTCTTCCGTAACTTCAGCCTCAGTCGAGGAACTTTTGTTTGCCGAAGCTTTATAGGAGTCGTAATCACCGAAGTATGAGGTACAGCCCTTGTCGGAAAGTGTGATAAAGCGAGTCGCGAGCTTTCTTACAAAATATCTATCGTGGGATACTGCGATCACAGTACCCTCAAAGGAGGTTAGTGCGTTCTCGAGTGCCTCGCGTGATCCGATATCAAGGTGGTTTGTCGGCTCATCGAGAATGAGAAGGTTCATCTTTGAAAGAATGAGCTTGGCGATGGTAAGTCTTGCTCTCTCACCTCCGCTGAGGACAGCAACCTTTTTTTCAATGTCGTCACCGCGGAACATAAAGAGCGCGAGAGTATTTCTGATCTCCGTTTGAGTGAGTCCGGGGTAAGAGTTCCAAAGCTCATCGAGAACCGTGTTCTCAGGGTCAAGGCTTTGGTTTTCCTGAGCGTAATATCCTACAGTTACGTTATAGCCAAATTCGAATTCGCCTTCGCTCTGAGTCTGCATACCCATGAGAATTCTGATGAGGGTTGATTTACCGCAGCCGTTGGGGCCTGTGATAAAGAGCCTGTCACCTTTTTTCAGAAGGAAGCTCAGATCACGGAAAAGTTCCCTGCCGGGGAATCTTACTGCAAAATCCTTGACGGTAAGAACGTCGTTGCCGCTTTCACCCGATGAGTTGATATTAAATCTGATGGAAGAGGGAAGATCTGCAGGACGTTCCACCTTTTCCATACGTGCGATGGCTTTTTCGCGGCTTTCGGCCGCAATGATATTTCTTTCTCTGTTCCAGCGCCTCTGCTGTTCGATGTAGGCTTCAAGGCGTGCGATTTCCTTTTGCTGAAGCTCGTACTTTTTTTCGGCAATCTCGCGGTCGCGCTTCTTTTCTTCAACGTACTTGGAATAGGAGCATTTGTAAAGCTTTGCCGTGTGGTTTTCAACGTCGAGAGTCTTGTTTGTGACTTTATCGAGGAAGTATCTGTCGTGGGATACTACGATGACGGTCTTTTTGTATGAAGCGAGATGTTCCTCCAACCATTCGAGAGTTACGTCATCGAGGTGGTTGGTGGGCTCGTCCAGAAGCAGAATATCAGGTTCTCTTGCGAGGAGTCTTGCGAGAGCAATTCTTGTTCTCTGACCTCCGCTCATGCCGGTGATGGGGAGAGTATGAAAACTTTCGCCGAACCCCATGGCGTTAAGCATACTCTTGCACTTTGAACGGAAGTAAAGACCGCCACCGTCGTTGTACCTTGTATTAACGGCATCAAGGTCACTGACAAGGCGGGTGAGGCGGTCGTTATCGCTTTCTGTCCTGATCTGCTCTTCAAGAGCGGCAATCTTGGCTTCCGAAGCCAAGAGCTCGGGGAAAGCAGCATACATCTGACCGAGGACGGTTTCGTCTGTGAGGTTTGAAATATTGAAAGTGTCATCCTGATGAAGTATACCGAGGGTTTTGTCTTTAGATGTGAACAAATCACCCGAGTCTGCTTCAAGTTCGCCTGAGATGATCTTCATCAGGGTTGATTTTCCGCTTCCGTTGACACCGACAACACCAAGCTTGTCACCTTCTTCAAGCGAAAAGGAAACGTCACGGAGGATTATGTCAACACCGATGGAATAGGATATACCGTTTACTGCTATTGATGCCATTTATCTGATATGTGCCTTTCGTAATTCAGTCGTTAAAACGTTTTTACTGACGTTTATTCTGCTTTGCTGCGCGGATGTCGGAGGTGTTTATCTGAATCGTTGCCGCGTTTTGCTGCTGTCTGTCTCTTGAGGGTTGCGATTGTGTGTGCATGGGATTATTTTGACTGTTCTGCATGGGACGCTGAGGGGGTCTTTGCATAGGTCTTCCGTTTGTACCTTGCATAGGTCTCATGTTACCGTTCTGTACGGGACGACCGTTAGCACCCTGTATGGGCATACCTTGTCCCGGGTATCCGTTTGTACCCTGAGCCGGTCTGCGAGGGATCTGCCTTTGGTCAAATCCTCTGCCTTCTGCAAGTCTGCGACGGCGGAGTTCCATTTCTTCACGTCTGCGTCGTGCATTCTTCTTTCTGAGATAGAATATGACAGCAAATCCTCCGCCAACTAAAACGGCTAAAACTACAAGGATAATGATGAGGACGGTTGCCCATGTCGGGAACTCTTCGTTTTTCGCTTCACCAAAATCAGCGGGTACACTGTTTGAAAGATGATTTTGGAGGACGTTTACGGTTTCGCGGACACCCTTTGAGTAATTTTTTTCGGCAAACGCAGGTTCCAGGGTGGTATTTAAGATATTTTTTAGTTCCGTTGCGCTCAGATACTCTGAGAGAGAGTTGCTCTGCACCGCATAGAAATTGTCATCGTTTTTTGAAAGAAGGATAAGAACTCCGTCACCGATCTCCCATTTTTTGAAGAGAGTTGAACCGAAGCGATCAATACTTTCATCGTCAGTGTCGAGCACTGTGCAAACGGCGATACGCACACCTCTTTTTTTATAAAGCTTATTTGAAGCCTTGGCAATACTGTCCTTGGTCTCATCGTCAAGGATAAGTGCTTTGTCGCTGATGTAGTTGTTGTGTTTGGGATAAGCGGCAGCAATGGATATACTTAGCGTGAAACTAAGCAGTATGGCAGCCATCAGGAGAGAGGAGAGTTTCAGTAATCTTTTTTTCATGTTTTTCCGTGCCTTTCTTTATTACGGTGCGGATTTTTTAATTCTCAGATCTGCTCGCTTTCGGTATCGGAATTGATCTCGACGGGAACGTCTGTGTAGAGGTTCGCTTCATCGTCATGTTCGCCAAACTTGAATTCCATGACAATGAGCCTTACGAAAGCAAGAGCTGAAATGGTGAAGAAAATAATGTTTTCCATAAGAGAGGGAAGGTTGTGTGTAGTGACGAGGCTTAAAATAATGCGTACTGTAGAAACACAACCTCCGAGGCAAACAGCGAGGCAGTTTGCGAAGAATGATACAGACGGAGTGGCAATGCCGAGTGCACATCTGCTTTCGGAAATGAAGAAAATGATAAGCGAGGATATAGATACGATGGTGAGGGCAAGCTCGGGATCGTTGAGAGGCATATCCTCAAGATCAAAATAGTACTTGAATAGGAGACATGAGCCCCAAAGAATGGGGAAGCACGATGAAAGAGCGTGCCATGAGGTACCGCGGAGTCTTGTTGAAGCTGCGAGAGCAAATGCGGCAGCTGAGATGATTGCGAGAGGGCCGATCAATTTAGAAGCAAGGACCCCAATGTTTATCTGAGCTGTTGATGTGTTGGAAGGGGACATGAACGAGAGCACGCCGAATGCTAAAAACATAAAAGTTGTAAGCCAAAGGGCAAATGTCTCGATCTGGTTGGGTTCTTTGTCAAGAAGCTTGCCGCTCTTTCTTATGAGCACGGCACCAACGGATACTACTGCGATCGAAATGATGAAGAAAACTCCGAAAACAACTGCGGTAACACTTCCGGGATTAAAGTGACGGAGTGATAGATCATAATCTGATGAATATGCGACAGCATAGAATGCTGAGGCGATTACGGCTAAAGCCAAAGCTGAAATGCCGCAGATGCGGAATATGTTTCTCTTTTTACTGTTCATGAGTGATAGTCCTTTCGCGCTTTTGAGAGAAGTCTTCAATTTAATATATTATATAATATCACAAAATTGCTCTGACTTCAACAGATGCGGAAAAATATTTGGCGTCATGGGACGAAAAACTTCATAAAATCAAGTGAGAAACGTTTGAAGTGGGATATAGTATGACCGTAGGAGAGGACGAACACTTCCGGAAGTTTTTTGACGTGGGAACGTACAGGGGAATGCATATGGTGAATATGCACAAATTTGACGTGCAAAATTCTGCTATTTTCTCCTAAGAAAAATAGAATAAATATCGCAAAAATATTGAAAAAACGTGAAATATATGTTATAATTTATGCGTTTGATGTGCGATGAAGCGGGAGGTTGCCGTAGACCCATACTGTCAGGGTCCGCGGGTAATTTCCGCAGAGTATGTCCGAGTAAATCGGGCGCAGACAATATGCGACAGGACGGCATCTCTTTCAGAGATAGCTGACCGGAGTACTTGACCCCAGGTTGTACGCCGGTTTAGTTAAGGAAGAAAAAGAAACGCCCGGCTGCGTGTTCGTCGCCTCAACTTCAAAATATTATATACAGGAGGCAAATAAAGTGGCAGCTAACGAAAAGATCAGAGTGAGACTCAGAAGCTATGAGCACTCCATTGTTGATGCAGCAGCGGCAAAGATCGTTGACATCGCAAAGAGAAACGGCGCTGAGGTTGCAGGTCCCATTCCGCTCCCTACCGAGAAGGAGATCGTGACCATCCTTCGTGCAGTACACAAGTACAAGGACAGCCGTGAGCAGTTCGAGCAGAGAACTCACAAGAGACTGATTGAGATCAAGAAGCCCTCACAGAAGGTTGTTGAAGCGCTTATGGCGGTTGAACTTCCTGCAGGCGTAGACATCGACCTCAAGCTGTGAGACCGATCGGGCAAAGGCTCCCGATCACAAAGTTAGCCAGACTTCCGTACAGAGCGAACGCGGCGCGACCCAACTCCGGGTTGCAGAGCGAGCTTGATGGCGGCAAGGTCATGTTAGGGTCTGTCCGAGTGGCATCGGACTGTTAAGCGGGCCTTAACCAATAACCTTAATTTTAGGAGGAAATGATGATGAAAAAAGGAATCATCGGAAAGAAGCTGGGCATGACACAGATCTTCGACGAGAACGGCGTAGTAATTCCCGTTACCGTAATCGAAGCAGGTCCCTGCCCCGTAACACAGAAGAAGACCGTTGAAACAGACGGTTACGACGCAGTACAGCTTGCTTATGGTGAGATCCGCGAGAAGCTTGTTAACAAGCCCCGTGCAGGTCACTTCAAGAAGGCAGGCGTATCCGTTAAGCGTCACCTCAAGGAGTTCCGTCTCGAGAACACTGCTGAAATGAACGTGGGTGATGTAGTTACAGCCGATACCTTCGCCGCAGGCGACAACGTCGACATTACAGGTAACTCCAAGGGTCACGGTTATACCGGTGCTATCAAGCGTTGGAATCTCCACATGCTCGGCAAGACACACGGTATCGGCCCCGTACACCGCCAGTCCGGTTCTATGGGTGTTATCGACCCTGCAAGAATCTTCAAGAACAAGAAGATGGCAGGTCAGTGGGGTAACGAGCAGGTTACCGTTCTCAATCTTGAAGTTGTTAAGGTTGATACAGAGAAGAACCTCATCGCAGTTAAGGGCGCAGTTCCCGGTGCGAAGGGCGGAATCGTATTCATCCGTGACAGCGTGAAGGCATAAGTCGGAAGGAGGAAATAGAAATGGCTGAAATTAAAGTTGTAAATATGGCCGGCGCTGAAGTTGGTACAATGACACTCGCTGACAGCGTATTCGCAGTTGATGTAAACAGCGCGGTCCTCCACATGGCTGTTAAGAACTATCTCGGTAACCAGAGACAGGGTACACAGTCTACTCTCACCAGAACTGAGGTTTCCGGTGGTGGTAAGAAGCCCTGGAGACAGAAGGGTACAGGCCGTGCAAGACAGGGTTCCACAAGAAGCCCTCAGTGGACACACGGTGGTATCGCTCTCGGTCCTAAGCCCCGTTCTTACAGAACTAAGCTCAACAAGAAGGTTCGCCGTGTAGCAATCACAAGCGCACTTTCTGCAAAGGTAGCTGAAAACAAGATGATCGTTATCGATAGCATCACAGCTACTGAGTACAAGACCAAGGTTATGGCTTCCATGCTTACAGCAGTAGGTGCAGGAAGAAAGAGCCTCGTTGTTCTCCCTGAGAAGAACGATATGGCAGTACGTAGCCTTTCCAACATCGAAGGCGTTAAGGTTGCATACAGCAACACAATCAACGTTTACGACATCCTGAACTGCGATACACTCGTTATCGGTCAGGCTGCAGTAGAAATGATCCAGGAGGTGTACGCATAATGAAGTTCGCTCAGGATATTATCATTAAGCCTATTATCACCGAGAAGTCCATGGACCTCATCGCTGAGAAGAAATACGCTTTCAAGGTAGCAGTTGACGCAACAAAGCCCGAGATCGCTCACGCGGTTGAAGAGCTCTTCGGCGTTAAGGTAGCTGCAGTAAACACAATCAACATGAAGAGCAAGCCCAAGAGACTTCGTTACGCTGAGGGTAAGACAGCTGAGTGGAAGAAAGCAATCGTTACACTCAAGGCTGACTCCAAGACTATCGAATTCTTCGAAGGTATGAACTAAGAGAAGGAGGAAGAGTAAATGCCTACTATCAAGTATAAGCCGACTACACCGGCGAGAAGACATATGTCTGTGCCCTCCTTCGAGGAAGTAACCAAGTTTACCCCCGAGAAGAGCCTTCTCGCTAAGAAGAAGAAGCATTCCGGCCGTAACAGCTACGGCAGAATCACCGTTCGCCACAAGGGCGGCGGAAACAAGCAGAAGTACCGTCTTATCGACTTCAAGAGACTTGAAGGTGGTGCTAAGACTGTTATCGGTGTCGAGTACGACCCCAACAGAACAGCTTACATCGCTCTCCTTCAGGACGAAGCAGGTAAGAAGAGCTACATCACAGCTCCCGTTGGTGTAACAGACGGCGACGTTCTTTACTCCGGCGCAGACGCTGACATCAAGCCCGGTAACTGCCTCCCCCTCGCAAACATTCCCGTTGGTACATTCATCAACTCCATCGAGCTCACACCCGGTAAGGGCGCACAGCTTGTTCGTTCCGCAGGAACACAGGCACAGCTCATGGCTAAGGAAGGCGAGCTTGCTCAGGTAAGACTTCCTTCCGGTGAAGTTCGTTACATCAGAATCGAGTGCAAGGCTACAATCGGTCAGATCGGTAACATCGAGCATGATACCGTTAAGATCGGTAAGGCTGGTAAGAAGCGTCACATGGGTATCCGTCCTACAGTTCGCGGTTCCGTAATGAACCCCTGCGATCACCCTCACGGTGGTGGTGAAGGACGTTCTCCCATCGGTCGTCCCGGCCCTGTTACTCCTTGGGGTAAGCCCGCTCTCGGTCTTAAGACACGTAACAAGAAGAACAGAACTGATAAGTTCATCGTTAAGAGAAGAAACAGCAAGTAAGGAAGGAGGCAACATAAATGAGCAGAAGTTTAAAGAAGGCGCCTTTCGTAGAAGAGAAGCTCTACGCGAGAATCTGTGCTATGAACGAAAAGGGCGAGAAGAAAGTTATAAAGACTTGGTCGCGTGCATCAACTATATTCCCCGAGTTTGTCGGTCATACAGTTGCTGTTTACGACGGCAGAAAGCACGTTCCGGTATATGTGGTAGAGGATATGGTTGGTCACAAGCTCGGTGAGTTTGCTCCCA
>JAZUBG010000158.1:0-4060 GCA_045638405.1 Eubacteriales bacterium | reverse complement strand
CTTACGATAATAACGTATATCTTATGGACAAGACAGAGCAGGACCGTGACCTGAAGGTTGAAATCTGGGATACTTACCGCGATATTACATCCAAGCACACCGATAAGGATATAGTATTCCTTGAGAGATTTGAGTTCTACGAAAGAGCGAAGAAGGCTTATGCCATCGTTGTTACAGGAGAGAGTGCAATTTACGCTAACGTTATTCTTAAAAAAGGTGTAGTAAAGTAATTCTTCCTGAAGTTGTTTTACGCGGACTGTCGCGGAGTTAAAGGAAAATGATGACTACTATCATATGTACGGCAGTCGTTTTGTCTGCCGTACTGCTTTATTTATTTTTGATTTTCCCTTCGGTAAAAGGAAAACTTCACCCCGAATTTACAAGTTGTCCCATTGCGCATAGAGGTATTCACGGTGACTTTTGTCCCGAAAACAGCCTCGCTGCGTTCAGTAATGCTCTTATGGCAAGTGTTCCCGTTGAGTTTGACGTGAGACTTACCGGTGACGGTATTCCTGTGGTGTTCCACGATAAAGATCTCTGCAGAATGTGCGGAGTTAAAGGCCGTGTCAGCTCAGTGACTTTTGATGAACTTCGGAAGTATCAGCTTTCCGAAAGCAGTGAGAGAATCCCAACCCTTGCACAGGTACTTGAAACCGTTGACGGAAGGATTCCACTTCTTATCGAGATTAAGGGAGAAGATAGATCCGATGTAGCTTCATATGTAGCGGAAACTTTGAAAGAATATAAAGGGGCAGTAGCTGTTGAATCTTTTAATCCGTATCACCTTATGAGGTTCAGACGTAAGATGCCGCATATCCCTCTCGGAATTTTGTCGGGACGAAAAATCGGTAAAACTCCATTTACCGTATTTTTCGGTACACTTGCCATGCATATGCTTATGAATTTTCTTTTTCGGCCTGATTTTATCGCGTTCAGATACACCGATAGACTTCCGTTCGGAGTAAAGTTGTGCCGCAGACTCGGTGTACCGATCATCGGCTGGACATTTTACGGAAAAGAATCGTGCTTGTCAGAGGGACTCGCTTTTGACGGTCATATATGTGACGGGTTTTGTGAGGACTGATTGTTTTCTTGGTTTCAGAGAATTTTTACTGTTTTATCAGGTGAATTTCACGTACTTGTCATACTTTAGGTGTAAAATACAATGTATATAGGAGGTGAAGCCGTTGAAGGATACTTACATATTTAAACGTGTCGAAAAAAAGTACATAATTGACAAAAATGTAAAAGAAGAACTGTTAAGGCGTATTTCGTCACGGCTTACTCCTGACGTACACGGCAAAAGTACAGTATGCAGTTTGTATCTTGACACTCCCGACTATCTTCTTATAAGAAATTCCATAGAAGCTAAGGTTTATAAAGAAAAGCTGAGGGTCAGAAGCTACGGCATACCGAATGAAGACTCAAAGGTGTTCTTTGAAATAAAGAAAAAATTTAAAGGTATCGTCTACAAACGCCGTGTCAGTATGACGTACCGTGAAATGCGTGAATATCTTAAAAACCGTGTCCGTCCGTGTGAAGGACAGATAATGAATGAGATCGATTGGACAATGAAATTTTACCGTTACCCTGAACCGCGTGTGTTGATCTTTTATGAAAGGGAAGCGTATACCTGTTCTGATGATGAGAGTGTACGCATAACATTTGACACAAACGTAAGATACAGAACGGAAAAACTAACTCCTGCAGGTGGAGACTCAGGAAAACTTATATTCCCCGAAAATACAGTGATACTTGAGATAAAAACGGGCGGAGGTATGCCTATGTGGCTGTCATCTACCCTTGACGGACTAAAAATTTATCCATCAAAATGCTCCAAATACGGCAACGCATATGCTGAAATCCGTGATAACAAAAAGAAAGGTGAAATCTTAAATGTCTGAACTGTTTACATCAATCACTAACGGTATTTTTACTCCGCAGAATTATCTTATATGCGCAGGTTGTGCGCTTTTTTGCGGAATCATCGCGGCACTGGCTGCCTCGTTTAGGTCACATACGACCAAGAGCTTTATAGTTTCTCTTATTCTGCTTCCCGCAATCGTTCAGACTGTTATCATGATGGTAAACGGTAACGTGGGAACGGGTGTTGCCGTAATGGGCGCGTTTTCTCTCGTAAGATTCAGAAGCGTGCCGGGAAAAGCCAAGGATATAGTCAGTATTTTTCTCACCATGACCGCCGGTCTTGCATGTGCATCGGGATACGTTGGAATCGCTATACTGTTTACCGTTCTTGTGAGCCTTGGCATGGTGATCACCGTACTCTTTCCTGTAAAATCCGAAAAAGCACTTGATCTTCGTATCACAGTTCCCGAAACCATCAGCTTTGAGGGGGCATTTGATGAAGTGTTTGATGAATTTACAAAGAATCACACTCTCGTTTCCGTAAAGACAACCAATATGGGAAGCCTTTATAAACTACAGTACAGAATTGAACTTAAAGATTCGGGTAAGATGAAAGAGTTTATCGACAGCCTCAGATGTCGTAACGGAAATCTTGAAATATCCGTCACTGCGGTACCTCAAGGCGTGGAGGAACTGTAAATGAAACTGAAATTTGCGATACTGCTCTTTTGCCTTGCCGTGTGCATTGTGTCATGCGGAGGAAGCGGAGATGGCAGTGCTACTACAGAAAATAATAACTCTGAGCTTCAGACGGTGGATGTCGATGCTAAGGTAGAGAATCCGGGCGGAATAATATACAAGATAGATCTTGCGAACCCGAAAAGTGCCAACGGTATTGCTGGAGTTTCTTTCGCAAACGGAGAACTTAAGATTACTAAAGCAGGATCATACACCCTGACAGGTAAGCTGTCTAAGGGAAGCGTTACGGTTTCCGCAAAGAAAAAGGATGCTGTCGAGCTTGTACTTGTTTCTGCCGACATTACTAATCCCGACGGACCTGCAATATACGTTTCCAAAGCAGATAAAGCATATATTACCCTTGCTTCTAAAACTGAAAACAAGATAACAGACGGTAACACCTACGAAGTGTCAAAGGATGGATCAAAACTTGACGGTGCCGTGTTCAGTAAAGCCGATCTAATTATCCGCGGCAATGGAAAACTTACCGTAAACGGTAATAACAAGCACGGTATAGTATGTAAAGACGATCTTACGGTTGCTGAGGGAACGTTGAACATAAAATCGAAAAACGTAGCTTTGAACGGTAAGGATTCGGTGAGCATTACCGATGCAAATTTGACACTTGATGCAGGGAGCGACGGAATACGCTCGGACAATGCAGAATATCTTGATCGTGGATATGTTAAGATCGAAAGCGGTAAAGTAAATATTATCTCAGTAAACGACGGAATACAGTCGGAGACCTCTCTCAAGATAACGGGTGGAGACGTCAGCATTACGAGTGGCGGCGGAAGTGAAAAAACGGCTAAAGAAGAATCGGCCCAAGCTCTTAAGGCAGGCGGAGTGATAGAGATCTCAGGCGGAAATATCAGAGTTGACTCTGCAGATGATTCAGTTCACTCAAATGCTGATGTTACAGTAAGCGGAGGTAAAATATATGCCGTGTCGGGAGACGACGGTGTACACGCTGACGGAAAAGTTGAGATCACCGGCGGTGAGATTGATATATCGAAGAGCTACGAAGGCGTCGAAGCAAGTGAGATTGTGATCTCGGGCGGACAGATACACATTACGGCAAGCGACGACGGAATGAACGCCGCAGGCGGAAACGATTCGTTATCGGATGACGCCAGACCCGGACAGGGAATGCTTGAGGAAACATCAGGCAGTATCACTCTTTCGGGCGGATTTGTGAAGATCAACGCTTCGGGAGACGGAATTGACTCCAACGGACCGATCACTCTCTCAGGTGGTGTGTTCCTTATTTCGGGACCGACGGGAGGAGGAAACAGTGCGTTTGACTACTCCGGGGGAGCAAAGGTAACGGGCGGTGTGCTCGTCGCTACTGGCTCTGCGGGTATGGCTGACTGTTTCACCGTTGCCGAAAATCAAGGTGCAATGCTTGTTGAAACAGGTTCACAGGCAGGCGGCTCAGCACTGACTCTTTGCGATG
>JAZUBG010000157.1:0-6557 GCA_045638405.1 Eubacteriales bacterium | reverse complement strand
ATTGCAAATAATGTAGAAGAGTTTGTAGTAACTGATATAGGTGTATTTATTAAACGAAATATAGATAACTGTGATACTGTTACTTTCCTTGACATAAGTTCCATGAAAGAAAAGTTAGTGTTAAAAGCTGAGAAAATTTGTCACATTAATGTATGTGGTGAGTATTTGTACTACGGAACAATGTTGCTTCCGTGGAGTATTACACATAGAATAAACATTAAGACTGGAGAGATTGAAAATATTTGATAAAAATTTATGGATTAATGTAATGAAAATAGGACATATTTTTGGGTGTCATCAACTTCCACAAAGAAGTTTTTTCATAAAGAATAAACAATTTCCAATATGTGCACGGTGTACAGGGGTTGTAATAGGTGAGTTGTTATCATTGATTTTGATTATCTTTCAATACAAAATTAAATATGGTATATGTATTCTTCTATGTGGAGTCATGTTTGCAGATTGGTTTATGCAAGAAGTTAAAATATTAGAATCTACAAATATACGACGATTAATTACCGGAGTTTGCGGTGGATATGGGTACATGACAATTATGTGTTCTGTTATTATAAAAGTAATTGATACCATTACATCTATAGTATTTTAGATTTCGATAAATTTTGACCTAACGGCAAATAGGAAAGCATTACTTGACAATTTCGGATTAAAGAAGTATAATGTTAAAAAGATATTTATTGACTGAGAGGTCTCTGTCATGTGGTTTACGTGTTTGTTTTTGTCAATCGGCATTATAATTCTTTCGGCAATGTTTTCGTTTGCCGCAAATAAAGGAAAGTTTACCGGGAAAGGTAAACTGAATCTGTTCAATTCACTCTTCGCGGGAGTATTTCTTTCTGTTCTTATAGTATTTCTTCCCGTACATTGGGTAACGTCGGTTAAGGATACATTCGGACTTGTAAGGACTGTACTTCTTGCGATCTTTAACGCCATGCAGGTGTTTACCATGGGATGCGAATTCGGAGTCGTTGCCGACAGTATGGATTTTTGCCCCGATTATCTTGACAGAGTGTATCAGATGTGGGTGTCAATTCAGTTTGTTGTGGCACCGGTATTCACATTCGGATTTGTTTTGTCACTGTTCAAGAATATTTCCGCTTATATGAAGTATATGACTTCGTATTTCCGCGATGTCTACATCTTTTCAGAGCTTAACGAAAAATCGCTTGCCCTTGCAAGCGATATAAAGAAAAATCACGGCAAATCGGAAATTGTATTCACTGACGTGTTTGAAGGTAACGAAGAAAACAGTTATGAGCTAATTGAAAGTGCCAAGGATATAGGGGCAATTTGCTTTAAAAAAGATATTCTTGTTGTGAATTTCAAAAGGCATTTGACTAAAAAGGCAATTTCGTTCTTCACGATAGGCGAAGACGAAACGGAAAACCTGAATCAGACTCTAAAACTGATTGAAAATTACAGAGACAGAAAAGACGTACATATCTACGTATTCTCGAAAAAGATTGAAAGCGAAGGGCTTCTCGCTACCATTGACAGAGGAAATATCAAGGTTCGCAGGATCAATGAGGCAAAGTCGCTTATCAACCGCGTGCTTTATGACAACGGTGAGATCATTTTTGAAAGTGCTGTGAATACAGGCGGGGAAGATAAGGTGATTTCGGCAATAGTCGTAGGTATGGGACACCACGGAACAGAAATGGTAAAGGCACTTTCCTGGTTTGGTCAGATGGACGGTTACTCACTCAAAATTAACGTCTTTGATAAGGATCCCCTTGCTAAGGAAAAGTTTATAGCCATAGCCCCGGAACTGATGTCGGAGAAGTACAACGGCAAAAAAATCAAAGGCGAAGCGCAGTATAAGATCGATATCCATCCCGACACGGATGTTGATACTATGACTTTTGCTTCCAAGATATATGAGATTGAGGATGCAAGTTATGTGCTTGTTGCACTCGGTAACGACGACGTAAATATCAAAACCGCAATCAATTTGCGTATGTACTTTGAAAGAATGGGAATCCGTCCCGTAATTCAGACCATCGTATATAATTCACAGCAGAAGAATGCACTGATCGGACTTAAAAATTTCAGAGGTCAGGATTACGGAATAGACTTTATAGGAGATATTGACTCTTCATACACCGAGAAAGTAATAATTGATTCCGATCTTGAAGAAGATGCACTGGAGCGTCATCTGAAGTGGGGTAAAGAGGAAGAGTTCTGGACTTACGAATACTGTTACCGTTCATCTATGGCATCGGCAATTCATATGAAGGCGAGGATCAAATGCGGAATTCTCGGTGCAACTAAACTCGAGTCTGAATTGACAGAAGCAGAAAGAAGTAGCATTGAAGAACTTGAGCACCGCAGGTGGAACGCTTATATGCGTGCTGAGGGGTACATTTACAGCGGATCGCCGAATAAAAACAGCCGAAACGATCTTGGAAAAATGCATCATGATCTCGTACCTTTTGAGAAACTTACCGAAGAGGAAAAAAGAAAAGACGGAAGCGTCGGAACTAAGTAAACTAAATAAAATACTCCCGAATCTGTTTGCAGATTCGGGGGTTCCTCTTATGTAAGTATTCTCAGCAAACGAAGATTCCGCCGATTCGTGTGGGGAACTCGCCATCGCCTACGATTCTGACTCTGACTGTGTGAAGCTTATCTTCCAGTGACTTTGTAACGACCGCATTTGCCATTCTGTGGAATGATCTTACTGCTCTGTCCCAACTGAGGTTAAGAATATCTTCTCCACCGTCGATATTTACAATGAAGTCGGCGCCTGCATCACCGGGAGCTCTGTAAAAACCGAATCCCGATCCTTCGAAAGTGAAGGTGAATTCAACGTTTCCCTTTTCGGCAGAAAGATATGATGGGAAGCGGTCGTATTTTTCGTACTTAAGCTCAACACCATCAAGTGTAAGTCCGCTGAGGTCCCCTGCATAGATGATGTCGCCCTTGTCAGATGAGATGGGACTGTACTTCTCGGAGAGAGTGTGAGCACTAAGTACTTCGGGGGCATCCGCGTCAAGAATAGGATCGAGAATACCGGTTATGTAATCGGTGATAACTACGTATCCGTTGTCGCCGGGGTGGAGTGTGTCGGGAGCATAGTCCTCGTACACCTTGCCCATCTTGTTATATACGTAATCAAGGAGATACTCTCCGAAATCGATGGAAAGAATACCGTAGTAGTCGGTTACCTTCTTCTGAGCGATCTTCGATTCAAAAGTACCGCCTGCGTCAAGCTCCTCTTTTACCATAAGCGCAGTTGAGAAGAGGAAAACGATGTCGCAGTCGGGGAGAGTTTTTCTTATCCTGCGAATGATAGATTCGGTCTGAGGAATAACGTTCTCTTCTGTGTCGCCGAAATCGTTTGTTGCAAATTCAACGAAAATGAGGTCTGGGTTATACTCAAGAACGTCGCGGTTTACGCGGAACATTCCGAGTGAGGTGCCAGTGCCGCCGATAGCCGCGTTGATCTCGGTTATATCAGATTCGGGGAATTTGTCCTTGAGATACTTTGTGGTCATTGCTCTGTAGCAAGTCTTTGTAGGGTCGGAAGAACCCGCCCCCTCTGTAATGGAACCTCCGAAGTACGCAACGCGGAGGGATTTGTCTATTTTCAGTTTGTATACGGTGTTGTTAAGCATGATTTTTCTCCAAAACGATGATTATTATCCGTAGTATACCATATTTTTGTGCCATGTTCAAGGTGAAAGGCATAAATATATCTCCGTTCATCAAATATACTTGAAAAAAACAGTATATAATATTATAATTAAAGTAGAAAGATATAATACGTACGAAAGGACGGTTTAATATATGAAGATAACCTTTCTCGGCGCATCCCATGAGGTAACAGGCTCATGCACACTTATTGAAGCGGCGGGAAGAAACATTCTCGTTGATTTTGGAATGGAGCAGGGAATCGACACCTACGAGAATTACGATATTCCCGTGTATCCCGGAAACATTGATGCGGTTTTCCTCACTCACGCACATATCGACCATTCGGGAAAAATACCATCCCTTGTGAAAAACGGATTCAGAGGGAACATCTACTCTACGGCTGCGACTCACCGCCTTTGCGAGATAATGCTCCGTGACAGCGCGTATATTCAGGAGTCTGAAGCTGAGTGGCAGAACAGAAAAGCGGCGCGCAGCGACGGCGAGAAGGTCGAACCGCTTTATACCCTTGCTGACGTTGAAGCCACGCTGAAGCTGTTCAAAACTTATCATTACGGCGAGAGCTTTGAGGTTTTCGACGGAGTTTCTGCGTCCTTCAGCGATGCGGGACATCTTCTCGGGTCGGCAAGTATACTAATCAAGCTTAGGGAAGGGGATACTGAGAGAAGCGTGCTGTTTTCGGGAGACCTCGGTAACGTGACACGTCCTCTTATCAGAGACCCGCAGTCACCTCCCGACGCAGACATGGTGGTAGTGGAGTCCACCTATGGAGACAGACTCCACGGCGAACGCCCCGATTACGTGTCTCAGATGACCCGTATAATTCAGAGCACTCTCGACCGTGGCGGCAACGTGGTCATTCCTTCATTTGCGGTGGGCAGAACACAGGAGCTTCTTTACCTCATCCGTCAGATCAAGGAAGATGGAAGAGTCAAGGGACATGGAGATTTCCCTGTGTACGTTGACAGCCCCCTTGCCGTTGAGGCGACCAATATCTATTCTGCATCAAGCGCGATCGCACCTTACTATGATAAGGAAACGACAGAGCTTTTAGTGCAGGGGAAGAATCCCATTCTCTTCCCCGGATTGAAGCTTTCGGTAACCTCGGACGAGTCAAAACTTATAAACATGGACACCACCCCTAAGGTCATCCTTTCCGCATCGGGAATGTGTGAGGCGGGACGAATCCGCCATCATCTGAAACATAATCTGTGGAGAGAGGAGTCAACGGTGCTGTTCGTAGGTTATCAGTCAGAGGGAACGCTGGGCAGACGTATCATAAACCGTGAGCCTTACGTCCGCCTCTTTAACGAAGAAATCGCGGTAAAGTGCCACGTTGAGACACTTTCCGGTATCAGCGGACACGCTGACCGCGACATGATACTTTCCTGGCTCGGTAGTATGAAAACTCCCGCACAGAAGGTGTTCGTAAACCACGGAGACGATAAGGTCTGCGAGAGCTTTGCGTCTCTTATTACTGAAAAATTTGGCATCTTTGCCGAGGCTCCCTACAGTGGAGATGTATTCGATCTTGAAACCGGCGAGTGTATGGAGAGAGGCGAGATTGTCAGAGTGTCGAAAAAGAAACAGGAAAGATCGGCTCCCAAGAACAGCGCGGTGTACGATAAGCTTATGGAAGCACTTGCGCGCCTTGCAGATCTTGTTACACGTTACCGTCATGCATCGGTGGTGGATATTACAAACCTCACGGGAATGATAAATTCGCTCACGTCAAAGGTAGAATCCGGTAAGGGGAAGAAGAAAGATAAAAAGAAAAAGAAGAGATAAAAAAACAAGACCTTCAGGCGATTTGCCTGAAGGTCGTTTCTTTTTACATTACTGCTTATTCTGTTTCTTGTTCGTTACCACGTTGAGTACGAGAACGATACCGATGATCACACAGGTAACAACGAAGATGCCGAGCATACCTTTTCCCATAATTGGGAGAGCTTCCATGAGCTTTTCAACACTGATATTCATAAATACCTCCGATTAACCTAAGATTCCCTGAACGATGGTAAGAAGCAGACCTCCTGCGATAACGGACGCGATCTGTCCCGATACGTTTACGCCTACAGCGTGCATGAGAAGGAAGTTCTGATTGTCTTCGGCAAGTCCCATTTTATGAACTACACGTGAGGACATGGGGAAAGCGGAGATTCCCGCCGCACCGATCATTGGATTGATCTTGTTTTTCATGAAGAGATTCATGAGCTTAGCAAGCATGATACCGCCGAACGTGTCGAAGATGAATGCAAAGAGTCCGAGACCGATGATAATGAGAGTATCAATCTGAATGAACTCGTGAGCTGTCATTCTTGAAGCAATGGTGAGACCGAGAAGGATAGTGATAAGGTTAGCAAGTACCTTCTGTGCTGTCTCGGAGAGGGAATTGAGCACTCCGCATTCGCGGATAAGGTTACCGAACATGAGGAATCCGATAAGAGCTACCGCATCGGGAGCAACGAGACCTACGATAATTGTTACTGCGATGGGGAAGATGATCTTCGTTGTCTTTGATACGTTATATGCCTTCTGATCCATTCGGATGAGACGTTCTTTCTTGGTTGTACAAAGCTTGATGATAGGAGGCTGTACTACGGGAACGAGCGCCATGTAGGAATATGCCGCAACCATGATGGCAGGGAGATAGTTTGACTTAAGCATCTGAGCTACGAAAATGGACGTAGGACCGTCTGCCGCACCGATAATAGCGATGGACTCGGCGTCATTAAGGTCGTAACCGAGAAGGGATGCAAGACACAGGGTAAAGAAGATACCGAACTGTGCTGCGGCTCCGAAAAGCATAAGCTTGGGGTTCGAGAGCAGGGGAGAGAAGTCGATCATGGCACCGATACCGATAAAGAGAAGAAGCGGCATCAGCT
>JAZUBG010000156.1:0-20991 GCA_045638405.1 Eubacteriales bacterium | reverse complement strand
GACCGCTTGGCCTCCGACTTGCTTAACCCTTAAAAGGAGCACTAAAAATTACCGCATCACACGTACCGCAACCCGTTAACGGGAGCTGGCGCATTAGCGACGGAGGGATTGTCACAACCCCTCCGACCAAAATCAATAGATTTTGCCCACCTCCCCTTACACAGGGGAGGCTTTTGTATTGCTCCGCGCTCTTTCTTCCCATGGTAGAACCGGGGGGTTATTCCCACGCCTTTTAAGGCACCAAAAAAATCCCCACAGATACATATCCGTGGGGACCGTTCTCAAATTCACTTTTCTCCGCCGATGAGCTTGTAGTTTCCGCTTCTCAGCACCGCTTTCAGCTGATCCATAGTCACTATAGGCTCTTCGGTGATAATTCCCGAATTGATGGGTGTGAAATCCGCGTGATAGTCCGTTCCGCTCGTCGCGATCGGAGCCTTATCCATGTTATCTTGCCAAAGTTCCTTTGCAAGAACGTTCAGCGCCTTCGGGTTACAACCGTTTCTTATCTCATATCCGTCAAGGAATTCGGGAGCAGCGGGAACACCTATATCTCTGAAAGGATGCGCCTGAATAAGGATAGCATCTATCTCACGTGTTCTGCGGTAAAGCTCCTCCACGGTCTCGGAATAGAGATCTCTGTCCTCAAGGAGAAACTCAAGCGTCGCACCGTAAACGAGATAATCGCATCGCGGCTTGTTAAGTCCGATCTCAACTGCCGCCAAAACGTTCAGCTTGTCTCCCGCAGCGCGTCTCGCTCTTTCCGCACTTTCAAAAATCATCTCGGCACATCTTTCGTATGAACCAAGTCGTTCCGTCTCGTATCTCTTAAAGTGATTGGTAAGAACGAGCGTGGTATATCCGGCTTTTATGTAATTTTCCGCAACCTTTTCCGCAGGGAAATATGCACATTCACTGCATTCCGAAGAATGAGCGTGAAGCTCGGTCTTAAATTCCATTTTACTCTTCCCCCTTAAGTAACTTCAAAAGTAAGTCCCCAATCACCTTCGCCATAGAAGCAAAGCCAAAGTCCGTCGGATGACACACGTCAACAAGTCCGTCGTCTTCAGCTAAGGACATCAGCTTGTCACCTGTAATAACGTATACTTTACAGTCACCCGTTTCGACTGCCCTGCGGTAGCTTTCAAGTACGACTTCGCGTCTCTCTACCTCGTCAGGCGTCAAGTGATACTTCTTCGGTCGGGTCAGCATAACAATAGGTACATCGGGGTGTTCCTTGCGAACAGCTTCGTACATGGGATAGTGAGTATCTCTCAGATACTCGGGAGTTGGAGAGTTATGGTCGTAATCCAGAACGAAAACCGACATATCCAGAGTAGCTATATACTCCCTTATAGCCGCCTCACCCTTTGCACTTCCCGCAAAACCGAGGTTTACAAAATCCGTATCAAGTCTGCGTGAAATAATACTCTCATAACCACAGCCCGGACGGGATGCGCAAGCTCCCTGAGTTATGGACGAGCCGTAGTAAACGATGGGGGTTTTATATTTATATTCCCTCGCCTCACAAAGAGAGGCACCGTCGTCGAGAATAACGTAAAGCTCGCTCACCTCGCTGAAAAGCGGGAAATTCAGAGTAATTTCGCGCATCTTACCTTCGCCGAGAACAAGTCCCGTCTCATATCCGCCGCGACATCCCACGTAGGGAGGCGCAAGATTGTCGAAAAAGGAATCCCTTTTGAGTTCTTCGTCATATATATATAGGTCAAACCCGCTGCTGCCGCTTAAAGCGAAAAAAGCAAACTCATCTGCAGCGGGCATCACAGCACGGATACCCACGTAAGCCGAATCGGTTCTGAACCTTACTCTTCCTCCCGCCGTATGAGCGTGAAGATGATGGACACTGTCACTGGTTGCCTTCGCTACGTTTTCGGGTAACCGTCTGAATTTCCCATCGTTGTACGTCACGCCGTACACCTTAAAGGGAGACGTTCTAACATCATAAAACGTGACGTTTTCTCTCGGAATATTCGTTTCAAAGTGCACGCCGCTTCCGACTGCAGTAACTGTTCTGACACTCATGTTAATCTCTCCATTCATATGCTCCGCCGTCGGAGACAACAATAACCTCAAGTCCCCTTTTTACCGACTTACGGGACAGCTGTTTCCGCACCACCGATACCCATCACCCTGGTTATCATCAAAATCTTAATAACAATCTATCCAATTGTCATTTTTACGCTTGCATAATTTTATTTAAGGCATCTGACTAAAACAGTAGTCCTATGTCGTCGATATAATCCTCAATAAAGACGTAATCCGTACCATTTTGCTCAAGAACCACGTCTCCGATAAACTCAATGGCGACCTCGTTGATATGAGCCGCCGCCGTGTCGGCAAAAAGTCCGATCTCACGGCAGGCAGAGACAAAGCTTCCGCCTTCAGCCGCCGCCCAAAGCACTTTCTTGTACTTTTCGTCATCAGTCCCCGAGCTGTCCGCAGTCCTCGGTACTTCAGAAGTCTCAGTTTCTTCCGCAGGACACTGCTCCACGGTAGCTTCAGACATAGTTTCTGCCGCACCGTCCGACACCGCTTCTGACGTCTCCCCGTCGATTCCGTCTGAGAAGAACGCACCCTCAGGCTCCTCCGTAAAGCTGTCGGAAGAGTCGGTTACTTCCTCCACCGTAAGAGACGCCACGTTCTGCCATGACTGCACCTCGATCTCTGCCGCCTTTTCGGGCGTCAGCTCTTCGGCGGGAGAGTCGTAGTAGCTCATATACGTCATCTCCTCCGCACTGCGCGCGGTAATGACGTAGGACGTTCCCGTAACGGGAGGTGCGGAAAGCCGTGCCTTGATTCCATGACGGGCACGGACGATGTTCTCACAGCCCTTCATAAGTTCAGTGACAATGCGTCTCGCCTCGGGCAGCCTAAAGAAGGTCTTAAGCTTCAGGTATATCTTCTTTTTAACGGTGCTGGCGCAAAGAGATCCGCAGTAAGCGTCGCACACAAGCTCACTCTCGCGGTTCAGCTTCGGCTCAAAAAGACCGATTCCTTTAGCCATATGTTCTTCTATCACCGCGTCGAACACCGCGCATATCTCGTCTGCAAAACCCGGAATGTCCTTAACGAATCTGCCTTTCGTCAGATTGTGGTCCGACAGTGCAAGGCGTATCAGCGGACCGATGGGAAGCCCTGCGGAGATCGCCGCATCGGCGTAAAACTCTTTAAGTCGCCCCTTCGCGCCTACCTCACAGAGTATCTTCGTCAGAATCTTCGGAAGCGCTACACCGTGAACGAGGCAGTAGTCCACCACCCATTCGGAAAGATATTTGTCAAGGGACGGGTGCATTGGTCTGTACATCACCCATATCCGGGCGAGAAGCTCCGCCCCCTCGGTGGGAGCGATCACGCCCTCAAGATTTATAATTTCATAAACGTACAAAATCACGTAAGAGAAGTCCGCATCGGGAAGTCTCACACCCCGTCTCACGCTTTCCTTGAACCACAGGTAAAACTTCCACATGGAAGGTGTAAGCTGAGAATACTGGGGAATATAGGAAAAATACTGAACGTGAGGAGCCTCCTCGCCCCGTCTTGCGTGGCTGAGTGTCGCATCGTGAACGAATTTCTCGTAAAAACCTCGCGCACCGGGCCAGCTCTTTACCGTAACGTCGGTCAGATACCTGCCTCCCGTAGCGTACTGACGGATGACTGTATCACGCTCCGTCTCACCCGCGCTGTCGCGTTTTATCTGCGGACGGGAATATCTGCTGTAATTTGCCCCCGCGTTTCTGTAGTCGGAAGTACGCACCTGTCTGCCCTTATGTGAACCTATGGCGGAAGATTCTCTCCCCGCAGGCGGTATTCTGAAGCCGACGCTCTCATGCCCCGACGTGTCCTGCCCCATAAGTGACGTAGTGGTGTCCCTCTCCTTCGGCGGCGCGTATTTTCTTGTACTCTGATAGTCAACGGTGAAATCCGAAAAATCCCTCTTGTCCTTATTTTCGTCCATGTACGTGCCTCCTTCCGTGATGATACAACTTTACACTATAATTATACCACGCAACTCTCGTATGTGTCAACGATTTTAATATAACTCACCGAAACTGTCCGTATCAGCCTTGAAAATACGGTGTCTTTATGATAATATAGTTACAGTACAAAACGTGAAAGGAAATTTTGACCGTGAAAACAAGACTTCCCGACGAAATAAAGTTGTTCTGCGCCGTTGACGGCGGTATCAGTTTCAAAGGAGCCGACAGCATAACGTATAATGACGTAAAAATCGGGCTTCAAATAAAAAACAACGATATTTACGTATCTGCAAAAGCAGATACCACCCCCCTTTATCACATCCGCTTCCGTTGGAATTTCACCGTAAGAGAGAAACATTACGGAGTAAAAGTAATGGGGGACGCTTGGGAACGCTCCTACGGCGAGCTTGAGTGGCGCGGCATAGTCCCTCACCGTTTCATGCCGTGGTATATGATAGAGGCAGACGGGAGTGAAGACGACGGTAGTTTCCCCTTCGGTAAAATCGTCCGCTGTTTCGGCGTCGGCGTCCGCCCTTCTGCCATGTGTACGTGGCAATACGACAGCTACGGCATAACCTTGTGGATGGACGTGCGCTGCGGAGGCGACGGAGTGATACTTAACTCAAGAAAGCTTGACGTGTGCCGCGTAATGTTCCGCAGCTACTGCGAAACAACTGTGTTCGATGCCACAAAAAAATTCTGCAGTGAAATGTGCCCCGCCCCTCTCCTTCCCCCTCACAGAGTATACGGCTCAAACAACTGGTATTATGCGGTCGGCGACTCTTCACACGAGCAGATACTCCGCGACACCGACCTGATCGCACATCTCACCGAAGGCATCGAAAACCGTCCCTATATGGTAATTGACGACGGATGGCAGATAAACCCATGCGACGGACCCTGGGAGGCGAACGAAAAGTTTCCCGATATGGCAAGTCTCGCCTCTGAAATGAAGTCCCGCGGTGTGCGTCCCGGAATATGGCTTCGCCCCCTTCTCAACTCAAATATGGACGGAGTAACTGAAGAGATGTGTGTGGAAGGTCACCCCGGCAGACTTGATCCCTCAGTCCCCGAGACTCTCGAGCATATAAAAGGCATAATAAAGAAGGTCACCGACTGGGGATACGAGCTTATCAAGCACGATTTCACTCACTTCGATCTCTTTAACGCCAACGGCTACGATAACCCCATGTTCGTCACCGACAACGGCTGGCACTTCCGTGACAGATCAAGGACCTCAGCCGAGATAGCCTTAGACCTTTACCGCGCGATCCTTGAAGCCGCAGGAAACGCCATAATCCTCGCCTGCGCCACTCCCTCACATCTGACGGCAGGCCTTGCCCACCTGATGCGTACCGGTTTTGACACCAGCGGACGTCATTTTGAAAGAACGCGAATCAGCGGAGTTAACACCCTCGCCTTCCGCCTGCCGCAAAACGGTACCTTCTACATGGTGGATGCCGACTGTTACTGCCACACGGGCAGAATTGACTGGAAGCTTAACCGCGAATGGCTCCGTCTCCTTGCGGACAGCGGCACAACCCTCTTTGTATCCGTCGATCCCGACAAGGTAAACGAGGAAGAATTCGCTGAAATGCGCCGAGCCCTCATTAAGAATGCCACTGAAGACGTAAAAGTCTACCCTTTCGACTGGATGGACAACGTAAACCCCGAGATCTTCATGGTAAACGGCGAAAGAAAGTACTATAAATGGTACGCCGAAGAAGGAACCCATCAGTTTATTCCTCCGACTTATAAAGAGTATTGACAGGATAAATTCAAAAAATATTTACCCCGAACACCCCTCAAAAAGTGAATATTATGGTATAATATAGATAACAAACATATCTCACAGGAGTAAGACTATGAATCAACTTATAAGGTTAACTCTCGATAAGCTGTTCGGACGTCTCGCCGTTCAGGCAAACCTCACCCGTCATGAAACTGTTAACGTGGAAGAATGGGTAAAGACCGACGAAGGCGACCGCGTGACCTTCTCTCTTCCCGAGGGAGGTAAAGGCAAACTTGCCCGTTTAAGTATAACTGCCGAGGTCGTAGGTCAGACAGTAATTTTCAGCCTTGACTCGGACACAAGCGGAGGAACTCCCTCATACTACGGTTTCACATCCGACAACGCGGTACAGATCTCCCTCGGAGGCGAAAATCCCGACGCAATTCTCGCTTTCTATCACCAGTACACCTGCTGGATACAGCCTCAGACCTGCGGAGGATATAACGATCTGGGCTTCAGAACGCAAAACTTCCTTGCAAGGTTCGGTGACGTACATTGCCACGTGCTCGGTCTCTGCGGAGATAATTTCCGTTGTGAATTCCACGCAGGAAGCATCCACCTTTCCGTGGGAAGCACGGGAATCCGCGACCTGCGCGGAACTTTCATGGCTGTCACCTTCGCTGACGAACCCTTCACTGCTATCAAACAGAATTACGAAAACGCACGTACATCGGGTGCTATCAGAATCCCCCTTAAGCGAGAAAAGAAGCTTTCCTTCATCTTTGATGGTCTCGGCTGGTGCACTTGGGACGCTTTTGAGCAGAACGTATCGGAAAAGCTTATATTCGAGAAGCTTGACGAGCTGAAGAAAAAGAACGTTCCGATCCATTGGCTCCTTATCGACGACGGCTGGATGACATCCGAAAAGGAAACGCTCACATCATTTGAGGCTGACCCCGTAAAATTCCCGAATGGTCTTAAATCCACTATCGACAGGATCAAGAACGATTACGGTGTGGAGTTTGTTGGCGTGTGGACCACATTTGAAGCTTACTGGTACGGAATCCTTGAAGGAAGCGAGCTTTACGAAGCTCAGAAAGAAAATCTTATTAAGACTCCCACCAGATTCCACATTCCCTCTCTCGACGAAGAAAAAGCGTACGCCTTCTGGAACGAATGGCACACGTATCTTGAGGAATGCGGAGTTGACTTCTTAAAGGTAGACAACCAAAGCTCCTACTCTCTCATGGTAGAAGGAATCATGCCCACCGCAGAAGCCTGCAGAATCGCCCACAGAGCCTTTGAAAGATCGGTAAGCGAGCACTTTAACGGCAACGTTATCAACTGTATGGGAATGGATATGGAGAACACCCTCGCACGTCCCGTAAGCTCTATCTCCCGAAGCGGAGAGGACTTCGGATGTACAGAGGATATTGGCGGAATCCGTTATCTCCTTCTCCAGAACGTACGTAACACCGTATGGATGGATCAGCTCTACTACTGCGACTACGATATGTGGTGGTCAGGCAAGATGTATCCTTACCTCACAGGCGCTCTCCGCGCCATCAGCGGTGCACCGATTTACGTCAGCGACGGAATCGGCAGGACAGACGCCGAGCTTCTTACCCACATTACCGAAGACGACGGCGAGATCATGTACTGTGACCACGGTGCGTACCCCACCCTTGACTGCCTCTATGAAACACCCGATGCCACATTCAAGATATGGAACAGAAGCGGAGACGCATTCGCCGCAGCTGTATATCCTCTCGGCGACGAGACAATCGAAGGTTCGCTGAAGCTTTCCTCCATTCCCGGAATTGAGGACGGCAGAAACTACGTGGCTTACGAATACTTCACGGGTAAATACACTCTTCTCCCCTCAGACGGAGAGATCCCCTACTCTCTTGCCCCCGACAAAATGGCGGCGTATTCCATCTATCCCGTATACGATTGGGACGGAGAAGACTACATCATGCAGGGCAACAAGGGAAAGGTCTTCCCCATCGCAAGCAGACACAAGTTCTACACCGCAGTTGTAGATATAATCTAAACGAAAAAGATCTCCCTCGATCAAGGGAGATCTTTTTATCATTTGTAATGTGTTTACAGCCGTACGTTAATATTTCATCCTACTTCGCCCGTTTCTAACATACATCACCGTACACTGTGTCTGTAACTGTACGCAAAACCAACTCTATCTTGTAGGGACGGGCGTCCTCGACCGTCCGTTCAAACGGCTATCACTGTACATTATGTCCACCGACTACCGTGTCATCCCACCAAATTTTGCATTTTGCACTTTGCATTTAGCATTTATCTTAGTATCTTTCAAGGATCGCCGCAAGCTCGGCTCTTGTGAGTGTATCATTGGGTGCAAAGTATACTTTATCCCCCACCGCTTTACCTTTTATGATTCCTGTAGCATAGCAGAATTCGAAGTTACACCATGTAGGTATGTCTGCGCTGTCAGCAAAAACAGATGTATCAATCTCGTAATCAACAGGTCTCTTATCAACGTATTCCGCAAAACGACTTATAAACGTCACCATCTCCACTCTTGTGATCTCGCGGTGTGGAGCCGGGTCAAATTTATCGGGATTTTCGGAGGAAACCCCGGTGGTAAGTCCTATTGATACTGCCCATTCCAATGCCGTAGCAAACCACTCACCCCAATACTCTTCCCACGGAGAAGGAAAATAATCCCCTCCCACAGGATCGGGACAGCCTGCAAGTCTCCAAAGAGCTGTCATTACCTGCGCTCTCGTTACCGTACCGTTAGGATCGAACTTATCGCCGCCTACTCCGTTCATATTACCGTCTGAATATACACCTGCAACGCTCGCATATGCCCAGTGAGACGCATCAATATCACCGAAAGGAACGGGCTTCTTCGCAATATAGACGGTAAATCCTGCGTCGTTACCCATCACGAACACGTCACAGCCTGCCATTTCAAAGTACTCTTCGCAGTATTTATGTTTTTCCGTTACAGCCTTGCCGTCCTTCTCGATCCATGCGTTACCCTTAGAAGAGTCTTCAAGAACTATGTATCCGTTCTGCGCTGTGTACGCTCTGTCACAGTCAAGCTCGCGTATGAGCTGTCCCTTCATATCGTAAACTGCGTAATCCTCTGAATCAAATGAACCTACGATGATCCCCGCCTCGACGTCTGATGAGAACTCACCGTTACAGCCTTCTCCGCTGAGGAGCACTTCGCCTCTGTCATCGTACAGCTTACCTGAGTTTGTCTCACTTGAGGCAATGTAGAAGATGGTTCCGTCAGAGGACGCAACGTCCCCCCTATCGATCGTCACTTCGTCATAACGATAACTATTGTTAGTATGTCTCAGACAGAACAAACCATATGGATCAATGTCTAAAAATACCCTTTCAGAGTAAGCGAGTATCATTTGCTCCAAAGGAGAACTCAACCGGTCACCGTTTCTGTTTTTAACTGAACACTCATACCATATATAATCATCTCCCGTATGAATGACTCTACAGATATAGTATTCTCCGTATTCAACTATCTCGTTATAGCTCGAAATTGCAATTTCATCACCTTCCCATGTGACAATACCGTACTCTCCGTCCTCCTCAAACACAAGGTCACCCATATCTGTGGCGTACACAACATGGTACTCGAAATCTTCAAAAACAAGCTCATCGGCGTAGAGATCAGTACAGATATGACTGTTCCCGTCGTCATCCTCGACCACAAGAACACCGCCGTTCACGTACATAACGCGGCTGCAGTCCCCTCGGTGTACCTCGTTTCCGTAAGAATCAAGAAGAATGTAGTTTGCGGGAGCATGGTTCTCTACAATAGCGTCATACTCTCCGTTATTATACGTGAATTTTTCTCCTAAGCTGTGACGAAGCCCTACGATAAGAGTAAAGTCACCGTCGGTGTAAGGCATGGCAATGTAGTAAATACCGTCATCACTTAAAGGATAACTGCTCTTCTTTACAATATTTCCGTTTTCTACGTTATATATGGAATATCCCTCAACTGCGTCAAGGTAAGAGTCTGTGGTAATAATACAGTTGTCACCGATTGTATGAACCGGATGATCCCACATATCTTCCTCGGGGATCTCACCGACGTAGTTACCCAGCTTGTCGTAAACACTGAGTCCAACCGTGAAATAATTTTTACCGTAAACCGCATACCCTCCCGACTCAAATGAAATTACGTTCTCTAAATCCCCACCTGCTGTCGCGAACGGAACGGAGCAGATGCACATAACAAGTGCAAGAACCAATGCCGTAAATCTCGTTTTTTTCATGGTTTATCCTTTCCTGCCTCATGGCAAACTGAATTTGTATTTTATCAAAGCTTTGTAATGTTTCTCTTTGTATATATAATCATATCATCTTTACTACAGTTTGTCAACGTCACCAACCTTTTCCCGATTTGAATCTCACGGATAATTTTTCAAAAAATTGTTTTTACCTTCATATTTCCGAAGGTGGATTTCATTAAAGATAATTTCCGAGTGGAAATTATCTTTTTCAGTATCTCTGCATGATCGCTGCGAGCTCGGCTCTGGTCAAGGTATCGTTAGGTGCAAGATAAAGTTTACCGCCTATCGACTTACCGTTGATGATTCCTGCAGCACAGCAAAATCCCATATCACACCACGCCGGAACGTCGTCGACGTCCTCAAAGGAAGAATCATCAATAGCAGTATAATCAACAAATCTCTTATCGACGATTCGCGCATAGCGACTCATGAACATTGCCACTTCTCCTCGCGTTATCTCACGGTTTGCGGCAATCTCAGCTTGTGAGTCATGAATACCGTTAACCCCTAAAGTAAGTTCTACCGACAACGCCCAAAGGAACGCAGGCCCGTACCATTCATCCCACCAATCTTCCCATACTTGAGGATACATAACACCGGGTTCGTCATTATCCAGAGGCTTCGGACAACCTGCCATTCTCCAAAGAACAGTCACCATCTGTGCTCTCGTTACCTTACCGTCCGGATCAAAACTGCCGCCGCCAACACCGTTCATGATGCCGAGTCCGCAAGCAGCCGCAATTTCCGTGTACGCCCAGTGCGACACGTCCACGTCACTGAAGGGAACGTACTTCTTAGCGATATAAACGGTAATTCCCTGGCCGTTACCCATCACGAACACATCACAGCCTGCCATCTCAAAGTAGTCTTCGCAGTATTTATGCTTATCCGTAACCGCCTTACCGTCCTTTTCTACCCACTCGGCGTCTTTTCCCGAATCTCCAAGCACAATATATCCATTCTGAGCAGCATAAGCTCTGTCACATTCAAGCTCGCGGATAAGCTGTCCCTTCATGTCGTAAACTGCGTAAGCCTCGGAATCAAAGGAACCTACAATAATTCCCGCATCAACGTCTGACGAAAAGTCCCCCGTACATCCTTCACCGCTGAGGATCAGCTTACCGTTATCATCGTACAGCTTACCTGAGTTTGTCTCACTTGAGGCGATATAGAAGATATTTCCGTCAGAGGACGCAACGTCGCCACTGTCAATAGTATCACTGTTTCCATCGCTGTAGTGAAGCTCATAGATACCTCCCTTGTGTTCAGTGAGGTATACGTCTTCATTGTATTCAATCACCTTGCCGTAAACTTCCTCTCCCCAATCCCAACTATCATAGTATCTGGAAACAACCTTTGTCCTATTCCGGTCGTCTTGTATTCCCAAGAGATAATTTCCGTTTTCCCGAATCTCGTCATACCGGTTATAAAGCAAATTGTTACCTATCAAGTCAACAACACCGTACTTGCCGTCTTCTTCAACAACAAGGTCACCTGCCTCTGTAGCATACACAACGTCATATGGAAATTCCTCGAAAACAAGCTCGTCGGCGTAGAGATTCGTACAGATACTGCTGTTCCCGTCATTATCCTCAACCACAAGAACTCCGCCGTTAACATAAAACGCCCTGCCACTTGTTGTGGAATACACTTCATTTCCGTAGGAGTCAAGGAGGATATAACCCACAGGCTCTTCACGGCCTACATCAGGTGCATATCCGCCGTCTTCGGGAGAGCCGAAGCTCACATTCGTACGGTGAATAACAGTAAACTTGCCGTCCGTAAAATCGCTGACCGTGTATCTTACGTAGTTTAACGCATCACCTTCTCTTACAGGATAACTTCCCTTCTTAACAATGTCACCGTTTTCAACAGCAAACACGGTATATCCTACGATATATTCTAAGACCGAGTAATCAAGGGTAACAATACAGTGATCGCCGACAGTGATAACGTATGTTGTATAATAAAAGTCTTCCTCGGGGTAATTTCTTTCCTTGGGGATCTCACCGACGTAGTTACCGAGTCTGTCGTAAACGCTGAGTTCAACGGTGAAATAATTTTTACCGTAAACCGCGTCGCCGTAAGCTTCAAATGAAATTACGCTCTCCGCATTATTTTTCGCAAAAGCGAAAGGCACAGAGCAAACGCATAACGTAAGCGCAAGAATAAACGCTGTAAATCTAATTTTTCTCATAATTTTTCCTTTCCTGCCACATGGCATTAAATATTTTTTCGTTCAATGTCCGACATCTATTAGACGGAAAAATTATGTAAAATCACACGGCTGTTTTTTCAATTTTATATGTTTTCCAAAAATCATCACATAAAACACTGCCATACTGTTTTAATCAAATTACTTTCCGCCCGCGGAAAGTTTCCGTAATTTTGCATTTTACATTTTGCATTTTGCATTTCATCCACCGAACTCCCCCTCACCTCTTGACATAATGAGAGTTTTAACTTATAATATATACGGCAAAACTATTGAAAGGTCGTGATCCGAATGAAAATTGACGTAACCGATATTTTAAGCGGACGTGTCAGCACCCTCGATTTCGAATATACCGACAGCGCACCCCAAGGAAGCCTTCTTCACTCAATGCTCCCCACAGGTGTAACCGTAGAGGAAGACGGGATCCTTGTACGCGGACGTGTAAGCGACACGGGAGGATATATGTCCCTCTCCTGCAACGTCTCCGTGGACTACACTTGTCCCTGCGACAGATGTCTTGAGGAAACCGATTTCTACGTTGACTTCACATTTGACCGAGTTATCTCTGCCGCGTCTTCTCCCGAGGACAGAGAAAGACTCATTTCCGAGGACGACGAAGAATGGGACGGCGTTACCGACGACCTCATCTACGTTTCCGGCGGATGTATTGACTTTTCCGACGATCTTGCCGAGGCAATCGCCCTTGAGATGCCGCTCAGACATCTCTGCGACGACGACTGCCGCGGACTTTGCCAGATCTGCGGTAAAAAGATCACAGACGACCATCCGGGATGCACTCCGAAGAAGGAAATCGACCCCAGACTGGCAGTTTTGCAAAAACTTCTCGATAAATCAGAAAAAAACGACTGATATTTCTCAAAAACCACTTGCAATTATTGAAAAACTGTGGTATAATGAGCGATGTATGAAAAACTATTGATTTACAGACCTTAAGGAGGTGTAATCATGGCAGTACCGAAGAGAAAAACTTCTAAAGCACGCAGAGACAAGAGACGTTCCAACGTATGGAAGCTTGACATGCCCGGCATGGTAAAGTGCTCTCACTGCGGCGAGTACATCCTTGCACACCGCGTATGCAAAGTATGTGGATACTATAAGGGCAAGGACATCCTCAAGAAGGAAGAAGCATAAGACATAGACCGTGACGTCATTTTGGCGCGCGGTCTGTTGCTTTATTTGCGGTAAAACACCGCCAATCTACCACGTAGGCATACGATACGTAACGGGAGAAACTTATGAAATATTCACCGCCCATTCAGAGAGGCAGGGCAACATTTTTCGCTACTCTCTTTTTTGCACTTGCCCTCGTATCTTATATATTTTCCCTGACAGGACTCACCCCTCCGTTAATCTTTCAGCTTGTCACACTGTTTGCAGGTTGTACAGCGGTCTATATTACGGTGAGATACCTCTTCACCACCGTTACCTATATTCTGAAAGTAAACGGAGACTACGCCACACTTGACACCGCCCCCCGTGATGCTGTGGACTTTGTGGTAATGAAAGCTCAAGGACGCCGCGACGCCGCGATGGAGTGCATGCTAAGCCTCAAGTACCTCAAAAGAATTGAGACCTACTCAGACGAGCTTGCAACTGCCCTGCGCCGCGAGTACAAGTCCCCTAAATTCTATCACTATACCGTATCCGTAAAGCCTCACGATAGACAGGTCCTCGTTTTCGAGGATGACTACGACGTGAACTGCATCGTTACAGAGCTTGACAGCGGTATGAAACGTTATCTTGAAAGTAAACTAACGGACACGGGATTTGATCCCGCCGATGCAGTATAATTTAAGAGGAAATTCAAATGAAAAAAACACTGAAAATAATCGCTACGGTCTTCGTCTTTACGGTGATCGGTGCGCTCATCGTCAGAGCGATCATATCAAGTGACAAGTCTGTATTTGACGACTTCACGGTCACAAAGGAGTCAAAGACCGCTTACAGCGAAAGCTCCTCTCTTACCGTTGATACACTTGACTTAAAGCACTTCATCTCCATGAACGGCTACTTCTCCGCATATTCTTTTTACTACGTTGAGGAAACGGGAGAACTGCAGATCACCGTCAGATATAACAACAGCGCCCTTGAATACACGAAAACCAAGAAGCACGAAGACATCGACTTCATGCTTCTGAAAAGATCCGAGCCAGTTGACCTTACCGGAAAAAGCGTCAGCGATATTGACGAGGAAAATCTGTTCAAGCTGTACGACGGAAAATACTACCTCGGCGAAACTGTCGAAACAAAATCCCGCTGGGGACTCTACAACTACAGAAAGCTCGTCTTCAAGAACGTTGAGCTTTCGGGAGACGACTTCAACATGGACGACCTCGCTATAGTCATGGCACCGAAGGGAGCAGTGGTTCCCACAAAGGAACACGTCGCCCTCACCCGCAAGGAGGCCTACGTCACCTATTTCGATATGCAGAACGTGCACTACTTTGAGCAGCCCTTTGAAGAGTACAAGCTCTCAAAGAGCGACAAGAAGGCTTTGGCTGAATAATAAACGAGCGTGACGGAATACCCGTCACGCTCTCTTTGTTACTTCACATATATCTCGACCGCACCGAATTTGGTATGTCCCTTGATCGTCAGCGTCTTACCCTCGCTGTTACACTTACCTTCCGTTTCAACGGAGGCAAACTCCCTTGTGATCCCTTCGATCACGTTAAACTCAGCAGGCACGTGTATTTCAATGGCACCGAATGAGTTATCGACCTCCAAAACACCACCACCCTCATAGTCTTCGATATTCTGAAAATACACCTCACAGCCGCCAAACGAGTTCTTAATAATCTCATACTTAAAGTCAGCACAGTCGATGTAAACACTGCCAGCAGCAAATCTGTTCTTATTTATTTTACCACTGCCGTGATGGTGACCAAAATGCCCATGACCGATTTTTTTCTTGCGTCTCAGATCTCCGAAAAGCATTCCGAGACCACCGCTGAGCAGAAGTGCCGCAAGGAACACCAGCCAGTTTGAGATTATGTTCTCGCCAAGACCGAAGTGCAGCCCGATCTCGCGTTCAAACAGCATAAAGATAAATGCCGCAGGAAACACGATTCCACTAATCTTCAGAGCAACCAATTCTTTGATAAACCAAGAAAGACAAATCACTCCAAAAGCAAGCTTCACAAAAGGTACGTTGGGTACGATGCCAACAGCATCAAGTACGATAAGAACCGCCGCCGCAATCAGTACAAATCCCCAGAATATTTTCTTAGAGTTCTTCATTTCGATAACCTCACTTCATTTATTTTATCTTTAAGTATTTTGTAGTACGAACGGGACACGTACACCCGCTTCTCGCATCCGCGAAGCCTTACCTCAGAGGCGCCGATGGGGTTACGGGTGATGGATTCGATCTTCTTCACGTTGAGAATACAGGACTTTGAAACTCTCACGAAATACCGCGGCATCATCTCTTCAAGTTCGAAAAGCTTACAGTCCGACGTGAATATCCGCTGTGCCGTGTGAGCTTTAACCTTCCCTTCCTCAGTCTCAAAGAAAAGAATATCGCCTTTGGGGACGTAGTACTCGGTGTCACGGATGAAAAGTACAAGCTCCGTCTCCCCTGCAAGCACGTTTTCTATTGCCGCCTCAAGAAGCCTTATCTTGTCGCTTTTACTGCGGCAGCGGATAATTATCTCATCATGCTCAACGTCAGGCGATACTTCACACGTGAACTTCATACACACCCCTCCCTTCTTACGACTATATTATACACTTTACCCGTTTCTTTGTAAACACCTTTCGGCTAAGAGGTGCTTTTTTCGCCCTAAGACGTAATATTTCCGACTCAAAGCATAATTTCGCGTCTTAAAAGGCTCCAAAATCATTGACACGGAAGTGAAATTAAGTTAAAATGTACTTAACAACACATCGCGAAAGGTGAAAATGACCATGGAACAGATCAGAGCATATTTTAAGCGTCTCGGACTTCCCAAGGACTTGAAGGTTACAAAAACCTACGAATTCTTAAAGGAACTCCAGTACGCACACGTTACCACCGTCCCCTACGAAAACCTTGACATTCTCGCAGGCAAGCCCCTCTCAATGAAGTGGGAGGATCTCTACGACAAGATCGTCACACGCCACATGGGCGGATATTGCTTCGAGCTGAACGGCGCGCTGTCACATCTTCTGAAGTCCCTCGGATTTGAAGTTGAAAACTACTTCGGACGTTATCTGAGGGGTGAAAAGGAGATCCCCGTACGTCGTCACAGAGTTCTCGCCGTCAAGACCGAGGACGGAGTTTATATGTGCGACACGGGTATCGGAGAGAAGGCTCCGAGGCTTCCCCTGCTTCTTAAAGAGGGCGTAGTTCAGGAGCAGTGCGGCGAGACATACCGCTTTGACCGTGACGAAGAGCTCGGTTGGGTGCTTTCCGATCTTCACAAGGGTGAGTGGAGACGTTTCTTCTCCTTCACCGAGGAAAAACAGCTTGACATCGATTTCGATCACGCATCATACTGGTGTGAAAAGCACGAAGACTCTCCCTTTAACAAGGCATACATGATCGCCATGAAGACCGAGAAGGGCAGAAAGACTCTCGACGGTCTCACCTACAAGGAATTTACAGGTGACGAGCTGACGAAGATCTATGAAGCCGCTGACGACGCAGAGGCTAAGGAGATCATGAAAAAAGAATTCGGTCTCGAGGCGTAATTCCCCTTCTTGTAAGAAAATCTGTTAGCTTATTAGTGCCAAGCAAAAATCCCTGCCGTAATACCCGGCAGGGATTTTTTATTTATTTGCAGTCGGCTGCCATATTCCAATACTCGGTGAATAATCGAGCAGATACTCTTCCCTTACTGCAGGAACGTAAAACACACCGTAATGCTTAAGCAGTTCTCCGTCTGCATTTACGACGGGGCTCTCACCGTCCTTGATCCTTACGTGAAATTTATAGTAAGGCAAAAACTGCCTGTTAAGCATTGAGGTAAGATACACAAGCTCACATTTATGTACCTGATCGTAGCTTATTGTTTCCGCTATCATCTCAAACTCAGGAACAGTCGTAAGATAATCGCCCGCAAGAAGATATGCCCTTGCCTCGTCAGCGGTAATTATCGGATAATCTCCAAGCTTACCAGTATACAGACTCATATCGCTCGGTAAAGAAAAGCCTTCAATCCTTGACATATCATCACTGAAGATGATTCTGTAACTACTGAAATTATAGTTCAGAATATTCTCGGTCACGTCATCGGATCTGTCAAAGAAATAAACATAAGGAAAAATTGATTTCTCTCCCGTTTTTCCCGCATAGCCTATCTCACGATACCCTTCCGAAACGTCTGTGCTTATGGAATCGGGAAACACGGAATTGATAAGATCAATGATCAAATTCAGCTCTTCCTTTGTTACCGTATCCGATTTCGGTGTGAGTGGACCAAGCTCGATCGGCTTTATATCGTATGCTCCGTGCTCAGCACGCTCTGCATCGCTCATCTCATACCACACACGGCTATAGTCAAAATAACAGGAAACCCCACCCATTGAACCTACTGACAGAATCACGTCCTCGCAAATACCGTAAACTTCAAGAGTTCCAAACTCGTCTTCATCGTTGGAGCTGTATTTACCTATCCTCTCATACACGGTACATTTTATTTCTTTTCCGTGCTTTTCCGCAACAGTTTGCAGTCTTTCGATCATATCCTCTTCACTGAGGAAAATGGGAGCCATGCCGTAAAGTCCCTGCGACGTTTTCGCCACGTAGTTTTCAAACACGGGAAGTGTAGCGAGAGATACATTATCATTCCACGGATTATTTGTGTCAAGCTCCCACGGATAAAACACGCTTAACCCCTCATATCCGAATCCGGACGGCAAGCTGCTCTGATTCAAGGCGGGAAGTCCGTTGATATATACGGGCTCGCTCGGGGTGGTCTCATCCGACTCCGTACCGGGCGTTGATTCCGTCTCACTCGAAGGAGCAGAATCCGTCTCTGTCACGGGAGGCAGCTTCGTTTCTGTGTCCTCTGTTATCGAGGCGGTGCTTTCCTCAGTCTCCGTTTCCACTCCTGTTTCCTCTGCCGAGCCCCAAGCCACGTCTCCCGACGGAATATTTTCGGGAGGCTCTTTTTTACTCAGCGGAATCAGCAACGCAATGCCACAAACAAGCACAAAGCACGCCGCGATCAACCCCGCTTTCGATAAAACTGCACTTTTCTTTCCAATACCCTTCGGTGCCGCCTCGTTTATGTACTTCTCACTTATCCCGTCAAGTGCTTCCAATAATTTATCCTTTTTCATTTTTATGACCATGCCTTTCTTTGATTTGTGGTGTTTTTTCTCAGCCTTGAGGCTGGGGAAAATGCCGCCTGCCTTTTGGCGGCAAGGCACAAATTGGGTCTGAAAAAGCTGTCGTACGTCTTCGACTCACTTTATTTTCAGACTTTGTAGCCCTCTCTTTCAAGAAATTCCGCAAGGCGTGCTCTCGTTCGCATCAAACTTACCTTCACCTTACTTTTTGATACCGACAAGTCACCGGCAATATCATCGACAGAACGAAAAAACCAATATTTCTGAATAAACATGATCCTGTTTTCCTGACTAAGAGTTCCCAAAAAGGAATTTAACAGTTCGCTTAATACCATGGAATCCATCACCACTTCAAAGTTGTCTGATGATACAAGACACCCTTCAAGCTCACCAAGTGACACATCCACGTTACCTCCGCCGCGCTTGTCGGCTGAACGCATCTTATATCTGTTTATGGCAAGATTTCTCGTCAGCTTTGCAAGATACGTCCTTAAGTTTTCCGGTTTCTTCGGTGGAATAGTGTTCCAGAGACCGAGCATCGCATCGTTTACGCATTCCTCGCTGTCACGTCTGTCGCCGAGTATTCCGTTTGCGATACTGTGACAATATCTCTTATATTTCCTCTCGGTTTCTGACAGTGCAGATTCATCTCTGTCGAAAAACAGATCTACTATACTTCTGTCGTCCATATGCTTCTCCTTTCATCGGAATCTAAAAGGCCTTTCACCTATATACACAACAAATACTTGCTCTCGGTTACATTATATCACGGGATATTTTATTTTTTGGATAAAAATATTCTTTTTCACACAAAAAACCTGCCGCGGTGTCCCCACGACAGGTTTTTTATTACTCAAATCAGATATTGAGAAGCTTCTTAAGGTAGTCAGCAGAAATCTTCGCACTCTTGAGAGCGTCTCCGTCTCTCCAGTTGCAGTCCTGTTCAACTACGATAGACTTAACGCCGATTCCCTCAGCTGTGTTGAGGATCTTAGCCCAAGGAAGGTTACCCTGGCCGATCTCACCGATCTCACCGTCCCAGTTTGTAACCATCTTCTCCTTGAGGTGGAGAATGTCGATACGGCCTGCAAACTTGAGAAGCCAATCGCAAACGTCTCCGCCGCCGTGCTGGATCCAGTATGTATCCATTACGAAAGAAACTGTCTCGGGATCGGTGTTCTTGAGAAGAATATCCATCATTGTGTCGTCACCGGAATCGGGGAACTTCTTGAACTCACCGGAGTGGTTGTGGTATGTGAACTTCATACCGTAAGGCTTAAGAGCCGCACCGATCTTGTTAGCGATCTCGCAGAACTCGAGAGTCTTAGCCTTGCTCTCATAATACTCGCCGGGCATACCGCCGATACCTACGTTAGTGGTACCGAGTGCCTGGTGGTTCTTAACGCACTGCTCAACGTCGTTCTGCATCATGCCGAAGTCGTCATGTGTACCAACGATCTCAATGCCCTCTTCCTTAGCGATCTTGCCAAACTCCTCATAGGAAATAGCACAACCTGCGGTCTGAGCCTGATCGTAACCCATCTCCTTGAGAGCCTTGAATGTTGCTCTGATTCCATCAGCGTCGCGGATTGTTTCGCGTACTGTGTAGAGCTGAATACCGAATTTCTTAAACATGGTTTATACCTTCTTTCTTATTATTTTCGGACTTACTTAAGTCCGAGTTCTTCCTTTGTTGCACGGCTGATACCGTTTGCTTCAAGTACCTCCGCAAGCTTATCCTTATCGGCTACACGGAATACCATGTACGCTTTGCCGTTTGCATTGGCAAAGAGAGAGTACATATAAACGATATCTACTCCGCCGCCCGCGATAACCGCGAGGAGCTTTGAGAGAGCCGCAGGCTCATCGGGCACTCCGACGATAGTCACGGGTGTGAGAGTGAGAATATTACCGTTAGAAAGCAGAATTGATGCGGCACGGTCAGCATCGTCTGCAATGAGACGAAGAATACCGTAATCTGCCGTTTCAGCGATTGAGATCGCACGGAGGTCTACTCCGTTGTCCGCAAGGAGTCTTGTGATCTCCTCAAGCTGACCGGGACGGTTCTCGAGGAATACTGAAATCTGATTAAGCTTCATCTTAAGTTCCTCCTACATTAAATTTTACGTTTATCTACAATACGTACTGCCTTGCCCTCACTGCGCACGAGAGTCTTGGGAGCAACCAGCTTGACCTTAGCGTAAATACCGAGCATTGTCTTAAGGTCTGCAACGAGAGACTTTTCCATTTCGGTGATCTTACCGAGGTTGTCGGAGAAGTTCTCGGGAGTCATCTCAACCATTACTTCAAGTGTATCGGAGTGATTTACTCTGTCAACAACGATTTGATAGTTTGCGGGGTAACCCTGCTCAAGCAACACCTGCTCGATCTGTGAGGGGAATACGTTTAAGTCGGAGGCCAAGCGGTCTTAGGAAGACA
>JAZUBG010000155.1:0-5262 GCA_045638405.1 Eubacteriales bacterium | reverse complement strand
TACGTAGGTCGTGCCAAGGGACTCCGCGGTGAGGCACTTTACCGTGAGGTTGACGAAGTAATCCGCAGAACTTCTCTCCTTAAAGTAAGAGACAGACTTATAAAGAATCTTTCAAAGGGTTATAAACAGAGAGTCGGAATTGCTCAGGCACTTGTGGGAAATCCGGAAATTATTATTCTTGACGAACCCACGGTAGGTCTTGACCCTAAGCAAATCATTGAGATAAGAAACCTTATCTCCGATCTCGGACGTGAACATACCGTTATCCTTTCAAGCCATATTTTAAGTGAGATCAGCGAAGTATGCGACTACGTTGTGATCATTAACGAAGGAAAAGTAGTTGCATCCGACACAGTTGAAAACCTTACAAATGTATTCGATGGCACAAAGATCGTAAACCTTGAGGTAAAGTGCAAAGCTTCCCAGGCTGAGACAGTCCTTTCGGCGCTTAAAGATATCAAGCATTACGAAGTACATAAAAAAGGTGCGGGTATGGTTACGGCAAAAGTCGAAATGCCCGGAAACTGTGATATGAGAGATGCGATATTCTTTGCCTTTGCTGCGGCTAAATATCCCATTGTTTCCATGGGTATAGAAGAAGCGAGCCTTGAGAGCATATTCCTGAGACTTACTTCATCTGATGGTAAAAAAAGCAAAAAGTATAAAATATCTTCCGTGAAAGCGGCAGAAGATGGACATGATATTGATGACGTCGGAGGTGAAGAGTAATGTTCAATCAGTACATAAAAGAACTGAAGTCTTCGTTTTATAACATGACTGCTGTTCTTTACATTTCTCTCATTCTCGTATTCACCGGAATCTTTACCACGGTTTATAACCTGATGGGAAGATACCCGACTTTCGAGTATGCTCTTTTCCAGACGATACTCATTTTCCTTATCGCAGTTCCCGTTCTTACCATGCGCTCTTTTGCCGATGAGAAATCCCTAAAAACAGATACGCTTCTGTACTCACTGCCCGTGGGTATGACCAAGATAGTAATAGGTAAATTTCTTGCACTTATAAGCATCAACGCAGTGGCTGTACTTATTGTAAGCCTTTATCCTGTGATTTTCTCTTTTTACGGCACGATTAATTTTCTAATGACATACTCTAATATTCTGGCGTATTTTCTTCTCGGCTGTGCGCTGATAGCTGTAGGTATGTTCATTTCAAGCCTTACCGAAAGCGTTGTTCTTTCTGCGGTTTCTACCCTCGGGGCTCTGCTTTTAGTGTATTTTGTAGACGTTATCGCGCTTCTTATCCCCGGAGATCCGTGGGTGTCCCTCGTGTGCTTCATTGTCATAGCTCTGGGGGTAGGCGCTCTTGTCTACGTATTCCTTAAAAACGTAATTATCGCTTCATCCGTCAGCGGTGTACTCACCGTAGGTTTAGTCCTTTTTTACGTTTTTAAAAAAGATATTCTTGCGGGTCTCTTCCCGTCAATTCTCGAAAAACTTGATATTTTCGGTATACTCAATAATTTCCTTCTCGGAATTTTTGACGTTCCTGCTATAGTATATCTTGTTTCCGTAACTGTACTTTTCATTTTCCTGACGGTTCGCTCCATGGAAAAGAAAAGATGGTCCTAAGACGTCAGACTGAGAGGTGAAAATCATGGAAAAAAAGAATAAAACCTTCAGCAAAAAGCGTCTGAAGATAGGCGGCTACGGTGTAGCACTTGTCATTGCGGCAATTGCTGTTGTTGTGCTCCTTAACATGGTGGTGAATAAAATTCCCGCGAACTACACTCATTTCAATATGGACACAGTTGACTTTTTTGATCTCGGTGAAGAGACCGCGAAGGTACTTAACGGAGTAAAGGAAGCCGTAAACGTTTATTACGTAGTACCGAAGGGGTCTGAAGATCCTATGGTTGAAGAAATGCTCCTCAGATACAAAGCGGAGTCTTCTAACATCAAGGTGAAAAACATCGACCCTGCAGTGTATCCAAACTTTATGGATAAGTATTCCGAAGAAGAGCTGGCTGAAGACGGTTGCCTTGTTTTTGAAACTTCAAAACGTTCAAAAGTGATCACTTCTGACGACATTTACTACAGGGATATGTCAAACGTAAGCGACCAGGATAAACTTTGGGCTTACCTATACGGAATTGAAGTCGGAACCAACTATTTTCTCGGTGAGCTTGCCTTTACAACATCTATCGACTACGTTACGAGAGATAAGATATCAACGGTTTATTTTCTCACAGGACACGGTGAGACGGAGCTTGACTCATATTTTACCGACCTTATCGAGGATGAAAATATCTTGACCGATACTCTTAATCTTCAGAAGTCTCAGAAAATTCCCGACGACTGCTCCGCTATTATTTCAATAATTCCTACCTCGGATTATACAGATAAGGTTGCGGATACCATAATCTCTTATCTCAAAGACGGTGGTAGCTTCATACTTATTACAGACAACAGAAATTATAAATCCCAAATCCGTCCGGGTATAAGCAAGGTTGCGGAGTATGCGGGTCTTAAAGCTATCGACGGTCAAATCTATGATATACAAGGAAGTGTCTCAAAGACTGAACTTAATCCTAAGTTTGTTGAGTCACCTACGAGAATTACTTCATTTGTAGCAAATCCCAACGTAAATACGGCATTTGTAAACGCACATGCTATCGAGGAGATAAAGGGCGGAAGCAATGCGATAATCACAAGTCTCCTGAAAACTTCGGGTGACGGTGAAATCCATGTTGCTGACGGAAAGGGTTCGTATACCGTTCCCGAGGAGTACAAAGGTAAGGTTCTGTCTCCTGCGGTTCAGTCTGACCGCGAAGTGAAGGGCGGAAAATACGGTGATAACTCGTGCTTTGTTTGGTTTGCAAACTCTGTTCTCACCAATCCGGATTATGCTTCGACCTCCAACAATGACGAATTTTTCATGGCTTCTATTGCGTATATATGCAAGAACACTGTAAGTCTTTCGATTCTCGGTAAGACATCGGAGATCGAGCCTCTTACCGTACCACAGTCACACGCCGACGTTTGGATGCTTGTGTTTACCGTTGTACTGCCGATAGCGATCCTCGGTACGGGCTTTGCAATTTGGTTCAGAAGAAGAAAGCTGTAAGGCGAATGGCAGATGACCGTAAAAGTTAAACTTAAAAAGATTCTGCCTTTGTCAATTCTGCTTCTTGCGATTGCGGTTTTGAGTATCATTGCTGTGGTACTGACAGGTGACGGCAGTAATTCAGAGGGTGACGGTACCGATGCGGAAAGTTTTACTGTTACAAATTTTTCTGCGGCAGACATTTTTCGTCTTGAATACAATTACGGAGATACGGAAATAACTTTGCTGAAGAATGGGAGCGAGTGGTTCACCGAAAGTTTCGCTGACTTTGAGGCTAACGAGGATATTGTGAATGAAATGCTTACATCGCTTACTTCAGTTAAGGTTGTAAGACAGATCGAAGGCGGAAATCTGTCCGATTACGGACTTGATAATCCTTCTCTCAGCGTTAAAGTTTCCTTGAACGATGGCAGTGATCATGAGTTTAAAGTAGGCAGTAAAGGCTCCTATAAAGGATATACCTATCTGTCTTTTGACAGTAAGGTTTATATGTTTTCCGATTCTTTGTCAGCTTACTTTAATGTGAACGTGAAAGAACTACTTGGGCTTGACGACAGTTTTCCCACTGTGATTTCAAATGGGACTGTTATGTCCTTGACTGTGACCGATAAAGACGGCACTGCGGTAACTTACACCGATTGCGATAAAATGACGGATTTTTTAGCGGATATGAAGCTGACTTTCAAGTTTCATGACCTTGCTTCTGTTGATGCCTATGATAATATGCTGTCTTACGGTATCGGCGAAAACTGCAGAAAGATAGATATTTTCTATAACGCTCCGTCAGATTCTCAGCCCAATCTCCTTGTTGATGCAAATTATACTTTGCTTGTGGGAGATGGAAATGAAGATACTGTTTACTACGTGACCGGTACCTCGACGAATGTTTACTCGGCAAACGCGGACAGTGTAAACCGTCTGATTGAAAGTATGTTTTCTCACGCGGAAGTTCATGAAACCGAATGTGCCGAAGATATTGATCGTTGATACACTGAAAATACCGAAAAGTTTGCCTTTTCGGTATTTTTTTGTATTTTAGTGAATATTGTTCTAGTGAATTTTATTAAATCAGGAGAACGTATATGGGATGCACAACGCTTGATCTGAGAGAAAAGGACGTTATAAACATTTGTAACGGGCAAAAGCTCGGGAAAGTGTCAGAACTTGAAATCGATGTCGATTGCGGTAAGGTTACGGCACTGATCGTGGCACCGGAAGGAATATGTTCGGTCTTTTCATCGAAACATCACGTAAGGGTTCCGTGGGAAAAGATCGAAAAGATGGGGAAGGATACGATTCTTGTTGATCTCCCGTTGCAAATAACAGGAAATACCGACAGTTGCAACAGTAGAGAATGTAAAAAAGACAAGAAGTGGAACCTGTTTTGAATTGTTGCTTTGTGACGGGAAAAAACTCACGGAAAAATCAAAAATCTTACAGAATAACGAAAAAAACTTTCAGGAAAGTATTGCATTTTTTTTAATGTTATGATAAAATACTTAGGTGTGTAAACACACAAATAATTTATCACACACATAGCGCAGCCTTTCTGCCGGTGCCGATTTCTCACGTGAGCTCGGTTACAGAAAATCCGCTATGGTGGAAAAAAACCGAAGGAGGACATAAAAATGTCTATCGTATCTATCAAGCAGCTTCTTGAAGCAGGTGTACATTTCGGTCACCACACAAGACGCTGGAACCCCAAGATGGCTGAGTACATCTTCACAGAGCGTAACGGTCTCTACATCATCGACCTTCAGAAGACAATCAAGAAGTTCGAGGAAGCTTACAATTTCGTTCGCGACATCGCTGCTGACGGCGGCAACATCCTTTTCGTTGGTACAAAGAAGCAGGCTGCAGACGCTATCCGTGAGGAAGCTGAGAGATGCGGCATGTACTACGTAAACGTAAGATGGCTCGGTGGTATGCTTACCAACTACAAGACCATCAAGATGTCTATCGAGAGACCCCGCAAGCTCGAGAAGATGCAGGAAGACGGCACATTCGATATGCTTCCCAAGAAGGAAGTTGCTGCTCTTCAGAAGGAAATGTTCAACCTTGAAAAGAACCTCGGCGGTATCAAGAACATGAACGGACTTCCTTCCGCTATTTTCATTGTTGACCCCCGCAAGGAACACAACGCTGTTCTCGAAGCAAAGAAGCTGGGTATTCCCG
>JAZUBG010000154.1:0-4411 GCA_045638405.1 Eubacteriales bacterium | reverse complement strand
CTACGATCCGACTTCGGTAAGACACAGAAGGAGTCCGCCGAGAGTTCCCGTCCCCCGTGCCGCTACGGTGAGGAACACCGAAAGTACGGGGAGCCTGCCGTTGCAAGGTACGAAGGCATTTGTAAGCTGGGCGATCAGTCTCTCACGAGGAGAGTCGATTATCCTGCATCCCATCACACCCACTGCGTTGCAGCCGAGTCCCATCATCATGGTAAGCGACTGTTTTCCGCAGGAGCCGCAACGTCTGAAGGATGAATCGAAATTGTATGCCACCCGCGGCAGATAACCGAAATCCTCGATCAGTGTGAACAGCGGGAAGAATATTGCCATTGGGGGAAGCATCACAGCGACTACCCAGAAAAGCACCCTGAGAATCCCGTCACAGATAAGGGAAGTGATGGTTTGCGGGAGGAGCGTCTGTTCAAGAAGACGTCTCACGCCGTTTTCCAGGTATCCGAAGAGATAACTCAGACCGTCGGAAAGGGGGGTTGCTCCGCGGAGCGTTATGAAAAAAACTAACCCCAGAAGGAGAGCCGCCACGGGATACGCCGTATATCTTCCCGTGAAGATACGGTCGAGACGTCTGTCCTTTGCTTCCGTGTCTCCCGTAACGGTAACGGTAAGGCGGCAGATCTCCCTCGGAGTCAGGTTGGGTTTGCCGTACTCCGCTTCCGTGGTAAGCAGACTGTACAGTGCCTCTTTTAACCCGTCAAGTCCTTCGCCCGTGCCTGCCGCCGTTCCGACTGCGGGGACTCCGAGAAGACCGGTGAGCTTTTCGCAGTCTACGGAAATGCCGCGGCGTGCCGCTTCGTCCATCATGTTAACACACACGAGGAGTCGCGGACACTTTTCACGCAGCTTCATGGCGAAGTCGAGTCCCCGTTCAAGACAGCAGGCATCGCACACCGCGATAACCCCGTCGGGACTACTGTCCCCTACACCCGTAAGATACTCTGCGGCAAGAGCCTCTTCGGGACTTTTCGCCTCCAGCGAATATGTTCCGGGCACGTCAACGAGGGTGATTTTGAAGCCTGAAACGGTAAAGGTACCGCTTTTTCTCTCAACCGTCTTTCCGGGCCAGTTTCCCGTGTGCTGTCTCAGTCCCGTGAGCGCGTTGAACACGGTACTCTTTCCCACGTTTGGGTTCCCGGCAAGAGCCACCGTGAAGGCTGTTTTGTCATCCATTTTTCGTACACTTCTCCATTCGGTTTACTTTTGGATTTCATTTTCCCCGGGGACCTCCAGTTTCACGTACACGGCGTCACAATTCCGCAGTGCGATGACGGCACCCATGACGCTGTAGGCTTTCATCCCGCCGCCGGGACTTACCCCCACGCATCTGACCGCTTCGCCTTCCGCAAAACCAAGCTCGCGGAGCCTTAGCTGCATCCCCGCCGACGGATGAGAAGGCGAGAGCACTGTCCCCGTCTGCCCCGGTGAGAGGGACGATAGACTTATTTGTTTTTTCACTTTTTCGACCTTTTACCGCGCGGGGAATTTTTTTGTGCCCGCGGGGATCTTTTTTTTGTTCTCGTCGGCGAGACGTATGCTCTCCGACTACTTAAATGGTATGCACGTGAGGCGAAGTGTGTGATTTTTTTGAAAAAGGCGGATCAATTCCAAAAAACAATCAGACACAGACTGCGTCTATGTAATGCAAAGCGCAAAATTGAGTGTGATATTTCGTCTGCTGACAGAGGTGACATACGTTTGACTTGGAAACGTTCATTTCTCATCCGAAATTTTGCACTTTTCATTTTGCATTTTTCCATTTCCCGTGTATATTCACGGTGAATATGCAAATATTGTTGAAAACGAAACTATATTTCAGCAATAGCACCAAAAATGGCGTTTTTCTTACCAAGTTGCGGAAATTCGACGGTGAAAACATGACTTTTCAACAGCAGTTTTCAACACCCCTTTTGAAAAAGTCGTTAAAATTCAATACTTACAAGGGTTTTACAAGGATTTATTAAAAAGTTTTCCATGTTTTCCACACGTTTAGCTGTTGAAAACTCGTAGTTTTACCTATTGAAAACTCAAAAACGGGATGTTTTGCCCGTGCCTAAATGGAGAATTTCAAACCATATTTCACCCTTTTTTGTGAAAATAATATACATTCCGACTGAATATCTATTGACAGAAGCTTTCCTTATTTTCGGACAAAATGCAGATTTTTTATGCGTTTCCCACGCTTTTTTTCTACTTTTTGAGAAATTTGACACATCACGGCCGTTACGTGTGAAAAACTGCTCGGGGAACGAAAAATTTTCTTGACAAGAAATCTCCCGTACTGTATACTGATACCGAAGAGTACACTCTATATGTATTTGAAAGGACGTGAAACTATGAAAAAACTGATTTCATTAGTACTCACATTTGCGCTTCTCCTTGCTGCCGTATGCACAGTCATCCCCGCAAGCGCGGACTCTGCCGACAGCTTCAAGGACGTTGCAAGTGATGCGTGGTACCGCGATGCGGTAGACTACGTTGCCTCCAACGGAATTATGGGCGGTGCGGGAAATGCCGACACCTTTAAGCCTGCCGATCTTTCCACAAGATCAATGATCGCCGTTATCCTTCACCGTCTTGAAGGTACCCCCGAGGCTAAAAAGACTTCTCCGTTTGTTGACCTCAGCCAGGATTGGTACATTCCCGCAGTTGAGTGGGCGTATGAGTCCGGCGTTGTAAACGGTAGCAGTGCTACCACTTTTAATCCCGACGGAAACATCACCCGTCAGGAGATCGTAACCATGCTTTACCGCTTCGCTCAGTACAAGAAGCTTGACACCGCAGAGAAGGGTAAGCTTGACGGCTTCTCCGACAAGGCAGACGTTGCTTCATGGGCATCCGAGGCTGTAGTGTGGGCGCTTGGCGCGGAGCTTCTCAACGGTAGAAACGAGGGCGGAAAGGTCCTCCTCGCTCCTCTCGGAAATACTCAGAGATGCGAGATGGCTACCATCTTCCAGCGCTTCTGCGAAAAGTATGACATCTTCAGCACGAATCCCGAGACTCCCGAAAACCCCGAGACTCCCGTTAAGCCTGCAGTTATGAGTCTTGAAGACGTTCTCGCAGACATCAAGTCCGACAGAGTTAAGAAGGTTATCATCGATGCTGACGCAGGTAACGAGTTCGACGATCAGTACGCTATTGCGTATGCGCTTTCCTCTGATAAGCTTGACGTAGTTTCCATCAATGCTTCTCAGTTCCTCAACACAGCTCTCGTTCCCACAAGAGAAGCGGGTATGATGAAGGGCTACGACGAGATCAAAGAGATCCTCACTCTCCTCGGACGTGAAGATATTCCCGTTTACAAGGGAGTAGGTGACACAGTAACCAAGCCCGATGACGGCGGTATCGGTTACCCCGAGGTAAAGCCGAAGAATGCAGAAGCGGTTGACAACATCATCAATACGGTAAAGAACTCAAGCGAGATCGTTTACATCATGACAACAGGCTGTGCAACCAACATCGCGTGCGCACTTGCCAAGGATCCTTCCATCAAGGATAATATGTGCGTTGTATGGCTTGGTGCCAACTTCTACGACAGCGGAGCAGGTGAGTTCAACTTCGGTCAGGACAGAACCGCAGGCCGTTACATGATGAACAGCGGTGTTAAGCTGGTATGGCTCCCCGCAATCAGCGGCGACTCCACAAAGGGTACTCAGACTCTTAAGACAGGCAGAGCTTTCCTTGAAGAAAGCTTCCCCGGAGACGATCCCATCAGTAAGTGCTTCGGCGGTGAAATGGCCGGTGCTCACGACGGTGGATTCTACAGTGATCCCGACGGCTGGTGGCACATTTTCTGGGACGTTGCGGCACCTGCTGTGTTTGACACTCCCGAGCTTTGCGAGCTTGAGATCATCAAGCTTTGGAGAATCCGCGGTGACGACACATGGGACAACAACACCAAGGACAGACCCAGCTGTATCATTCTCAACAAGCTTAAGGATCCTCAGAAGGTTCTCGAAAACATGGCAGATGGAATCGGTACCTTCGTAAAGTAAAACGAACAAAAATGAGTCATCGAAAGATGGCTCATTTTTTAATGCAAAATGCAAAGTGCAAAGTGCAAAATTAAGGAATATAAGCCTTCTCCAGCGGAGAAGGGGAACCGCGTCAGCGGTGGATGAGGAGAATCGGACGAATATATATCAGCCTCGCCCTATGGGAGAGGTGTCGGTGCAACCGACGGAGAGGGCATAAATAAAAACGACCGAAGGATCTCATTCCATAACGTAAGGCTAAATCTGCACGAACGGGAGGAGCAAGCCCCTCCCCTACCATGTGGTTGGACATTACCCTTCAACCTGCACGTAACCTCCGTCGGTGGACGGAATTCCACAGATTTCCGTAGGGGCATCAACCAAAGGTTGATGTCGCACATTCGCAGAATGTGCTGAGATCTGTG
>JAZUBG010000153.1:0-9935 GCA_045638405.1 Eubacteriales bacterium | reverse complement strand
ACTCCTTGGCTCACAGAACGACATGGCTACGATCCGACTTGGTGTGTTTTCTCAAGATACTCAGCACCGGAAGCGTTGTGATCGTAGTCGCAAACGAATACGCTCATGTCAAGACTTGCTATGTAATCAACGACAGCCTTTTCACCAAGACAGCTTCCGCCAAATCCGAGGTCAACAAAATCCGTGTCAAGATGACGGGAAATAACGGCCTCGTATATGTTTGCCGGACGTGAGGCACATGAACCCTGAGTGATGGATGAGCCGTAAAATACAACGGGCTTTTCATACTTATAGGGAGTGGGGATCTCAACTTCGGAGTCGGGAGTGAGACCGATGTACAGCTTGTACACCTTGCCGTTTGTAGGAAGGTGGAGTGTGAAGTCAGCCATCTCACCGCCGGTACCGTAGGTAGCGGAGAAGCTGCGTCTCATTGTGCCTCCGGGCACAAGACTGTATGCAAAGGTACTGCGGGGATAAAATGAATTCTGAGTACAAAGGTCAAAACCGTGCTCCATCTGGCATACGTGATGCACTTCGTCATTATCGAACATAACCGCGTGGATAGCGATACATTTTGAATTGGTGCGGAACTTGATTCTGCCACCGGAAGTACTGCGGTTGAGCGCAGATACCATATCACTTGTAGCATCGGCTACACTCTGCGGCATACGGACGTACTGTCCCTGAGACTCGTCATAAAACACACCGTGGGTAGTAAACACGGGCTCGGCAGCGTCGATCCAAATAAGGTCACGTTCAACAGACTTCTCGGGAAGAAGGTTTTTATTTAACTCAGTAACTTTCATCTATACTTTCCTTTCGGATTTTGAGTATTATCTGACGTAATTCTATCACAAAGTCGGGTATGAGTCAATGATTTTTAGCAGAAATGGGAAGATTGACGTTTTACTCATTGATCAGTGAGTATACGAACGTGTCTTTCCAAATGGGCGTACCATCTGCGTCCGTCCAAAAATACACGTTTTTCCTGAAATGCGCCTCGCGAGAGAAGCCTAAGCTTTCAAGGAGCTTCCATGAAGCGGTGTTGTCGGGGTCGCATTCAGCGTAGATCCTGTGTATACCTTCTAAGAAGGATTTTTTGATCAGTGCCGTGCAACTTTCCTTGGCGTACCCAAGTTTCCAATGGTTTTTGTTGAAAACGTAACCCAGCTCAAGAGAATTAAATTCTCTCTTCCCGAGATATAAGTTTCCGATGAGTTTTTCTGTTTCTTTCAGTACAACAGCGATCATTTCATCGTCAGCTATCCTAAGTTCAAGCTCCTTTGCAGCCTCACTCATATCCATAGGTTTATACGGCTCGTATTTTACCACGTCTTCGTCGGACAGATATTCGTACAGGTCCGTGAGATCTTCCGCGCAGTACCGTCTGAGGAGCAGTCTCTCCGTTTCAAGAATTGTTTTATTCATAATGTCAACCTCTGATGCTCGTTATCTGATACCATTTTACCATAGAAATGCGGGAAAATAAATAGGCGAACGAAAAAAACAGCACTCGCTGAAGCGAGCGCTGTAGGAATACACACTGAAAACATTATTTTGTCAGACGGTGAATATGTCCGGGAATAAGCATTATTTACCGTTTAATCGTTCTGCAGTGCTGATAAGCACGTTCAAATCTGCTTCGGGCATATTACGGGTTAAATTATATAGCTTCTGTACCAACTGTGGTTCCTCAATATCCTCGGAGAAAAACTCACGTGGCGTTACACCGAGATATTCGCAAATGTACAGAAATTCACTAATAGACGGCATTGATCTACCGGAAGATATACTCTGTATATAACTTTTGCTATGACCTAAATCGGTACTCATTCTATATTCCGAGACGTTCTTTTTAGTCCTCAAAACTGAAATGCGCTCTCTTATAAACTGTAAATCCATCGATAACACCTCGCTTTTTATTATTTTATAATAATTTAAGCGGTAATATGCACGATTAAATTACCGATTACAGTTGATAATTACCGCGGATAGCGGTATAATGGTGGTGAAACTGAAACTAATAACAGTAATCATAACGGAGGACGAGTGGTATGTATGATGTTTTTACAGTAGCATTTTTCGGTCATAGGTATGTTGGGGATGTTTTACGGATCGAAAAGTTGCTTGAGGAACAGATAAGCAGAGTTATAGAAGAAAAAGAATACGTTCGTTTTTTAGTGGGTAGAAATGGAGAATTTGATCAGTGTGCTGCATCATCAGTGCGGCGAATTGGAAAAGGGAAGGAAAACAGTTCACTTGTGTTGGTGTTGCCATACCCCACTGCCGAATACCTCAATAATCAAAAAAACTTTGAGGAGTACTACAGTGAGGTTGAAATATCTCGTGATGCGTCAAAGGCGCACCCAAAGTCCGCAATTCAAATACGAAATAGGGAAATAGTAGACAGAGCGGATATGATAATATGCTATGTTGAACATTCTTCAGGAGGTGCGTATAAAACTGCAAAGTATGCTTTAGAGCAAGGAAAGACGGTAATAAATCTTGCCTATACGAAAACAGACAGCTTGGTTAAAACTCAGTAACGAAAAAACAGCACCCGCAGAAGCGAGTGCTGTGATTTGTTTTGCAAAAACTTTGAGAAATAAGAACTTATCTCTTGGAGAACTGGCTTGCACGACGAGCAGCCTTGAGTCCGTACTTCTTTCTTTCCTTCATTCTGGGGTCACGAGTGAGGAAGCCTGCCTTCTTGAGTGCAGGTCTGTAAGCTGCATCAGCGAGAAGGAGTGCGCGAGCGATACCGTGGCGGATAGCACCTGCCTGACCGGAAACGCCGCCGCCGTTTACGTTAGCAACAACGTCGAACTTACCTGTAGTGCCTGTAACACCGAAGGGCTGGTTCATGATGAGCTTAAGTGTTTCGAGACCGAAGTAATCGTCTACGTCACGGCCGTTGATGGTGATGGAACCGGTACCGGGGTAGAGACGAACACGTGCTACAGAGCTCTTTCTTCTGCCTGTGCCGTAGAAATAAGGTTTAGCGCTTGTATACATTGTTTATACCGTTCCTTTCTTAAAATTCAACGTCGTATGCAACGGGCTTCTGAGCCTGCTGGCCGTGGTCAGCACCTGCATATACCTTAAGACGTGTGAGAGACTTTGCACCGATGGAGTTCTTGGGAAGCATGCCCTTAACAGCGAGCTCCATAGCGAACTCAGGCTTTGTGGACATAAGCTTGCGATAGCTTGTTTCCTTAAGACCACCGATGTAACCGGAATGGTGACGGTAGAACTTCTGATCGAGCTTCTTACCTGTGAGAACTGCCTTGTCGCAGTTGATGATAACTACGAATTCACCGCAATCAACGTGGGGTGTGAACTCAGGACGGTGCTTACCGCGAAGGATAGAAGCAGCTGTAGCAGCTACCTTACCGAGAGGCTTGTTTGCAGCGTCGAGGATGTACCAACCACGAGTGATGGTTTCTTTCTTTGCCATGAAAGTTGACATTTTCATTCCTCCGAATATTTTAGTTGATGATTTTTTCACTAACGGTGAAGATTATACCACATACCAAAGTGCTTGTCAATACCTTTTTTATAAAATTTTTGATTATTTTGATTTAGATATATCAAAGCTCTCGTTTTCTCGCTTTTTCTCTCGTTTTCTATATGTTTGCTCGATGGTGATGCTGAAAATATTTTTCAAAAATAAAAAATTCACCCTTTCTCGTAGGAGAAAGGATGAATTTTTAATGCATGCTCTTTCGTGTTGATACTCAGATCATATAGTTGTTATAAAATACTGTAAGTATTTTTGCAACCTGTGCTCTTGTTGCAACACCTTGAGGGTCAAGAACAATGCCGTTTCCGTAGTTGGCACCGTTAATGATCTCCACAGCAGTTGCCCATGATAATGCATCCCAGGCAAAGTCATTTGTCTTATATCCGTCGGAGAAGGAATACAGATTGTGTCTTTCACCGAGATTCAATGATTTTGTCTCTGAAGCGTATCTGTAGAGTATGGTTGCGATCTGTTCTCTTGTTATGTTCATGTTGGGAGAGAACGTAGTGTTAGACGTTCCTTTGACGATACCGTACGAATAAGCCCATTTTACGGCATCGGTATACCACGTGCTTGAATTTACGTCACTAAACGGAAGCTTACAGTTTACCGTGGGGGAACCTTCAAGTCTCCACAAAACCGTTACGAGCATTGCACGGTTCATAGACATATCGGGTGAGAAGGTAGTGGCGCTTGTGCCGGTGAAGATATTTATGGTAATTGAAAAGTCAATATAGATCTTGTACCAAGCGTTACGCGGAACATCGTTGAAAATCTCTGATGAATCTACTTCATCTGACGGAGGAGGTGTGGGGGTATCTTCTGGTTTGCTTTCTGGGTATATTTTGAAATTGTATTCGCCGAAATACACCCCGCTGTAATCTGCTACTTTGCTACGGGTTGCGGATAAATAATATGTCCCTGCTTCAAGATCAAATTCGTATGTCTTAACAACTTCATATGAATCTGATAGTATGGATTTGTTATGATCCATGCTCTTGATCTTATTTCCGTTTTCATCAAGTAGTTTCAGACCTATGCTGCTGAAGTAAGCGGTAAAATGTATATAATATTTGCCTGATGTGGGTACGGTAAAAACGTAGTTGTCAGGTGAAGGAGTGTATGGCATAAAGCCGTACATTGTTTCGTTAAGATTGACTGGTTGTGCTGATCTTATGTCATCATTGTTTTCGTTTTCCGTAACTTTAGCTTCAACAAATTTGGTAGTAACGGAATAGTCACCGGAGTAATCTTGGGGACAATAACCAGTTAATGAGATATAGTAGTTACCCGGAAGCAGATCAAATATATAACTTTCGGAAGCCATTCCTGAGCCTTTATCACTATAATTTTGGTGAGATAATAAGTTTTCACCGGCTTCATTATATAAGTAAAACCTACAGCTATATGCATTTGCAGAAACGTTGATCGATATTTCTCCGGGAGTTATCAGAGAAATAAGAAATATATCTTTATCTTCATTCTGATTGAACGATCCCGTTACGGTTTCACCAATGTTGATTTCATCCGCTTTGGCTAATGTGTTGTTATCCTCAGTTTCCTCTGCAGCGGACAATCCAATTGCCGCTGTGGGCAGAAGAATTGCTACCGCAAGCAGAATACTGAATAGGTGTCGAAATTTGTGTCGCATAAATTTCCTCCAAAATTAAAAAAGTGCGCAGCGTAAGCCGCGCACCGAAAAATGCACAGCTCCGTTTTGCTGCGACACAAATTCCGACACTTTCTGTTTTGAGACAAAAATAGTATGCGAAAAAGAGCATGCATTTTTACCTAAATAAAAAATACATACTATTTCTGTACAAAACAGTTAGGTGTTATTCATTTGTGTCGCAAATTTAGTATAACATTTTTCTTTTGGATTGTCAATGCCGATTTGAATTTATGATATTTTGATGAAAAAACAACGTCCCCCGTTGTAGCGGGGGACGTATGAGGGGACTAAACGTGACATAGGTTGCTTTTTACGACTATAGTAGGTTTAATATCTGCCGATCTTACTGAAGTCGTACTTGTACTCAAAATCAAGAGAACAGTCGTCGCGGAGAGTATAGTCTCCAAGCGCGGGATTTACGAAGATGTGAGGTGCATCGCCCTCGCCCTTGATAGCTTCTTCATCCCAGATGGGATTGTTTTTGAACTCGTTGAATTTATTCTCGTGGGGATCAAGGAGCCAATGCTCAAGTGATGAATATCCGAATGAATAGTTGTTTTTGATCACGCATCCTGCAGAGTTAGCCATCATATAGTACTCGTCGAGATTTTCGGTAACACAGTCGATCATGGGCTTACTGTTAACGTGATCGTATACCTTAAAGAGCTCCGGCCATCTTGCCTGCCAAATCTTCAGTGCCTCGGGATCCTTGGGAAGATACTGGGGAACGAGCTGGAGCAGATGTGTCCAGTTTCCGCTGGGTACGTATCCGTCAGATACGATCATATCAGCCCATTTTGCCCATATGCGAAGGGGCTGGCTGTCTGCAGCGTTACTATCGCTACCTCTGATGATAACGTTATCCTGGATTACGTTGTCACGTCCGCCGGAATGAAGGAATGCATATGCACTCGGGTTGTAGAATACGTTACCGTAGAACTGCTGACCTGACATACCGTCGTCAATGTATACTGACCAAGCACCACCGCTGTGGATATTGGTAATAAGATTGTATCTTACGATATTATCACGCTCTGTGTGGAGACGTCCGCAGTAGATCGCGCCCATATCTCCGTACCATGAATCAAGAACGTCGTGAACGTAGTTGTACTCAATGATACAGTCGATGGATCTGTCCCAGATAGTTGCGAACATGATTGCAAGGTGAGGAGCATTGTAGATCTCGTTGTGAGATACAGTTACGCCGACACCGTCGTGAATACGTACACCTGCTGTCCATGTGTGATGAATCTGACCGTAGTCATGGATAAGGTTGTTGTCTACAACATTGTTGGAGTGAGTGAGGAATTCAAAGTCACCGCCACCGACAACGATACCGCCTGCGGCAAGGTGGGAGAGGTCGGAGTTTATGATCTTATTATTATATCCGTTCATCTGAACAGCAAAGTAAGCGCCGTTTGAACCAACGATATTTGTGTCATCGATGGTGACGTTATCAGCGTTCACAATAATCGCATCTTCAGTACAGTAACTGAAATCGAGACCAACAAAGCTTACGTAGTCCGCTCCGTTTACCTTAAGGAAGGTACCTCCGGTCGCAAGAGTATAACGTGTATATGTGGGGTCGTATACGTAAAGAGTCTTTGTTTGGGGGTTAAACCAATACTCACCCTCAAAGTCAAGCTCCTCGGATACGTTCATGTAGTAAACGATAAGTCCACCCATTGAGCCGAATCCGTAAACGGTATCCTGGGCAACCATTGTGATCTCTCCGGTCTCCTTGTTATAGTCGGATACGAGGAGATAGTCGCCGTCGTACTCGTGACCAACACAACCGATGATCGCAATGTTTTCATATGAATGGTATCTATCAAAACGTCTCTTGATGGCTGCGTTTACAGGAACCGTCCATGCACCGTATCCAATGCTTCCGTCAGCACTCGGGTAAGAGCCTTCGGGAGCAATTGTGTAGGACATATCCTTTCCGCTCTGGTTCTTGTTGGGGAAACGTGCCATTTCAATTCTTTCATCTTCACTGAAAAGGGGACTGTAGCCGTTAAGCTCGCCAACGTAATTCTTACCTGACATATCCGCCTTCATAATGTGGGGATAGCTGCTTTCGGGGAAGAGATAATGGTCACTTTCGTCGATGGGCTCAAATTCGTCGATAAACGCAGTGACTCCGTTGCTGAAGAGAACGTCGCCGTCACCGTACTTGCAGTACTTGATGGGAGCCTTTTCTGTGCCGGCATCAAGCTCACCAAGCTCAAGATTGAGACATCCGTAATCGCCTGCCTTGAAAGCAACAACGATCTCGTCCTTTGCGGTCTTCTTAAGCTCGCGTACCTTTTCAACAGCCTTCTCAAAGGTTGCGAGAGGTTTTTCTAAAGTTCCGGGGTTTGTGTCGCTTCCGTCTACTGCAACGTAGAGGTCAGCATCGTTTACCAGGGGATATTCGGGTTCGGTAAACTTGGAGATGGGTTTAGGTTCCTTGAGGATATACTGATACTCGAACTCAGCTTCCTTGAAACGATGGATGATAGCTGCAAACTGTTCTCTTGTTGCTGTCATCTTGGGGGAGAGTGTGTCACCGTTTCCCGTACCGTTGATGAGTCCCGCTTCGTTGCACCATGCCATAGCCTTTGAAGCCCAGTCAGCAACGTCACCAAAGTCCTTGAAGCCCGCAAGATTTGCTTGTTTTTCGGTGATAACGTAGCGATACTCAGCGTAGCGCACGAACATGGTTGCAAGCTCCTGACGGGTAATGGAACGTGTGGGAGCGAAAAGATCGTTGTAGTCAGCGTCTACACCTACGGAAGTTACGATTCCACCGTTCTTCGCCCAAATAACCGCATCGGAGTAGAATTCTCCTGCGGGTACGTCAGCGTAAGCGTACTTGTCGAACTTAACTTCAGGTGAGTTTTCCATTCTGTAGAGAACGGTGACAACCATTGCACGTGTTACGTCAACTGCGGGTGAGAAGGTAGATCCACCCGTGCCATTCATTAGTCCGTTTTCGCTGACGTACATGATGTCACCGTAGGACCACATACCCTCGTTTACGTCAGAGTATGTGATTTTTTCCGCGGCAACGACAGTCATGCCAACACTCAGCGTTCCGAGGAGCATTACTGCAACGAGAACTGCGGAAATAATTCTTTTTACATTCATATTTTATCCTCCTTGTATGAATGATAATTTTTACGGGTTTATTATATCATGAAAAATACGGTACTTCAATACATTACGTAAAAAAGCACCGCAAAATTACATCAAAAAAGTATCGGGAATTTACATTTTTTCCTCGTCATATACCGCACGGCATCCGCCGATAAACTTCGGACGAACTCTTGCCGCGGTAACGTATGCACCACCGATGAACTTTACCGAAAGACGTACGGGAACAGCTACTTTTTTCAGGTGCATACCAATGAGAGTTGAACCGATATCAAGTCCTGCATCGGCTGAGATGGTCTCGATCATGACGGGTTCCTTCATATTATTATAAGCGGCAGTGGCAAAGGATCCACCGGCTTTGGGCTGTGGTACTACGTTTACTTCCTCTGCAAGTGGGAGCTTAGTCAGAAGTGATCTTTCAATAACCAGTGCGCGGTTAAGGTGCTCACAACACTGTGCGGCGAGAAAAATACCTCTATCTGCGGTGTAAGAGGTGATGCCTCTGTATACAGCATCCGCCAACTCAGGGCTTGACGCATGACCGATGATACCTCCGCCGATCTCACTGGACGAGCATCCGACAACGAGAATACTGCCTTCTTTCAGTTTGCCAATCTCGCAGATCTCTTTTGCCGCATCTCTCGCCATGCCTTCAACATCTTTTATGGAAAAGTTTTCTTTATTCATATAATTCATGCAAAAAACGTGTTTTGCGTGCCTCCAAAGTGAATTTTCTACACTATTGTAACACAGAGTGATGCTGTTTTCAAGATAAATTGGCACGATAAAAGCAATAATAATCATAAAAAGAGAAAAAATGTGTGTACAAATAGCAAAAAGTATGGTACAATATATATTGTAGAGTATAGTGCCTAACTGTATTTGAACGAGAGGTGCAATTCTGAAACTCTGCGTGTGAATGGAATTATGGAAAAAAACAGATATAAATACGACAAAACAAAGAAACAGGGTAGAGACAATACCAAGCGTGTTAACAGTCCCGTTGATGCTGAAAGTAATGAAACTGAGGTTGACAGCGGAATTGTTGCGGGACGTAATGCTGTCCGCGAGCTTTTGAAGAGCGGTGCGGCGATCGATAAGATCCTCGTCAGCGGAAGGGAAGGCTCTATTGTAGCTCTCGTTGCTGAGGCGAAGGAGAGAGGTATCCCCGTAGTGAATGCCGAACCCTCCAAGCTTGATTACATAGCTAAGGGGGCTCATCATCAGGGCATCGTTGCATACGCGGCTCAGAAAGAATATTCTTCTGTTGAAATTCTCGCTATTGCAGAGGAGAGAGGAGAAAAGCCTCTTATCGTTATCGCTGACGGAGTTGAAGACCCTCACAATCTCGGCGCGCTTATCCGCTGTGCTGAGTGCGCGGGTGCTCACGGTGTAATAATTCCCAAGAGACACTCGTCGGGACTTACCCCTGTTGTAGCCAAGGCTTCGGCAGGTGCCATTTGGCATATGGCGGTATGCCGGGTTGCGAATATTGCTCAGACTATTGAAAAGCTGAAGGAAAACGGTGTGTGGACCTTTGCCGCCGAGGCTGGAGGCGCCGGTTACTACGACACTGATTTCGAAGTGGGAGGCCAAGCGGGC
>JAZUBG010000152.1:0-16342 GCA_045638405.1 Eubacteriales bacterium | reverse complement strand
ACCGCTTGGCCTCCGACTTCTGTAGGTTATCCCCACATCAACGTTAAGATCGGTGCTACACACGCAGGTGTTACCGTAGGTGAAGACGGTGCTACCCACCAGTGCTGTGAGGACCTCGCTCTCATGCGTACCATCCCCGGCATGACCGTTATCAACCCCGCTGACGCAGTTGAGGCAAGACTCGCTGTTAAGGCTGCTATCGAAATGAACGGTCCCGTTTACCTCCGCTTCGGAAGAATGGCTGTTCCGGTGATCAATGACGAAAACTACAAGTTCGAGATCGGCAAGGGTGTAAAGCTCGCTGACGGTTGTGACGTTGCTCTCATCGCAACAGGTATCGAAGTTGAGCAGGCGCTCCTCGCAAGAGATATTCTCGCTGAGGAAGGTATCAAGGCTTCCGTTATCAACATTCACACCATCAAGCCTCTTGACGAGGAGCTCGTAATCGCTGAAGCTAAGGCTTGCGGTGCAGTTGTAACCTGTGAAGAGCACTCTATCATCGGCGGTCTCGGTTCCGCTGTAGCTGAGTGTCTCAGCGAAAAGTGCCCCACTCCCGTACTCAAGGTCGGCGTAAACGACGAGTTCGGCAGAAGCGGTCCCGCTAAGGAGCTTATCTCCTACTTCCACCTTGACGCAGAGTCCATCGCGGCTAAGGCAAAGGAAGCTATCGCACTCAAGAAGTAATCAGTTTGATCTCTGTCCCCTCCCCCGGACGTCGGGGGAGGCGTGACAGTCTAAGGTCTGTGACCATGCGGCACCGCCGTAAATTTGAAGCTCACATGACCCCGACACCGCGCGTATCTCAACGACATTTTAATCTCCCGACCTTCATAGTGAGCCATTCGCCTTTGTCGAAAGCTATAAAGCAGAAAATGGAAGAACCCCCCCGAAATTGCACGACGTTAAACTGCCGTGACAAGAGAAACACTAACGAAATATGCGACCTCTCTGTAATGCCGGATAAATATCTGCGCTGTTGATACCGTCAAGGCTCAGATCAGATTTATCTCAATTATTACACTGACTTTTGCTTAATTTACAGGAGGATATATTTCAAAATGATAACCGATCATATACCGACCATAATTCTGATGGTGGTTCTTGTCATCATGTCAGGCTACTTTTCGGCAACGGAGACCGCTTTTTCAACCATCAACAAGACCCGTCTCCGCACACTCGCAGATAAAGGCGACAAAAAAGCCGAACGCGTGCTAACTCTCGCGGAAAAATACGATACTCTTCTTTCAACTATACTTGTTGGAAACAACATCGTAAACATCACGCTTTCATCTGTTGCTACGATCTTTTTCATTGATATAATCAAGAATAATCAAAACGTAGCGGCAACCGTTTCCACCGCAGTTACTACATTTGTAGTACTCGTCTTCGGTGAGATCTCACCGAAGAGTCTTGCAAAAGAATCCCCCGAAGCCTTCGCTCGCTTCTCTGCTCCCCTTATCACTGTATTTATGTGGATACTCACTCCCGTAAATTTCATTTTTGCTCTCTGGAAAAAGCTGCTTTCCAAGATCTTCAAGTTCAAGGAAGACCGCGGCATGACTCCCGACGAGTTCATCACACTTATCGATGCCGTTGAGGAAGGCGGAGAGATCGACAGCGAAGAAGGAGACCTTCTCAGAAGCGCCGTTGAATTTAACGAACAGGTAGCAAGTGACATTCTCACTCCCCGAGTTGACGTTGTAGGTGTTGAAGACGACACGTCAATGGAGGACATCGCTTCAGTATTCACGAAGACCGGCTTCTCCCGTCTCCCCGTATATAACGATTCACTTGACAATATCGTGGGTATCGTTCATCAGAAGGATTTCTATGACGGTCCCCGTGTAACATCTAAACCTCTCACCGAGATCATGAAGCTCCCCGTTTACGTAACTCCCGGAATGAAGATCCGCGAGATTCTGAAATTCCTTCAGAAAGCGAAGTCTCACATTGCGGTTGTTACCGACGAATACGGCGGAACTCTCGGTATCGTCACAATGGAAGATATTCTTGAAGAGCTTGTCGGCGACATCTGGGATGAACACGACGAGATCATCGAGGAGTTTATCAAGCTTGATGACGAAACTTATAAAGTAAAATGCACGGCTGACCTTGACGACCTCTTTGAGCTTTTCGAGCTTGACGAGGACATTGAGTCCGACTCTATTTCCGTCAGCGGATGGGTAATGGAGCACGTGGGACGAATCCCCGTTGTCGACGATACTTTCGTCGCAGACGGACTTGACGTCACGGTAACCGATACCGACTCCAAGCGTGTACTTGAGATACACGTAAAGCTCGCTCCTCCCGAAACCGACGAGGACGAGGATAAGAATGAGGCTTAACCCCGTAAAAAAATCAAACTGCCGTAAGGCGTGATGTCCTTAGCGGAGAAAATGTATAACACACGGTAGGTGAGACCGAAGGTCTCCCCTACGGATAAAAATGCCCCACAGCAGACAAATAATTAATCCCGTCAGATTTCAAGTCTGTCGGGATTCTTCTTGTTCCGTTCGATAAATTGGAATTTGTTATTACAACATTATCACTTGGTGGTTGGTTCAAGGTAAATGCCAACAATCTCATCAATGGTCTCTTGGGGCGTTTTGCCATCTGTATAGACAACATACTTTGCTGCGTTTTTGTTTGTTTCGGAGGTGATGAATATATCATTCAAAATCCGTTCCCCCTTGTTTCTTGCCCGCTTACTAAGTACCTTCTTGCTTCTTTCAGAATCCTCACAAGGTAACATTAGAATAACAAATGGCTCATCCTTAATAAGGCTCAAAAAAGTGTCTGCTTGAGCAGCGTCGGTGTATACACTTTGACCGCCTCCAAACTCAATAACAGCGTTCTTGTGCTGTTCAAGTAGCGTTTTTACAGCAAACAGTTCAAATGGTTTTTGATAATTGTGCCATCCGATGATCCCGCCTTGGTCATATGCTTTTTCTGCGAGTTCATTGGAAAAATCGGTTAGTGCATAAATCTGCCCCCGTAGCTCGTCCATATTAACGTGCTTTTTTCCTGTTCTACGAGCAACTTCAGGCGCAACTGTTGATTTACCCACACCGATAGGTCCGATAATTATAATGTTATCGTTCATTTTGATAATCCCTCCCTAAAATTGGAATTGGCATTACTGTCTATCATCCGCAAGAATACCATAAAAGTATAGGTCTGCCCAGTTTCCGAAATTGTCCTTTACTTGGCTTCTCTGTATTCCTTCCAGCTTCATTCCAAGTTTCTTCATAAGATTAACGGATTTTATTCCATCAATCGCTTCAGCAAATATTTTGTGTGCCTTTATACTGTCGAAAGCATAATCAACAACTGCCTTGCAAGATTCAAAGGCATATCCTTTTCTCCAGTAAGTCTTATTATAAATCCATCCAATTTCATATACACCATCATCGAACTCATTAAATAGAATATAGCCAATTACCTTGGATGTTTCTTTATGTACTGCAGCGACAGCACCCTTTTTATCTATACAGAACTTTTGTAAAAAGTCAGCCGTTTTCTCAATGGTATATGCAGGCTCGCAATTCTTCATTGTTTCTCCATCACCAAAAATATCGTGCATATCGTTCAAGTCATTCATTGTAAAATCACGAATGACCATTCTGTCAGTCTCAATATACATTATGCTTACCTCGCCAAATTCAAGTTTATCTAATAGTCTAACAATCAACATTGTAGGGGCGCACTGTGTGCGCCCGCGGGCGGTCACAGACCGCCCCTACGTATTCTATCGAAAACTGTTCGCCAAATTCAAGTTCATCATTCTGTTTTATCGCCGGTTTCGCCTTTGTATTACAGCGTTGCAAGCAACACGGGATTCGGGCAAAGCCCATACCCCTATTCTTCGGTGTATAATTCGTCATAATACCACCGCATAGGGTTTTCATAAATATACCGCAAATGCTCATCATAATCTTGACGGTTACGAATGATATGATCATTGGAGCGATATTGCCATATATTCACGCCGTATTCCTTGTTACAAAATCGTTTGAACGTAGATACGAACCGCGACGGAACGGAGTTCTGCACTGTAGGGACCGGCGTCCTCGACGGTCCGTTTCCCGCGCCTTTTACCCACAGCATAATGTGGATATGATTGGGCATAATTACGTAACTCTCGACCGACAGATCATCGTAAAAAACGTTCAATTGATGGATGTATTTTTCTGCGATTTGTCCGTATTTTGTCAATTTGATTTGCGGACCGTCGAGGACGCCGGTCCCTACAACGCGCGAGAGGATACACTTTCTCTCTTTCGTACATATCGTGAGAAACACGGCTTGGTTTCGATTATAGTCCGCACCCTTCAATCTGGTGGTCTTGCGATTTTTTAGTTCGCCCATTTTCATCACCCATCCCTATTATAACACAAATCGGCAGAATAAACAAGTTTTCTGCCGATTTTCTGTGCCTTCAGTTTCTCCGTTAAAGACAACAGAGAAAAAGTTACGTCAGTTTTTTTACATTTAACTATAGCTGTATTTTAAAGCTCCAACGTAAAACAACGATTCAATTATCACCCATTATTCACAATTTCATCATTGATATATTAAAACGATTGTTGTATAATGGTTGTGATACCTTAAAATCGACTACATTATTTAATATACAGCCTAACGTGCTGAATGGAGATTATTATGAAAAGACTACTTTCCCTCATCCTCGCTATGATCCTCGCCCTCGCAGTTTTCACTTCCTGCTCCAAGGACGGTGTTCCGGACGGTATGAAGCTGGCTTCAAGCGAAAAGGCAAGCTACAAGCTCTACGTTCCCGAAGACTGGGTAATCGGCTCTCAGGAAAGCTACACTACCGCAAATTCAAAAAACAAAGTTCCCAATGTTTCTGCTACTTCATATGATCTCAAGACCGCCGATGCCACCCTCGATGACTGGTGGAAGACAGAAACAGAAAACCTCAAGGAAGGTTTCAAGGATTTCAAAGAAGTATCAAGCGAAAAGACCACTCTCGGCGGACGTAACGCCATGGAGAAGGTCTACACAGCTAAACTTACGGGCAATGAGTACAAGTTCCGTCAAATCGCCGCTATCAAGGACGGCTACGTTTACATCGTGACCTTTACCTGCCTCCCCGACACTTACGACGATAACAAGGAGACTATGAACAAGATCTTCTCCGAGTTCAAGTTTTGATAAGCTATGGCAGAAATAATACACTACCTCGACAATGCCGCAACAACAGAGCCTTCGGAAGTCTCGCGTATATCGGCTATCGATGCCTTGAATGTATGGGGTAATCCCTCATCCCGCCACCTTATGGGAATGGAGGCAAAAAAACTCCTTGAAAGCTCCAGAGAAAAGATCGCCTCTGCTCTCGGAATCAGACGACTTGCAGGCGGTGCAGTCGTCTTCACTGCATCGGGCACCGAAGCCAACGTCATGGCAACTCTCGGCTTTGACTCCGCCAAAGTCCGCACGGGTGAAGGTAAAAAGCCGCTGATGATAATCACCGACGGCGAACACCCCTCCATTGAAAATCCCGCAAGAATCCTTGAGTCCCGCGGATGGAAGGTGGTACGCATACCCACCGTAGGCGGTGAACTTGATCTTGCCGCTCTCAGAGAGGCGGTAAGTGAAAAATGCACCTGCCTTCTTGCAGCATTTATGTTTGTAAACAACGAAACGGGGGCCATGTACGACGTAAAACGCGCCGCGTCCATCGTACGTACGGCTCACCCCGACGCTCATATCCACTGCGACGCGGTGCAGGCTTTCCTTAAAGTAAAGCTGTCCCCACAGATTCTCGGAGTTGACACCCTTACCGTCAGCGCACATAAAATTCACGCGCCTCGCGGTGCGGCGGCGTTGTACATCTCCCCCGAGACCGTGAAAAAGAAGAATATCTCCCCCGTCATCCCCGGCGGCGGTCAGGAATCCGGATACCGTTCAGGCACTGAAAACCTTATCTCTATCGCCGCATTTGCCGCGGCGGCTGAGGACGGCAAAGTGCATCTTGCCGAGCGAATGGAAACAGTCCGCGCGCTTAGAGAGTATCTCGACTACCGACTTGAAGAGTTAAAACCTCTTGGAATTGAAGTAAAGACCGTAAAAAACGGTATCCCCGATATAGCAAGCCTTACTCTTCCACGTATTAAAAGCGAGACCATGCTCAACTTCCTTTCGGGCAAGGGCATCTGCGCTTCTGCAGGCTCTGCTTGCTCTGCCGGAAGCGGCAGACTCAGTCACGCCCTCCACGCCTTCGGTTCCTCTGATGATGAGATCGACTCCTCACTCAGAATCAGCCTTTCCTACACCAACACCAAAGAAGACGTCGATGCGCTCTGCGCGGCTCTTGCTGAAGGTACTAAAACCCTTCAAAAATTCTGATAATAATCTGAAAGTACCAACATACTATGTTCGGATATGTAAAACCGTATATCCCCGACCTTAAGGTTCGTGAACATGAGCTTTATCGTGCCCTTTACTGCGGACTTTGCAGATCAATGGGTAACGAAACAGGCACACTGTCCCGATTTACTCTCAGCTACGATTTCGCTTTTCTCTCAGCCGTCAGGTTTCTCGCCACGGGAAACCTTCCCGAAGCGGACAAAAAGTCCTGTATGGCGCATCCTCTTAAGAAGCGTACATATATCAAGGACTCAGATGAGCTTCGTTACTGTGCCAGAGTATCGGCTATCCTCACCGACGGCAAAGTCCGCGATGATCTCTCTGACGAGACGGGGCTGAAGAAGCTACGAGCTCTCCTTGCACGCCCCGAAGCCTCATACATGGTGAGAAAAGCTGCGAAAAACGCTGAAGACACCGAGCTTTCTCTGAAAGACTCCATAAACGCTTCCCTCACCCGACTCTCAGCGCTTGAAGCATCCGGAAGCAATTCCGTCGATGCCTGTGCTGAGATATTCGGTAATATCTGCGCAGAATTTTGCTCCGCGTCCCTACCCGAAAGAGAAGCGAGGATATGTCGCGAAATCGGTCGCGGTGTAGGCAGATTCATTTACGTCATAGACGCCCTCGACGACCTGAGGGACGACTATAAAAAACACCGTTTCAACCCGATTTTGTCCCTTTACGGAGATTCCGCGGTACAAAACGACGGGAAAGAAGTTTACCTCTCGCAGGAAGTTGCCGAATCGGTAAAAACTTCAATGCTCCTTGACCTCAGACGCCCTGCGGCAAGTGCTGAACTGCTGATGGACGGGGGACACCCCGAACTTTGCGCCATAGTCAGAAATATTTTCTATCTCGGTATGCCAAACACCCTTGACGGGATAATAGAAAAGCATACAAAACCAAAGGTCTAAATATAAATCACAACTTAACGGAGAGAATATAATGTCAAAAGATCCATATTCCGTCCTCGGCGTCAGCCGTGATGCGTCAGACGCCGAAATAAAAAAAGCATATCGTGAACTTGCCCGTAAATATCACCCCGATAATTACGTCGACAATCCGCTGGCTGACCTGGTTGAAGAAAAAATGAAGGAAGTCAACGAAGCATACGATCTCATTCAGAAAGAAAGAGCCTCCGGCGGAAGTACCGGCGGTTCTTCAAGATATTCTTCATACACATATTCGGGTATCACCTCCTTTGCGGAGGTCAGACGTCTCATTTCCGAGGGTAAATTTTCCGAAGCTGAGATCATCATCGACTCAACTCCCTCCGGCGACCGAGGTGCCGAGTGGAATTACCTCAAAGGTGCACTTCTCGCAAACAGAGGTTACTACTACGATGCCCAGAAGCATATCGAGACAGCCTGCTACCTTGATCCTCAGAACGCTGAATATCAGGATGCCAGAAATAAGCTGAGATATCAGTCAGGTTCCTATGGCGGCTCCTACAGAGGTCAGGGAAGCGGAAGCTCTGACTGTTGCAGTATCTGTGCAACGTTCATGGTTCTTGATGCCTGTTGTGACTGTTGCGGTGCGGGTTGCTGATGTATATGAGAAGAAAAACCTCTCTTTATAACTTAACATTCAGTGCCATGTGTGCTGCCTTGTCTTTCGTGCTTCTATACGGAGGTACCATGACGGGACTTCTCGATATGTCAAGTGCTATTCTCTCGGGACTTATAACCTTAGTTCTTTGCAAAGAATGCTCACGTCATCACGCTATATGTGCCGCCATCGTTACTTTTGTGCTGAGCTTTATCCTTCTCCACGACAAGACGGTCGCAGTGCTTTATATAACAGCCGGGGGCGTGTATCCCATCATAAAGCCGACTCTTGACATGGTAAAAAGCAGACCTCTCTCATGGGTTCTGAAGCTTCTCTGCGGCGCCGTGATCGTCAGCTCATATATTGCCGCTGTATTCCTCTTTGTTCCCGCAGAAGCCGCACCCTACCTGATTCCTGCAGGGCTTACCTTAGGCCTCGTCTGTATCGTACTGTACGACGTACTTCTCACACGTTTTGACAAGGTATACGAATACCGTCTCAGTCGCTTTATAAGAAGAAGATAACAAATCAACTCATAAAAAAACGGTCTGTCTCCCGAAATTTTCGTGAAAAGACCGTTTTTCTTTGCTTTTATAGGTAAAAAATAAAAATTTGTGCGATATTCACATAATAAAAATAGAAATAACTGTTGACAAATACCCCATGTTTATATTATAATATAACGTGCCTATCTGCGACAAAAGTTTATAAATTAAAGTAAAAATAAAATCGGAGGTATAATATGCTTAGAACATATCAGCCCAAGAAGAGACAGAGAAGCAAGGTTCACGGCTTCAGGAAAAGAATGGCAACTGCTCACGGAAGAAAGGTTCTTAAGAGAAGACGCGCTAAGGGCCGCGCAAGACTTACTCACTAAGTAACCGCGTCGGATAGCCCTTGCTGTGGCATACAATAATTGAGCAAGACAAGCTAACCGAAAGAAACATGACTTATAACCTCCGTCTCCGGAGGTTATTATTCTGTAAGAGGAAAAAAGTATCTCTCAGGCGGAATATACCGGCTCGCAGTCGGGGATACTGAATGAAGAAAATGAAACTTTTTCCAATTAAAGAAAACCACCTTTATCAGAAGGCGTATAAAAACGGTGCGAGAGGCTCGTCACGTTCACTGAGCGTATACGTGCTTCGTGACCGTCACGCCGCACTGATAAAGAAATCCAACCCTCAAGGTGAATACCTTAACCGCGTCGGCATCTCAGCCTCAAAAAAGATCGGAGGCGCCGTACAGCGTAACAGAGCTAAAAGAGTAGTCAGAGAAGCGTACAGACAGATAGGCAAAGAACGTGCGCTCAAGCGTGGCTACCTCGTTGTAATAGCTCTCAGAACACCCGCTACGGTCATGAAGATGCAGGAAGTAAAACGTGACCTGCACTATTGTCTGAAGCGTTGCGGTATGTATCTTGAGGACACTCACGCATCTGAAGATAACAGCGTTGCGACTGACAATGAAACTTAAACTGTTTTTTCGCGGTCTGAAGTACCTTCCGAGGAAGCTCGCTTCAGCCCCCATAAAATTCTACAGAAAGTATCTGTCACGTCTCAAAGGCTCGCCAAGCTGCCGATTTACTCCCACCTGTTCGGAATATGCCCTTGAGGCCATATCCGAGTGGGGTGCATTTGTCGGTACGCTTCTCGCCATACGCAGAATACTCAGATGTAATCCCTTTGGCGGATGCGGACATGATCCCGTACCGAAAAGGAAGAAAAAGGACAGATAAACTCTGCCCATGGCATACTTAAACCGTATGCACAAAAAATGTCAAAGTCCCCTTCGGCAGATGTAAATCTAACCGATCTGTGACAAGAAAGGAATGGCACAAACCATGCAGATTTTCGACATTTTACTTGTCCCTATGGGATATCTTATGCGCTTTGCGGCGTATATCACGGGAAACAACTATCTTTTCGCAATCATTCTCTTCGCTCTGATCATGGAGATCCTTATGCTCCCCATTCAGATCAAGCAGCAGAAGAACTCCATCAGACAGGCACAGCTTCAGCCTAAGATCCGCGCCATCACCAAAAAATACGACGGCAGAAAAGACGCGGCATCCATGCAGGAAAAGCAGCAGAAGATCATGGAACTCTATCAGAAGGAAAACTTCAGTCCTTATGGCGGATGTCTCCCCCTTCTCATCCAGCTCCCCATCATCTTCGCTCTTTACAGCGTAATCATCAACCCCCTTCGTTATATCTGCGGTGTATCCGCTGAGAACATCAACAAGATCAGAGAAGTACTTAAACTCAAGAACATCTCTGAGATCGATCTTATCGGTAAACTCAGAATCGAAGAGAACGCTGAAAAGGTCAAGAAGATCATCAATCTCGATGAGATCGACCTTCCCAACTTCAACCTCTTCGGTAAGCTCGATCTTTCCGAAACTCCCTCACTGAACGTTACAAAGGAAAACGCATGGCTCCTTGCCATCCCGATCCTCGTATTCCTCGGTATGTTCTTCTCTCAGAAGATTATGCGCCTTTTCACATATCAGCCTCCCGAAAGTGCTGAAATGCAGAACGGCGGCGGTATGAAGATCATGAACGTAGCAATGCCCCTCCTTTCCGCATGGATCTCTCTTAAGGTTCCCGCGGCTGTAGGCTGCTACTGGTTCATCCGTAACATCATTTCCGTTGTTGAGAAGTGGATCATAAGCAAGGCTATGCCCATTCCCGTACTCTCTGAAGAAGAGTTCAAGGCGGCAGAGCGCGAATACGGAGTAAAGAACAAGCAGGCGAAAAAGGAACGCGATCCAAACCGTCCCCGTCCCCGCAGTCTTCACACCATAGACTTCGATGACGAACCCCTTCCTCCTCCCACGCCCGACAAGGAGCCGGAAGAAGAAACAAAGAACGAAGCGAAAAAAGATTCTCCCGTAAGTCCCGCCCCTCTCAAGGATGACAAGTCCGAAAAAAACAACAAATAAGCAATTCGTACACAAGTAAGGAATTTTCACAATGAGCGAGACATATACAGTCAGCGCCAAAACTGTTGACGAAGCGATCGACCTCGCTTCCAAGCTGTACGGCGGAAGAAACAAAGAAATTTCCCACGAAATCGTCTCTCTCCCCAAAAAAGGTTTTCTCGGATTCGGCTCCAAGGACGCCATTATCCGTGTTACCGTTACCGAGGCAGAGGACGTCGGACTCAGCTCCATCGTAAATGAGCTGAAAAGATATAAGGATCAGCCTGCTCCCGAAAGCGGTTACACCGCCCCCGAAGTTAAAGCTGAAACAAAGCAGGAAAAACATGAAGCTAAGGTTGAGAAGGCTGAAGTTAAGCCCCAGCAGAAGAAAAAGCCTCAGCCTCAGCAGAAGCAGGAAAAGCCCGAACCCAAGGCAAAACCCGAACCCAAGCCCCAGACCAAAGCAGAGAAGCCTCAGCAGAAACCGGAAAAGGCTGAAGTTAAGATTGAAGTTAAGCCTCAGCAGAAGAAAAAGCCTCAGCCTCAGCAGAAGCAGGAAAAGCCCGAAGTTAAGACTGAACCCACAGCGGAAGCTCCCGCAAGTGCAAATGACGTAAAAGTTAAGGTTGCCGTAAGCCGCGAAGAAATGGATTATGCTATCGTATTTGTTAATACAATGATCGGTAATATGAACCTCTCAGCTCAGGCTATTCCCGTTTCCGCACCCGAGGGTGAAGAGTATACCACAACAGATACCGCTGACGTTTACCCCGCAATCAACATCATCGGAGACGACACCGGTATCCTCATCGGTCACCACGGCGAGACTCTCGACGCTATCCAGTACCTTGTAAACCTTGCTCTCTTCAGAAAGGGCAGTGACAAGGGCAGAGAAAGCATCAAGATCACTGTAGATATTGAGAACTACCGTGAGAAGAGAGAGGAAACTCTCAGAGCTCTTGCAAGAAGAATGGCTGCACGTGCAGTTAAGTACAAGAGAAACGTGTTCCTCGAGCCTATGAACCCCTATGAAAGACGTATCATTCATTCTGAGCTTCAGGATTACAAGGACGTTGCTACCCACTCCGTAGGAAGCGACACCAACAGAAAGATCATCATTACTTACGAGGGTACAGACAAGGCTCCTCAAAACAACAAGCGCCGTCCCAGAGGCAGTAAGGGCCGTCAGGGTCGTCAGGAGACTAACATTTCCGCAGGTCCCGATGTACCCAAGGGTCTTCCCCTTCCCACACTTGATGACGTTGAGTAAAGACTAATAAAAAAGAACTTTTGCCGATCGGCAAAAGTTCTTTTTTTATTATCTAAGCTTAAAAGGTATGTCGTAATTTTTACCGTCAACGGTATAACTTACTACAACGTTCTTCCCGTTAGGTGAGAACTGAGCTGACATTTTTGCGTGATCTGCCTTGTCAAAGCCCTCAGTATCAATGGGGAGTTCCTTGTAGAACACACCGTCGTCAAACATATCGCAGATAATAAATCCGCTTTCATTTACGAATACGGCATAACCGTATTCTGCAGTAATATAGTTCTCACGGGGAGCTGACTTTTTACCGTTTGTTATGTCGTAAAAAGTTACTTTATAAGGATCAGTTTCGCCCTCAGCCGTTGACACTGCAAGCACCGTAGCATCAGTTGAAATACCCTCTCTCACAACAGGAACATTTGCAGTCTCTATGATCTCTACCATCTCACTGTTGTCGCGGAACAGATGAATCAGAAAAGGCTTCTCATTCGCATCTGTGTAGTAAACGGCAAAGTTGAAACCGCACGCATACATGGAATCATATTTTTCAGGAGCTGCAGGGTACTTGACGTCCTTATACTTATCCTCACCGTCTACCCAATGATGTTCCTTATGAGCCGGGTCTATCGCAGGAGCAACAGTTCCCTTAGTGCCGCTGGGTGCTGTGATCTGCGGGGGTTCCTTTGACTTTCCGCATGATACGAGTGTAAGAAGTGAAACTGTCACAAGTGTTAAAGCTAAAATCTTGATTTTCATATTTATCTCCAAATTAAAAATTTATCACTAAGATATTATACCCGATTTTCGCCTTCTTGTCCATTGTCATTATTGCACAAAGGAAATGTGGTATAATTGTATATTATAACAAATCTCCCTCTGAGGCATTGCCCCAAAGGGAGATTACTGTCAAAAGATCAGGAAATACGCGATAACAGCCGCACCGAGAATGATTCTGTACCAGCCGAACACCTTGAAATCGTGACGCTTCACGAAAGAAGTGAGGAATTTCACCGCAATCATGGAAACAATGTATGCTGTAACCATTGAAACGGCGAGAATCATCCAATCGGAAGACGTGATCACACCTTCAAAGGTAACGAGCTTCAAAAAGCTTACGCCCACCATTACGGGAATGGCAAGGAAAAAGGAAAATTCAGCCGCAATCTCACGGGAACATCCGATAAGCATCGCACCGAGGATAGTCGCACCCGAACGGGATGTGCCGGGTATGATGGACAGAACCTGAAAAGCACCGATTATAAGCGCGGTTTTATATGTCATTGCGTTCATTGACGATATTACCACACCGCGTTTCTTATTGTAGGCCTCGATAACAAGGAATCCGATACCGTACAGTATCAGTGTCGCGCTGATGACCTGCCAGTTTTCAAACTTATCCATGAAATCGTTAAGGAGAAGTCCGATTACTGCCGCAGGGAGACAGGCAACTATTACCTTAAACCACATCTGCCATGTGTCACGCTTTTCTTCGTGTGATTTTGACGGTGCAAAAGGATTAAGCTTTTTGAAATAAAGAGTTACGATAGCGAGGATAGCACCAAGCTGGATACCGTAAAGGAAAAGATCGGTTTCAAAGAAGCCTTTGTTTCCTATGAACTCATTGACAAGGATCATGTGCCCCGTTGAGCTTATGGGAAGCCACTCAGTTATTCCCTCAACTATACCGAGGAACACCGCCTTCAGAATTTCGATAATATTCGGCATCACGTCACCTCACATCTCCGCCGCGGAGGATGTCACCCTCCATAACGGGAAACGGAACTTTAAGTCGGAATATCATACCGGGATGAGGCGCAGATTCAATGTCCTCTCCCTTTTCGTTTCTCAGCGTATCGGCGTCAAAGCCTCTTCCCACCTTACCGGGCGAGATCATTTCAACTCTCTCACCGCGAACAAGCTTGTTGCGCTCGATAAAGCGGCAGTCGTACATTCCGTCCTCACCTGCTTCGGTAACCGTCTCCACAGCCGTCGCGATATATGCCTTCTCTCTGATATAACCGTGCTGTGTAACGGTGTTGGCATCCTCGTGGGGAGGTGTGAAGTAGAAGCCCGTACCGTACTCTCTGTGGCTCACGCTGTCAAGCTCGTCGATCCACTCCTGACGGGTAACGTAAGCTTCGGGGTCACGTCTGTATTCGTCTATCGCCATGCGGTAGGTGTTGGTTACCACTGCGGTATAGTAAGCACTCTTAACGCGCCCCTCGATCTTGTAGGAGGCTATACCCGATTCTTCAAGCTCTCTGATATGCTCGATCATAGAGGTGTCGCGGGACGACATGAAGAAGGTGTCACCTCCGTCTTCAACAGCGGCAACCGCAACTGCGGGGGCAGGACGGTTAGTCTCGGAAAGGTTTATTTCACGCGCGGGATCGGCAACGGGAGAATAAATCCAGCGGCATGACTGAGCGCAGGTGCCGTGGTTGGCGTCCCGCCCCGTGAAATAATTGGAAAGCAGGCATCTACCGCTGTATGAGATACACATGGCGCCGTGAACAAACGCTTCAAGCTCAAGGTCCTCGGGAATATTTTTCTTAATATCCAGAATTTCCTCAAAGGTCAGCTCTCTCGCCAGAACAACACGCTTCGCACCCATTTTGTACCACATATTGCAGGAAGCAGCGGACACGGCGGACGCCTGAGTCGAGATATGTATGTCAAGCTGCGGCGCGATCTCGCGTACAAGGGAGAACACACCCAGGTCTCCCACGATAACAGCATCTGCGCCGAGGTCACGGAGGAAGGTTACGTATTCGGTAAGAGCAGGATATTCGGCCGTACGGGGCATTACGTTAAGGGTAACGTACACCTTAACGCAGCGCTCGTGACAGTAGGACACTGCCCACTGAAGCTCTTCGTTTGTAAAGTTCCCGGAAGCTGCGCGCATTCCGAACATCTTTCCGGCAAGATACACGGCATCAGCGCCGTACATCACCGCTGCTCTAAGCTTTTCGGGATTGCCCGCAGGGGACAAAAGTTCAGGTTTATTTTTCATTGGTTATTCCTTTATGGGAAAAATATTGTATCGGGGGCGGTCTATTGGTAGCCGCCCCGTTTTTATCGTTTTAACCGATAATATTTATCGTTTTTCTCCTCATCACACGTTCATGATAACGGGAAGGATCATAGGCTTACGCTTGGTCTTAGCATACAGATGCTTTGAAAGAACGTCCTTTGTCTGCTGCTTGAGCTGAGTCCACTCGGTGATACCCTCGTCAAGCATTTCCGTAAGTTTTGCTCTCGCAAGCTCACGCACCTCATCCATCAGCTCCTCGCTTTCGCGTACGTAAACAAATCCGCGGGAGATAAGGTCGGGCCCTGAAATAAGTACGTTCTGGTCAATATCAACAGTCGCAACCACAACGATAAGTCCGTCCTGCGACAGATGACGGCGGTCACGGAGGACGATGTTTCCAACGTCACCTACACCGTATCCGTCAACAAGAGTCTTACCTGCGGTAACGGGAGCGGCTCTCTTACAGGTCTCGCGGTCAAGCTCAAGCACCTGTCCGTTTTCGCAAAGGAAAATATTCGCAGGGTCCATTCCCATAAACTGTGCAAGCTCCTTGTGCTGCATCAGATGTCGGTATTCACCGTGAATGGGCATAAAAAACTTCGGTTTTACAAGAGCGTGCATCAGCTTCAGCTCTTCTTCGCAGGCGTGTCCCGAAACGTGTATTTCACCGTCGTCGTGGTAAACACCAACACCTCTGCGGTAAAGCTCGTTTATAACTCTTCCAACCAACTTCTCGTTACCGGGGATAGCGTGAGATGACAGAACCACAAGGTCTTCAGATGTGAGTGACACCTGATTGTGGTCAGAGAACGCCATTCTGTAAAGAGCAGACATCGGTTCACCCTGAGAGCCTGTTGTAACGATGGTGATCATCTCAGAAGGGTAACGGTTCATTTCAGAAATGTCGATAAGCACGTGCTCAGGCACTTCCATATATCCGAGACGAGTAGCCGCACCCACAACGTTCAGCATACTGCGTCCGGTAATGGCTACCTTACGACCGAATTTCACGCTTGTATTGATGATCTGCTGAACACGGTGAACGTTTGACGAGAAGGTGGCAATAACGATACGCTTGTGAGGATTTTGCATGAATATGTTGTCAAGAGCAAAGCCTACGTTTCTTTCCGACGGAGTAAACCCGCTTCTCTCCACGTTTGAAGTCGGATCGTAGCCATGT
>JAZUBG010000151.1:0-4708 GCA_045638405.1 Eubacteriales bacterium | reverse complement strand
AATGACGGTAACGTTTTCGGGGAATATGTGGCGCGCGATAGCCAAACTGCGTCTCATGTGATAGGTCGTCGTAACAAGCAGTACGCGGCGTACGCTGTCACGGGGGAAAATACACTTTATTTCCTCCAGCGCGTAGCGGATATTATCTACCGTGTGCATTGAACGGTTCTCGAGGAAAATGTCTTCCTCAGAGATTCCCATTTTCAAAGCGGATTTTTTCATTTCCTCGGCTTCACTGCGCATCCCGTCGGAAAATTCGCGGATTTTACCGCCGCATAGCAAAATTTTCTTTGCACGTCCCGACTTGTACGCTTCAAACGCCGCGGGGAGCCTGTACTTTGCAGCTTTCAGACTGCCGAGAACAATAATGCAGTCTGCAATCTCTCCCGTGTCTTCTATGCCTTGAAACAGTAACTTGTCGACTGTTTCGGCAGTGAGTTGTTCTTCTTTTAGTTGTGATACTAACATTTTGATTTCCTCTTTTACATCAAATTTGTTTTACTTGACATCAAACTGAAAAAAGTGGGTTTTTATCAAAATACCGTTGCTATCATCACTCCTGCAAGAATCCAGCTTATCGCGGATAACGCCGCACAGAGAGCAAAACAGCCCCATTTTTCATGCCTTCGGATCAAACCTATAGCAGATAATATAATTACTATCGGATTAAACATCCATAAATACACAAGCGCATTACCAAGTTGAAATACGCTGTGTGATTCATAAAACGCACCGTATAAAATACATCCTGCGGAAACTAAACAAAGGAGACAGTACAATACAGTAACTGCTGTTGTCACGACTGCTAATTTATTGTTTTTCATAGTTGTTCTCCTGTTCTTGATCAGTTTATTTCGTTTCAAATCCTTGGTATGAAATGATTTGCGGAAATAATCTCCGACCTTTTACCGACTCAGCATAACAACCGACTCCACGTGCTCACTTCGTGGGAACATATTGACCGCAGTAACCTCGCGGATCGCGTATCCGTCGGAGGTGATTTTCCCGAGATCCCTTACAAGGGTAAAGGGATTACAGGAAACGTAAATGATGCTCTCAGGAGAAATATCTGACAGTATCTTTATCATTCCGTCCGAGAGACCGCGTCGGGGAGGATCAACTACCACAAGCTGAGGCTTTTCCGAATCGGCATACTTACCAGCGTCTCCGCAGAAGAATTTGATATTTTTAAGACCGTTTGCCGCGGCGTTACGCTTGGCATCTCTAACAGCCTCTTCGTTTATCTCAACGCCCGTAAAACGTGCATCCTTGAAACGTGAAGCGAGGATCATTCCAATAGTTCCCGTACCGCAGTAAAGATCGGCGCAGTAGTCGAATGAGAGTGTTTCGGCAAGTCTCAAAACCTCACTGAAAAGCTTCTCCGCACCTTCGTAATTTACCTGGAAGAATGCCTCGGGAGAAACCTTGAAATCAAGTCCGAGAATACGTCCCGTGACGTATTTTTCACCCATTACCGTCTTATATTTGTCTTTCACAGTACGTCTTGTGACGATTCCCGTCACATCGGGGTACGCCGAGCAGATCTTTACCGCAAGACGACCGAGATCGCTTTCATTTACGTTACCCGTGAAGGCGGCAACTATCTCACCGCTATATCCTGCCCGCAGCATCATCTCGTCGGGAGTGTCTACCCCCTCACGTATCAGAACAGACACAATCTCGCAGATTCCGCAGAAAGTTTCGGGACAGTTTTTGCACTTTGCGTCACCGAGAGGGATTAAAGTTCTGCTGTCGGACATATAAAACCCCGCGTTTCCGTCACGGTCGAAGTGGAACGTTGCTTTGTTACGTACACAGCTTACGTCGGGGTAAAGGATTCCGTTGAATTTTTCCGTTTCAAGCCGAGCTTTGTTGAAAGCTGAGCGAACAGCCGACTCTTTAACCGTATTTTCATATTCGTATGTCGCGTGGCGGAATACGCATCCTCCGCACATATCTGAGTGCGGACAGTCGGACCCTATCCTCTCGCTTGAATAAGCGGTAAAAGCGTCACACACCGCAGTGGCAAAGTTCTTTTTTACCTCAGTAACGGTAACACTGCATTCGTCACCCTTCAGTGTGCCGTCAACGAATACGGCGGCTCCGTCTATTTTAGCAACACCTGCTCCCATGAGGGTGGTGTCCTCTATTTTTACCGTATATTTTTCTCCGATGTTCATTTTTATGACCGTGCCTTTCCCGTCACCTTTGCTTGCGACGTCAGCGTATAATATCTCATAATAATTATAAAGTAAAACCGACAAAAAGTCAACGCTGTCAAGAAAATACGCAGGCACATATAATGTACTTGAGGGCGTTTTTTCGCCCCATGTGTAAAAATACCACGGAGGTGAAAAATGAACGAATCAATTATTGCCATGAGAAGCGAGACTACTGCTTCCAAAGCTCAGAGACTTCTCACGCGGAACGGTATACGTTGCCGTATCGTCAGCATTGACCCTACTCTGACAAGCCGAGGCTGTTCTGTCGGCTTAGCCATGAACACTTACGACGTTAAGGTAGCTGAAAGGCTTCTCGACGCGGCAAATATTTTCTACGGGGAGGTACTCGGACAGAGGGGATAAATATGATATACCTTGATAACGGAGCGACAAGCTTTCCGAAACCCCGTTCGGTCTATGATGCGGTTTTAAAAACTATGAAAACGTGGGGCGGTAACCCCGGGCGCGGCTCACACGTGCTCGCAAGACGTGCCGCCGACACTATCTACGATATGCGTGAGTGCGCCGCGGATTTCTTTAATACAGAAGCAGAAAACGTGATTTTCACCTATAACGCTACTCACGCACTGAACCTTGCGGTAAAGGGACTTGCCGAGGACGGATGTCACATCCTTATATCCGACGTTGAGCATAACTCCGTCAGACGTCCGGTAGCAAATCTGTGCCGTACACGCGGCTGTACCTTCGACGTGTTTCCGTCCTGTCACGGACGTGCGGACGAGATAATCAGAAACCTTACCCGTCTCACGAGAGATAATACGAAGCTCCTCGTGCTGTGCCACTCGTCGAATATAACGAACCTCACCTTACCTGCCTGCGAGATAGGGCGGTTTTGCAAAAGTCGGGGCATTTCCTACGTAGTGGATGCATCCCAAAGCGCAGGTCACGTTCCGATAGATTTTAAGCTCATGAATGCAGATGCTGTATGTATGTCGGGACATAAGGGACTCTACGGCCCTGCGGGAACGGGCCTTCTACTTGTCCGTAACGGACGTCTTTTAGAGCCTCTTTTTGATGGAGGCTCGGGGGTAAACTCCCTTGAGGACACGATGCCCGATTTTTATCCCGACCGTCTCGAAGCGGGAACGATGAGCGCGCCTCTTGCTGCAGGACTTAAGAATGGTATCGAATGGGTGAAAAACACGGGACTCGGTAATCTGCGTTACCATGAGTGTGAGCTGTCACGACTGCTTCTTGATTACCTCTGCAACATGAACGGAACTGAAGTTTATGGTGACAAAGGTAATCTCGGCGCTACGGTACTTTTTAACGTGTGTGGCATCCCGTCCGTACGTGTGGGAGAACTTCTTGACAAAGCAGGGATATGCGTGAGATGCGGACTTCACTGTTCACCCCTCGCTCACAAAACGCTGAACACGGGTGACGGCGGTGCCGTAAGAGTCAGTTTCGGCGCGTTTAACACGGTTGACCACGTGAGGCGTCTTGTGGATGAAGTTCACTTCATCACAAAATATGAAAATTAACATTTGAAGACACGTCTCTTTGAAATATAATCGCAGATGTATCTTGACAAACGGTTATAATTATAGTACAATAACTTTAATAACCGTAAAAAAGGAGACGAAACGATTATGGCAGACGTTAAGGATTTCAGTGTTTATTCCAATGTTGACGGAAAGTTCCTCATGTATAAGGGTCTTCCCCTTGTAAGAGAGGATAATGTTATCTGCTACGGCAGCATGGATGACGAATATATTCTTCAGATGATCATTATGTCCACAAAGAACGACGGCGGTGACAGTGTTCCCGATAAGATACTCATTCAGATTCTGAAGACAGACAAAACTCTTCCCGATCATGAGAGAATCGTGAAGCAGGATATGAAGAGCGGTTTCTACGATGCGTTCGAAATCGGACTCATCTGGCTTGAGAGATACCGCACAAACCACTGATAAAAAACGATCGCCGCCGCATTTTACGGCGGCGGTTTGGTTTAACGGAGATATTTATGATAAAGAAACTGACAGCGCTGATTATTTTGTCTGTGCTTTTTCTTTCCTCATGCCTGAGAGAAGACTTGCCTCCCGCAGAAACTACTCAAGTGACACATAATTCGGAAAGCTTTACACATGATACTACCGAAGAAATCACTACGGAGGAGAGTACTATGGAAGAATATCCCAACCCCGAGCCCGTAATCAGCGAGAGTGCAAAGGTTTGGTTAGACCTGTGGCATGACACGGACAGCGTTATCATGGCATCAGATGAGATCACAGCGGAAAATGAGAGAGTGCTTGCGGACAGTGACGTTATGAGAGATATTTTAACTGTCCCGAATTCGTTCACCTACGAGGAGATCAAATCGTTTATTGGAAGAGGGCATATACCTAACCTTCCGAAATACGATACCGACGGTAGCTTGATAAGTGCAGACCACCTTGGAAATGTTGTGGCGTCCATGGGTGAAGCGAATATTCCCGAAAGTGTTTCGCCAAGAATAGGAA
>JAZUBG010000150.1:0-4842 GCA_045638405.1 Eubacteriales bacterium | reverse complement strand
TGGGCACCGTTGAGGATGCGTACCTTTCTCTCTCTGTAGGGGCGCTGATCGTCTGTGAAGATAACAGGGAGATCTGCGCGGTTGAGAGGAAGCGTAGCTTCTGCTCTTGCTGTGTCAGCGGCCTCGATTACCCAAAGACCGAAGGGCTCGCAGATGTCGATAAGATTATCCTTGTATCCGAGCTTCTCGCAGATAGCGTCAGCCTCACCGGGCTTCTTGGGGTAACCTGTTACGATTCTGTCAACAAGAGTGCTGCAGAACATACAAGCTGAGTCGATCCACTTAGCAAAGTCGTCACCCAGGTTCCAATTGCTGATCTGAGCGAGCACACACTCACGAAGCTTCTTACCGTTATTCTCGATAAGCTCAACAGGATAGATCACAAGTCCGCGAGACTCGTCACCGTTGAAGTGCTTATATCTCTCGTAAAGAAACTTTGTAAGCTTGCCGGGGTAAGATGCGGGAGGTGTGAGCTCAAAACGGTCAGTCTCGTCGTAAACGATACCAGCCTCGGTAGTATTTGAAACGACAGCTTCAAGAGTCTCGCTTGCGGCGTAGCTCATGAACTTGTCGTAATCTGCGTAGGATGAGATCACGCTGTCAACAGATGTTACAACGCGAACGTCGTCAACGGTCTCGCCGTTCTCCTTGCCGCGGAGAACTACGCTGTATACGCTGTCCTGCTCGTCAAAGAATTTCATAAGAGGTGCGTTGATGGGCTGAACGAGCACGACAGAGCCGTCATATACGCCCTTTTCGTTTGCAACATCGATCATGTAGTCAACGAAGGCGCGGAGGAAATTACCCTCTCCAAACTGAAGCACCTTTACGGGACGTGAGGGCTTGTTTACTGTATCTTTAATATTTATCATAATCAGTGTTTATCCTTTCAAAGCAAAAACGGTTTGTGCTTATCCAAAAAATGAAAAAAGGCAAAGTGCGGCACCCTCATCAGAGGGATGAGAGTGCCGCGTTAAAGCGTCAATTATTAACTTATGCGCGTTCGATGGTGTAGCCCATGCCCTCAGCAGGACGGATCTTGCTTTCGTCTACCTTGGAGAAGGAATCCTCGTCTACGAAGAGAGCAAAATTCTTGTGACCCTTCATGATAGTAGCGGGGATGAGGTTTGTCTTGTCGTTTTCGAGAGTGTCTCTTACAGCGTTAGCCTTTACTGCGTAAGGAACGCAGGAAACGATCTGCTCGCACTCAAGGATCTGATGAACTGTCATGGAAACAGCCTGCTTCGGAACGTCGTCGATGGTTGCAAACCAGCCCTCGCCTACCTGCTGCATCTTGCAAGTATCATTGAGGTTAACTACGATGTAAGCTTCCTTTGTGTCGAAATCTGCCGGCGGGTCGTTGAACGCGATGTGAGCGTTCTCACCGATACCGATGAGACCAACGTCGATAGGAGCGCTTCTGAGTTCCTTTGTAAGAGCTGCGATACCTTCAACAGTGCCGTCAACGAGGTGAGCAGCCTTGAGGTTGATCTTCTGAATGAATCTCTCCTTGAGGTACTTTCTGAAGCTTGCGATGTGAGTCTCGGGAAGGTCAACGTACTCGTCGAGGTGGAACATTGTTACCTTGGACCAGTCGATGTCGCGCTCGATAAGGGGCTCGATTGTTGTGAGCTGGGAAGCGCCTGTGGAGAGGATGATTCTTGCCTCACCCTTCTTTGCAATAGCCTCGTTAATGAGACCTGCGATGTAATCCGCTGCATTGCAGCCAAGTGCCTTTGCGTCTTTGCTTACTACGATTTTCATTTTTATATAGTCCTTTCAAAAGGTTTTGTTAGCTTAGTGATTAAAGATTTTCCTTAAAGAAGTCGGGTGCCTTAACTCCCGAGTATGCGTGTCCGTGAGGATGGATGTCAGTACAGAGCTTATCACCCGCACCTGCGGCATCAAAGATCTTCTTTGTTTCCTCGTATCCTCTCCACAGATCCTCAAAGGGGAAGCAAGCATCGTAAATACCCATTTCCATAAGGCAGGGACGGGGAGCGATAAGTCCCGCAACGTCGAAGGTGTCCATGTGTTTATAGATGTTGGGAAGCACCTGCGAGCCGCAGAAGTTTCCGTCACGGATACCAAACGCATCAAAAGGATTAACGTAGCTGATAATGTCGCACGCCTTAATACGAGGCTCGAGAGCTGAAACGAAAGTGGTCATGGTACCGCCCTGTGACATACCCATCATACCGATTCTGTTGGGATCCACCTCATCCATGGTTTCAAGATAGTCGATACATCTCATGAAATCCCAGATGTTAAGAGTCAAAGGATATACTCCGAAGATAGAACCCTTGACGTAATTGAGGTTACAGGGGTCACGGGGAATATCAATGGGGTCGTACTTGTCACGTCTCTCACCAAAACCGCGAAGGTCGGGAGAGATTGTAACAAATCCTTCACGTGCCATCTGCTCTGCGAAATTGTAGTTGGCGTTTGCTACGTCAGCCGCCCTTTCGGGTGTGCCCGTCATACCGGTTACGGAATCCTTACCAAAGGGACCGTGACCGTGACTGCAGAGGATAGCAGGAGTGCTCTTATCCTTCTTTGCATTTTTCGGGACAAGCACAACGGCAGGTACGGACATATACTTGTCCACATCGAAGACGACCTTACGTCTTACGTAGTCACCCTGATCCACAGAATAAAGGATCTCAGCATTCAGCGGAACCTTTTCGGGAAAGCCTCCGAGAAGCTCTGTGAGCTTGTCATATGCCTTAGGTTTCCACTCATCAAATGGAAGACCCGCGTTTTTAAAGGAAAGACTCGGTTTATGCTCTTCAGCGAGCTTTTCCCAGTATTCCTGAAGTGTAAAAATTCTCTTCATTCAGCACAACCTCTCAAAACACATACTTCTCTTATTATGATACCACATATCTTTCACTTCGTCAAGATTTACGCCGCATTTTCACATCGGTTTGTCCTATTTTTTCACGGTAAATTTGCGAGCGAACACTTACAGAGTAAAAACTCTGTTTCTCGCTCTGTTTTGTGATTATATGAAGCTATATTGCCGCATAATTATATGAATATAAAATAACAAACGTATGAGGTGTCAGAGTGGATAACAGAAGGATGAATCTCGGTGAAAAATGTACAGTTGCCGTAGCTTTCGTTGTACTGACATGGCTTTTTTTCAGATATCTGCTCCCTCCGTCCGTTCCGATAATCTTTGCATGTATGCTATCATCATTTATACGTCCCGTCGTCGGTTTCGTAAGCAAGAAAACGAAAATGCCAAAAAAAGTATGCGGCGGTGTCATAGTCGGACTAATGATTTTCGCGATAGGATATACTGCGTTTTACCTTGGTGGAAAGCTATTACGCGAAACAAGTGATTTTCTCGCCACCACCGTCCGTGAACTTGAAGGAGACGACAATATTATCCGAAAGCTGTCGGACATGCTGAAAGATCTGCAAGGCAGATTCCCCATACTCCGACGTTTTACTTCAAAAGAATCGGAAATCGGTGGACGTGCTTATGAATTCGTGGTATCTGCCGCGCGTGATGCAGCGAAACGACTCAGTTCAGCATTTACTTCTGCCGCAGCGGGATTCATAAAATCCCTTCCCGCATTTGCTTTTTCCGTTATTGTCAGTATACTTGCTCTGTATTACCTTACCGTCGACTCAGACAGTGTAAAATCAGGAATAAAACAAATTCTTCCGAAAAAACTCCGAAACACGGCAAAAAACTTATACGAAGGCGTATCCATCGGAGTCGCCGGATATGCACGCGCATATTTTTTACTGATGCTCCTTACCTTCGGTACGGCTTTTTTGGGATTGGTACTCCTGAAAGTACGCTACGCTTTTTTTCTCGCCATCGTTATAGCAGTAGTGGATGCTCTGCCTATTCTCGGAAGCGGCAGCATAACACTGCCATGGGCAGTGTTTTCGCTGGTCACAAAAAACACTTATCGCGGAATCGGTCTTTTGATACTGACGGGAGTTATGTACCTTGTACGTCAGTTTACTGAGCCGCGTCTTGTGGGACATTTTCTCGGTATACATCCGCTGATAACGCTGATATGTGCTTATCTGGGGTTCAGCTTTTTCGGCTTTTACGGAATGATCGTCGCACCTGTATGTCTGTATGTTCTCAGGCTTATTTTCAGCGACAGTACAGGAAAAAGAACAACTGAAAAGGATGTCCATGGTAATACCGAAAAGTAAAAAGGCACCGCAGAAGTCTGCGATGCCTTACATAAACTGTTAAGCTTTAATTAAAGTGCGGAAACGATAGTCTCTGTATCGGAAGCGATCATAAGCTCTTCGTTTGTGGGAAGTACGTAAACCTTAACCTTAGAGTCAGGTGTGGAGATCTCAACAACGTCGGACTGGTGGTGGATCTTAGCGTTAAGTTCGCTGTCGATCTTTACGCCGAAATACTCAAGCTCAGCACAAGCTCTGTCGCGGAGCTCAGGGTTGTTCTCACCCATACCTGCTGTCCATACGATAGCGTCAAGACCGTTCATAGCAGCGGCATAAGAACCGATGTACTTCTTAATCTGGTATGCAAGTGTTGTAGCAGCGATGTAAGCTCTCTTGTCACCCTTAAGGATAGCAGCCTCGATGTCACGGCTGTCGGAAGAGATACCGGAAACTCCGAGGAAACCGCACTTCTTGTTGAGATAGTTGTCAGCCTCTGCAGGAGTCCAGCCCTCTCTCTCCATAAGGAAAGGAACGATAGCGGGGTCGATGCATCCGCAACGTGTACCCATCATAACACCTTCAAGGGGAGTAAGACCCATGGATGTGTCAACGCACTTGCCGCCCTTAACAGCGGAGATGGAAGAACCGTTACCGATGTGGCAGGTGATGATGTTTGTC
>JAZUBG010000149.1:0-5699 GCA_045638405.1 Eubacteriales bacterium | reverse complement strand
TTGCAGCCGCCTTCGATTTTAAGAGCACGGATAATTTTAAGTGCGCTGTCACGAAGCATATGATATTCCTTATTTGTTAGTGTCTGCGAAGGACACACAACAATAGAATCACCCGTATGAATACCGACAGGATCAAGATTTTCCATATTACAGATAGTAATTGCTGTATCGTTGGAATCTCTTATTACCTCGTATTCGATTTCCTTATAGCCTTTAATACTCTTTTCAATTAAAACCTGATGGACAGGTGAAAGACTAAGCGCATTTTTCATTATCTGCAAAAACTCTTCCTCATTGTCTGCAAAGCCGCCGCCTGTTCCACCGAGAGTGAATGCAGGTCGAAGCACAACGGGATAACCTATTTCTTTTGCAACCTTCAATCCTTCTTCCATAGAATTTGCAATATCCGAAGGAAGCACAGGCTCTCCAAGGCTTTCACAAAGCTCCTTGAACATTTCTCTGTCCTCGGCTCTTTCGATACTCTCACTGCTTGTACCGAGAAGCTCTACGCCGCACTCCTTGAGTACGCCCTTCTTCTCAAGCTGCATTGCAAGGTTAAGACCTGTCTGACCGCCGATACCGGGAACGATCGCATCGGGACGCTCGTAACGGAGGATCTTGGCGATATATTCAAGTGTGAGGGGCTCCATATAAACCTTATCGGCGATGGTAGTGTCGGTCATGATAGTAGCGGGGTTGGAGTTGCAGAGTACTACCTCGTAACCCTCTTCCTTGAGAGCGAGACAAGCCTGAGTACCTGCGTAGTCAAACTCTGCAGCCTGACCGATAACGATCGGACCTGAGCCGATGATAAGGATTTTCTTAAGATCTGTTCTCTTTGCCATTGTGGCCTCCTATATATTGAAACTGTATTTTAACTTGGTTATTTACGCCTTCCAAACCAGCTTGCCGTCTTTTACAGTGGCGTAGCATCTGCCTGAGAGGGTGTGTCCCGCGAAGGGAGTCGCGCGTCCCTTGGAGAGGAACTCGTCGGGGTCGACCGTGAAGCTCTCGTCAAGCTTCCATACCGAGAAATCTCTGCCGAAGGGGATGCCGAAGCGTACTCTTGCGTTGATGGCAAGAAGCTCGGTGAGTTTCTCCAAGGTAATTATTCCCGTTTTGACGAGGTGTGTATACATAACGGGCAGAGCCGTTTCGATGCCTACGATACCGAATGCACTGTTTTCAAGTCCCTTTGCCTTTTCCTCAGCGGAGTGAGGCGCATGGTCGGTTGCCACCATGTCGATGGTTCCGTCGCAGATACCCTCGACAAGAGCATCTCTGTCTTCGCGGCCGCGAAGGGGAGGATTCATCTTGAATCTGCCGTCTTCCTGAAGATCGCTGTCGTCCATTACGAGATAATGGGGCCCCGTTTCACAGGTTACGTTAACGCCGCTCTTCTTGGCGTCTCTGATGAGGCTTACCGTTTCCTTTGCGGATATGTGGCATACGTGGTAGGGACAACCCGTTTCGTCAGCGAGGCGTAAGTCGCGCTCAACCTGAGCCCACTCGCTTTCCGAGCAGATACCGCGGTGTCCGTGAGATTTCGCATACTCGCCGTCGTGGATATATCCGCGGTGAAGGAGAGAGTTTACTTCGCAATGAGCTACGATCATCTTGCCGAGAGCCTTGGCTCTTACCATTGCCTCTCGCATCATGCCCTCGTCCTGCACACCGCGTCCGTCATCGGAGAATGCGATGCAGTTTTTTGCCATACCGTCGAAGTCGGAAAGCACATCGCCCTTTTGTCCCACGGTAATTGCGGCGTAGGGGTACACGTCTATTACCGCGTCGCGCTTGATTATGTCAAGCTGAGCCTTCAGGTTCTCGACCGAATCGGGAACGGGGTTGAGGTTAGGCATGGTACATACCGCTGTATAGCCGCCTCTTGCCGCCGCGGAGCTACCCGTAGCTATGGTCTCTTTATAAGAAAAGCCCGGCTCACGAAAATGCACATGCACATCGCAAAAACCGGGAAAAACGCTGAAATCAGGCGTGTTGAGCACGCCGAAAATATCTGCCATTGATACGTCGGAAAGGCAGTCTGCAAAATATGAATTAAGTTTCGGAACGGAAGTGGAACTCATGATGTTTGCCTTGGTTTTTGTTGTCATTGTCCTGCTCCTTTCGAATATACACTATAGTGAAAAAACTGCTTGTCTTACGGTGCGAAGTGCATGAATGTCGTGTGTGTTTTGCGCTTGACTCAGTACCGCACCCTTACAAAATATTTTATCATATTGCGGAGAATTTGTCAACAAAAAGATATTATAAAAAATGCCGATATTATAAGAATATTGTTGTATAGTTCCGACGATATGACCGATTTTGGTGAAAAAACGGGAAGCGTTGGGGCGTGCGGACGTGAGGCAGGCGTCTTTCGGAAATTGTACCGTGCAGGATGATTGTTTGACAAAAGATACACAAAAAATCCCGTTTGCGCTGAAAAACGCAAACGGGATCCGGATTATTTTGTTTTGAGTGTCACACTCAGCTCGTCTGCGACTGCTTTTACGGCAAAAATACCGTCAGCGAGCTTTTGAACACTTACACCGTCACCGCATACGGCGTCTGCCGCAACGTAAAGAGTTTCGCCCTTCTTTTCGAAGGTGAAGGCAAGACGGTCGCCTTCTGTGCTCTGCTCGATGTCCGGCACGAGAGCACTGTCCGTACCGATAACTGCGGGTGTGCCTGCTTCGGTGAAGAAGAGAACTTCGCAGCAATGGGGCTTGAGAGTCACGGTATAATCTCCGTTGCAGATTCCGCGGTATTCTCCGGTCCAAAACTCGAATGCGTGGCATCTGTCAGCGTTTACTGAAAGGGTAAGGTCTTCGTCTCCCCAGTTGATAAGCACGACCGTGCGAATCTTGCCCTTCACACCGCAGTCAAGAACTGAGGGGATGGGGCGCTCGAAAAGGTCGAGAGGGAGTGCCGCGTCTTTGTTCTGCGGGAAGAGGTAAGAGAGCATCTTCTTCTGTTCGTCTGAGAGAAGGCTCAACTTGTCTGAGAACATGAGAACTCCGCCGGAAGCCGCGGTAGCGGAAATGTAGGACTTGATCTCTTCGTCGTTTCTCGTGCATCTTCTCTGACATTCGTCGTCTTCGTTTTCGCTCTTTCTGATAATGAGACAGTCGGCATCGTTGATGAAGAATCTCTTGTGATAGTAGTATCTCTTGAGGGTTCTGTTCATTACATCCTTTACGGAATTCCAGTCCTCGAAAATATCACAGCTTACTCTCATTCCGTCAACGAGTCCGATGGACGGCATGAGGGGAGCCGTGCATCCGAGAATGAAGGTGTCCTCGGGAACGGTTTCCGCAACCAGCTTCATACATTCTTTATAGTTTCTGAGTGAGTTGAAATCGGGATCACTGTACACGTACGCGCCGAGACAGGTACTCATAAGGTCTAACTTCAGATACTTGAATCCCCAATCGTATGTAGCGCGTCGGAATACTTCTTTCATATATTCTCTCGCGCCGGGGACGGAATAGTCAACGCAAAGAGTCTGCTCTCCCGTATCTCTGTCTTTTGCGAAATATTCGGGATGCTCTTTTGCGACCTTCGCGATTCTCGCCCAGAGGGGGGCGAACCAAAGTCCGGGGAGGAAGCCTTCGCTCTTTATCTTATCGGCGAGGGATTTCATTCCAACGGTAAATTTGTCGTTTTCCTCCCACTGTCCGTAGCATACCTGCCAGCCGTCGTCGATCTGAACGTATCTTACGGGGAGAGTGTCGCGGTGGGATGCCATTTCCTCAGCGGATCTCTTTACGATGTCACTGCTTATTTCATTGAGGTAGTAGTACCATGTGCAGAAGCCCGAGGGAACGTCAAACTTGTGTCTGGGAGCGAATTCGGAATATTTTGTTACGATGTCGCAGTAGTCGCCGATCTCGCGGATCAGGTCGTCTGCGGGGGTTACGTAGAAAACTTCGCTTACCATCGCCTTGCCAAAGGGGAGAGAGTGACGTTCGGTAAAGCATCTTGCCTCGATCGTTCCGCACTGCTCAACGTTAACTCCTCCGAAGTATCCGTTGGTGGTGAGAAGACCTGCGATGTAGCCTTCTCCCTCCTCGGTGATCATTGCACCGAAGTCACCGCACTCGTGGTCGGGGGTGTTGTGAGTAGTGAAATCGATGGTGTAGATTCCGGTAAGCATTTCGTTGGTTTTGTTGCCGTTTACTTCGCGGATCTCTGCAGCGACCAGCTTTTTCACTTTGCTTTTGAACTTTCCGCGGAAAGAAACGAAATCGTCGCATCTTTCAAGGCTGTCGCCTGTACGGACATAATCGCATTTTACGGTGAAGCCTTTGCCTTCGGAAGCAAATGTCAGATTTGCACCGTCGCAGGAGGCAACGTAAGTGCCGTCTTTTTCGGTGACGGTCCACGTACCGTTGATATAATCGGACATCATCTCGCCTTCAGCGTTTTTATAACGCACACCGCACGTAATATCGGTGAAGATCGGCGTATCGCTATTCAAATATACCGCAGGAGCACCGTTGAGAATAGAAATTTTCATTGTTGTTTACCGTTCCTTACTTAATAAAAATGGTTGTGCTTCAATTATAATACACACTCGCGGAAATGTCAATGACGGAGGCGAGATATGATCGTCGGAACACGTGAAAGATTGCGGGAATGAATGTTAAATGTGAATAAATTGTAAACTGTATAAATATCCGAAAATAATGCTTGACAAATATACCTTGTATCTGTATAATAGGCGTATGTTCATTCCAAACGACGAATAAATATACATCAGAGGTGAATATTCATGAATAAAGAAAACATAAAGAAAGTTGTTCTCGCATATTCCGGCGGACTTGATACATCCATCATGATTCCGTGGCTCAAGGAGAACTACAACAACTGCGAAGTTATCGCAGTTTCCGGTAACGTAGGTCAGGCTGACGAGCTTGAGGGACTTGAAGAAAAGGCTCTCAAGACCGGTGCTTCCAAGTGCTACATTCTCGATCTTACCGACGAGTACGTTGATGAGTACATCATCCCCACAATGAAGGCAGGTGCGATCTACGAAGAGTACCTCCTCGGTACAAGCCATGCACGTCCCTGCATCGCTAAGGGTCTTGCAGAGATCGCTATCAAGGAAGGCGCTGACGCTATCGCACACGGATGTACAGGTAAGGGTAACGACCAGGTACGTTTCGAGCTTACACTCAAGCACTTCTGCCCTGATATGGCGATCATCGCTCCCTGGAGAGAGTGGGAACTCAAGTCCCGTGAAGAGGAAATCGATTACGCAGAGGCAAGAGGTATTCCGCTTAAGATAAACCGTGAAACAAACTACTCCAAGGATAAGAACCTTTGGCACCTTTCTCATGAGGGTCTTGACCTTGAGGATACAGGCAACGAGCCTATGTACGAAAAGGAAGGCTTCCTTGAAATGGGTATTTCTCCCCTTCAGGCGCCTGACGTTCCCACATACGTTGAGATCGACTTCGAACAGGGTGCTCCCGTAGCTCTCAATGGTGAAAAGATGAGCGCAAAGAACATCAAGTCGGAGGCCAAGCGGTCTTAGGAAGACAAGCAACTATTGCAACTCCTTGGCCCACAGAACGACATGGCTACGATCCGACTTCCTTCAGGCGCCTGACGTTCCCACATACGTTGAGATCGACTTCGAACAGGGTGCTCCCGTAGCTCTCAATGGTGAAAAGATGAGCGCAAAGAACATC
>JAZUBG010000148.1:0-8575 GCA_045638405.1 Eubacteriales bacterium | reverse complement strand
GTTCCAGTACTGAGTACCGATGTAACCGCAGGTACGGCGTGCAACGTTCATCTTTGACTGATCGGTGTTACCGCAGTTGGGACAAGTCCAGATGAGCTTGCCTTCGTCGTCTTCCTTGATCTCGATCTCACCGTCGTAACCGCACTCCTGGCAGTAGTCGCTCTTGGTGTTCAGCTCAGCGTACATGATGTTGTCGTAGATGAACTTCATTACGGAGAGAACAGCGTCAAGGTTGTTCTGCATATTGGGAACTTCAACGTAGGAGATAGCTCCTCCGGGAGAGAGCGCCTGGAACTTAGCTTCGAGAGCAAGCTTTTCAAAGGCGTCGATCTCTTCGGTAACGTGGATATGGTAGCTGTTTGTGATATAGTTCTTATCTGTAACACCCTTTACAACACCGAAACGGTCCTGGAGGCACTTAGCGAACTTATAAGTCGTGCTCTCAAGAGGAGTTCCGTAGAGTGAGTAGTCGATCTGCTCTGCAGCCTTCCACTTAGCGGTGTATTCGTTAAGCTTACGCATGATCTTAAGGCCAAGCTCTTCGCCATCGGGCTCGGTAAGCTTCTTGCCGATGAGGGAGTATACACATTCCCAAAGACCTGCATATCCGAGAGAGATGGTGGAGTATCCGCCGTGTAGGTATTTGTCGATAGCCTCGCCCTTCTTCAGTCTGAGAAGTGCGCCATGCTGCCAGAGGATAGGAGCCGCATCGGAGAGAGTACCTGTAAGGCGCTCGTGACGGCACTGAAGTGCTCTGTGGCAGAGATCCATACGCTCGTCGAAGATCTCCCAGAAACGGTCCATGTTACCTTCAGCTGAAAGACCGATGTCAACGAGGTTTACGGTTACAACGCCCTGGTTGAATCTTCCGTAATACTTGGGCTTGCCGTTTTCGTCAACGTAGGGTGTGAGGAAGCTGCGGCAACCCATACAGGTATAGCAGTGACCGTCACCGTTCTTGTCTACCTTATTCTGAAGCATGATCTTCTCAGAGATGTAGTCGGGAACCATGCGCTTCGCAGTGCAGCTTGCGGCAAGCTTTGTGAGGTAATAGTACTTACTGTCTTCGTGGATGTTGTCTTCCTCGAGAACGTAGATAAGCTTCGGGAAGGCGGGAGTGATCCAAACGCCCTTTTCATTCTTGACACCGCGGTAGCGCTGTCTCAGTGTTTCTTCGATAATAAGAGCAAGGTCAGCCTTCTCCTGCTCATTCTTAGCTTCACCGAGGTACATGAATACGGTAACGAAGGGAGCCTGACCGTTGGTGGTCATAAGTGTAACTACCTGATACTGGATAGTCTGAATGCCGCTTCTGATCTCTTCGCGGAGTCTCTTTTCGGTGATTCTGGAAATATCCTCTTCTGTAACACCGGGGATAGATTCCATCTCAACGGTAACGGAAGCACGGATCTTCTGACGGCTGATGTCAACGAAGGGAGCAAGATGAGTAAGGCTGATGCTCTGACCGCCGTACTGGCAGGACGCTACCTGCGCGATGATCTGAGTTGCGATGTTACATGCTGTGCAGAAGCTGTGGGGCTTTTCGATAAGGGTTCCGCTGATAACGGTACCGTTCTGAAGCATGTCCTCAAGGTTTACAAGATCACAGTTGTGCATATGCTGAGCGAAGTAGTCCGCGTCGTGGAAGTGGATGATACCCTGATCGTGAGCTTCTACGATGTCGCGGGGAAGGAGAATACGCTTGGTGATGTCCTTACTTACCTCTCCTGCCATATAGTCGCGCTGAACACTGTTTACTGTGGGGTTTTTGTTGGAGTTTTCCTGCTTTACTTCCTCGTTGTTGCACTCGATGAGGCTGAGGATCTGGTCGTCAGTGGTATTTGATTTTCTGACGAGAGCTCTTGTGTAGCGGTAGGTGATATAACGGCGTGCTACCTCGAAAGCTCTCTGGTTCATGATCTGGTCTTCGACCATATCCTGGATCTCTTCGACGCTGAGGGAGCGGTTCATACCGGCAGCCGCCATTTCAACGTCCTCCGCAATTCGTTTGATCTGAATGGGAGACATTCTCTCACTGGGAACTACGCTGTCGTTAGCTTTGGTGATAGCAAGAATGATCTTATCGGAGTCAAAGGTTACTTCCGCGCCGCTTCTTTTTATGATTCTCATGTTAATACCGTGCCTTTCGTTAGATTTACCTCATGTAGTTTGTACATGAGGCAATGATGTATGCTGACACTTATAGTGAATATGGTATAGATATGTCAAACTCACACAATATATAGTGTTTTGAACTGATTTGCGCGAGCAAGATTATTATAACAATATATTTAGTGGGTGTCAAGAGCTTTTTCATATATATTGTGTCGTTTGCGCTTTTTCGGCAAGATGCACACAAAATGGCGGATATATTTGGATACTTTTATTTTACCGCTTTAGCGCAGAAAAAACCGCTGTTTCCACGTAAAAAACGTGAAATACAGCGGTTTAGACTTGCTTTATATGGGGAAATTACTGTTTTTTCTTAAGAAGGTCACGGATCTCGGAGAGGATGTCTTCAGCTGTTTCCTTAGGCTCCTCGGGAGCGGGTGCGGGAGCTTCTTCAGCCTGCTTCTTTTCGAACTTGGACTTAACTGTCAGCATGATTCTGAGGAAGATGAAGATAGAGAGCGCGATAAGGATAAAGTCGATGATGGTCTGGATGAAGAGACCGTAAGCGAGGATGTTTGCGGGGGTAACTTCAACGGGAACTCCGTCTACCATTTCTACAACAGCGGGGGAGAGCTCGTACTGAAGGTCGGCGATGTTGGTACCGCCTGTGAGGAGACCGACGAGAGGCATGATGATGTTGTTAACGAGAGCGGTAACGATCTTTCCGAATGCACCACCGATTACAACACCGACAGCCATGTCGATAACGTTACCTTTTGCGATGAAGGCTTTGAAATCTGAGAAGAATTTTTTCATTGTGAACTCCTTTTCTGTCCACAGCTCCTGCTGTTAGACTGTTTTTTCGAATATTTACGACATTATTATATAATGAAACGCAAAAAAAATCAATGGAAAAACAAATAATAAATTTTTTTAATTTTTTCGAAAAAAGGGGTTGACAAAAAAAGAACCTTGTAGTATAATATGCCATGTCCGACAGCGAAGGGAACTTTGCAGACGGCAAACAGAATATGCGAGAGTGGCGGAACTGGCAGACGCGCACGTTTGAGGGGCGTGTGGTTCACACCGTACGGGTTCAAGTCCCGTTTCTCGCAAAACAAAAAGGAACGCTTTTGCGTTCCTTTTTTGTTTTGGAAGAGACGGATCGCGTAGCAGAACCGCGAATTGCCGTGAGACTGAGGAGTAAAAGCAGAACGAGTCGCAATTCGGCTGTTTCGCTCTGCGAAACAAGGGGTTCCTAAGTCCCGTTTCTCGCAAAAACAAAACGACTCGAAAGAGTCGGTTTTGTTTTTGCAATGAAATAAATCCCTTGCGGGATTTGTGAAATAACGCTTTGCGTTATGAAATAGCTGTCGCTATGAAAACGACATGGCGTATTGGGGATTTATTTTATTTCACATTTTGCCTCCAAGGCAAAATATTTCATAATCCGTAGGATTATGAAATATTGCGCAGTAATATATCATTAAAATATGATATATTCGACTAAGAGCCGAGACATCTCCGGAAATATATTTCTGCAGAATATTTTCAAAAAACTATTGACAAATGTAAATATTTGTGATATACTATTTAGGTCGACAGCGAAGGAAACTTAGCGAAGGACGAACAGAATATGCGAGAGTGGCGGAACTGGCAGACGCGCACGTTTGAGGGGCGTGTGGTTCACACCGTACGGGTTCAAGTCCCGTTTCTCGCAAAACAAAAAGGAACGCTTTTGCGTTCTTTTTTGTTTTGTAAGAGACGGATCGCGTAGCCGTACCGCGAATTGCCATGTGTCGAGGTGAAAAAAGGGACAGCAACGATAAAGTGCTGTCCTTTTAACATTATTGTTTTGAAAGTTCACCTTAGCTTTTTAGGTATGTCAACAAGTCCTGCAAGATAGTCAAGAGAAACATTATAGTATTTTGCCAAGGTTATGAAATGATGCATTGGCATTTCACGTTTTCCGCTTTCATAAAGCTGATATTGCTGTCTGGTAATGTCTAAAATCAAAGCTATATCTTCTTGTTTTTTGTCCGAGTCCTCTCGTGTATCTCTCAGCCTTTGATAAAAGTACATATATTATCTCCAAATCACGAAAATGTTTATTTTATATGATTATTATAACACTGCATTCAAAAAAATGCTTAACGAGCATTCAAATGAATGCTATAATATCTACAGGCATCTATTTGAATGTTTTCTAAGGAGAAATATAATGAAAGAAACACTTGAAAAGCTATGGAATGAATATTTTGCTGAAGAATGTTTGATGATTGATACCGATGATGAACGAGCACTTGTGGAAAAAGCTGCCGAGATGCACGAGAAGGCGAATGAATTACTGACGAAAGAGCAAATCGATGCTATTGAAAAATACATTGAAACGTTATACGATATTCAAGATTTTTTCGGAAAAAAAGCTTTCTTTAGAGGATGTGAATTTACTACAGCTTTCCTATTTGAAGTGGGTGATTTTGGAAAAATGTAAAGAAAAGGCTCTCCCAATGGGAGAGCTCCCGCGATAGCGGGTGAGAGGGCGGTGTTTTTTTCTTTTCTCACAGACACAACAACCGAACTATCTCATCAACATTTTCTTCAATCCGCCTTGTTCCGTCAACGGTGATAACGGGACAGTCAAGTGTATTTATCCAATTATCAACGAGGTTTTCTTCGCGTTTTTCCACAGTCTCAAAAAACACTTTCTCTTGCTCATACAGATCACCGCCGGGAAGCATCCTTCTTCCAAATATCTTATATGAACGCTCCCACACACGTTTAAGGCGTATTTCTCTCGGAACTTCAATTTTTACAATATAACTATAAAGAGGAAGTATTTCCTCACCGTAATCTCCTTTTACTGCCGCAAATATGAAGTTTCCATGCTCTTTCACTTCGTCCATGAGCATTTCTGTTACTTTAATGCGGGACTTTGGATTTGTATAAGGCTTGTCTTTTTTATTATCACGAAAGAACAGGTTTTCGTTGTCGATGAAGTGAAAACCTGTTCTTTCTGCTAAAGCTTTGCCGAGTGTGCTCTTACCGCAACCGTTAAGGCCGCAGATCATGATTCCTACTCCCATGATCACATATCAAGCGTCGCACCCACCGCGTAGTGGTCACTCTGTACCGTGTCGCCGTCGGTTTCCTTGATGACCTCAAACTTTGTGCATTTCACGCCGCTTGACACAAAAACGTAGTCGATGATCTGCGGAGCAGATTTGCCGTATGCGTGCCATGTAATCTCATCGGTGGTTTTGTCTGCCACGTCTCTCGTGTTGCAGAGAAGCTCGTTTGCGATGCGGATAGTCTCGCTTTCGGGAGTTGCATTGAAGTCTCCCGTGAGGATAAGCGGCATATCCTTTCCAAATCTCTCTTCGATAAATCGTACGATAAGCTTTATTCCCTCAACTCTCGCCTTTTCTGACACGTGGTCAAGGTGAGTATTTACGAATGCGAATCTCTTGCCCGTTACCTTTTCTTCAAGGCAGACCCACGAGGTAATTCTGATACAAGCCGTACCCCAGCTTCCGGAGGATACCTCGGGAGTTTCGGAAAGCCAGAACCAGCCGCCGTCTATTTTTTCAAACTTATCTTTTTTCCAGTAGATCGGAACAGCTTCGCGGCTGTCTTCTGCTCGGTACATGAAGATGTTGTCGAAATCTTCGAGATCGTCTTCAAAATATTTCTTCCACTTGGGTGTTACCTCCTGAAGTCCGATGAGATCGGCTCCGTGAAGATCAAAAACACGGCGGAGCATCTTTCTTCTCTCACGGTAGGAGTTATCTTCTCTCTCCCAACACATTACGTTTTGGGAAACAACCTTGATTGACATATTATTTACCTTTCCTTATTATATACTCTCTCAGATACGCTTCAGCTTCAGAGTCTCAACCTTGTTCGTTACCGTGATACGTGTGAGCTCGGGATGTCCCTCGCCGTCTGCCGTAGCTGTACCGCTCGTATTGCCAAAGCTCCACTCGAACTTTTCACCCGCGCCAAGTTTAAAGCTCTGCGTGCGTCTGATGAGAAGGTCGCATACCGAGCTTTCGGGGAGAGCGACTCTCGTCTCCCACTCGTCAGGAGTGAGAAGCCACAGCTTCATTTCAAAGGTGTCCTCAGTATCGCTTACGTTATCAAAGCGGAAGAATCCGTTTACCTGTCCCGCTTTTGCGTCTGTGTCGGGATATTCCCAGGGATTTTTGTCGTCTGTAGAGGCGTTTGTGAACACGGGGTATGCTTCGTTCTTCCTTATCTCAAGAACGGGAATTGCGTGGATAAGGTCGTTATGCTCCCTTATTACGTTGTGATTGTTTTCGTGGCCGTATTCTCCCCAGAAGCCGTAGAGAGCGTACTTTTTCTCTCTCATTCCGCTGTAGAGTACTTCGTGTCCCGTGGACCACATATCCGTCTGGGAAGAGTAGTCGAGAACTACGGGCGGCTCGGGAATGCTGAAACCTTCGGGAGCCTCTGTGTCGAGACAGCAGCGGTCTGCGGCATGGCGTACTCCCGCGGGTACGTTTACTTTAACTGCCGCAAAGACGTCGCCACGGCAAAGGGCGATGCCGAGAGATCCGGAGCCTCCCATGGAGTTACCTACTGCGTAGATCCTGTTTTCGTCGATGGAATAGGTGTCCGTCATGTGCTTGACTGTAGCCATGACTCTGTTCTCCACGGGCTGCTTTTCTACTCCGCGGCGGGATTCTTCTCCCTCGCCGATGGCGTTGATGCCGCCCCACCACCAGTCGTTCATGTTTGCTCTGCAGTCGGGGTACACCGCGAATGCGTTTTCGGGAGTCTTGTAAATATCGTGGTTGCCGTCGTCCCATGTGTAAGCGAATGCGGAGTAAACGTCGTGCCCCGCCGAGTGGAGTACCACATAGAGAGGATAAGTCTCGCTTTCGCAGTAATCTTTCGGGTAGATCACCGCAAAGGTGTCCGTCTGATTCTTTTCGTAACCCCATTCGGGCTCTGTGTTATGTGAGTAAAGCTCCACGCGTCTTCCGAGAAGCTTTCCGTTTGGATTGAGGTTCATTTTCAGTTTTCCTTTCTGAGTCTTGAATAATTTAACGATACATTTTCTACATTATATATTACCACAAAGTATCGCTTTTGTAAATAAGAATTCAAGGCTGAACTTTTTACTTTCATTATCTTACAGGAGACGATTTCTATTGACACGGAGGATTCTTTGGAGTATAATTTACACGATGGGCACGTCCCACGTAAATCAAAGTAAAGGTATGGTCACGTATATGCTAAAGCGTACCGTTAAGGATTTTTCTGTAATTACCGTAGCGACGATCATCGTTGCGGCATCTATCTACTTTTTCATGCTCCCGAGTAAGATAGCAGTCGGAAGCGGTTCGGCTCTTGCCATGGTGCTTGCGGAATTTGTTCCCCTTCCCGTATCCGTCATCACTCTTGCGATAAATGTGATTTTACTTATCATGGGATTTATTCTCATCGGGCCTGAGTTCGGCGCGAAGACCGTCTATACGGCTCTCATGATCCCCGTGATGTTGGGTGTGTTCGAGATTGTTTTCCCCACCTTTACTTCCTTCACAAACGATCCCGTTATCGACGTGCTTTGCTACATAATCATCGTCAGCATGGGTATGGCGATCCTTTTTTCCCGTAACGCTTCATCCGGAGGACTTGACATCGTGGCGAAGATCATGAACAAGTATCTCCGCATGGAGATCGGTAAGGCGATTTCCGTTGCCGGTATCGCCGTTGCCGTTTCCACTATCTTCTGCTACGACACGAAGACGGTAGTGCTCAGCGTACTTGCAACGTATTTCAGCGGAATAGTAGTTGACCACTTCATTTTTGGTCTTGACATCAAGCGCCGTGTGTGCATTATCTCGCCTAAGCTTGATGAGATCTCCGATTACATACTCCACGAGCTTCACAGCGGAGCCACTATCAACGAGATCATCGGCGCATACGACAACGTGGCGAAACGCGAGATCATCACTATCGTTGACAAGAATGAGTTCAGACATCTCATGGATTATCTGAGGAAGACGGACCCCAAGGCGTTCGTTACGGTATATTCGGTAAACGAAATACACTATCAGCCGAAGGATAAGTCGGAAAAGAGACAGTAAATAAGAGAAAGCGGCAGGTAACTGCCGCTTTTTTGCGTGGATTTGTGAGAAATTACAAAAAACACTGTAAAAACCAAAAAATGTTTGACAAATATATCAAATCATGGTATAATGATAATGACAAGGTATAATTAAAAATCAACAGAAAAGAGTGATTCCGATGGCACAGATGAAAAACAGAGCGAATTATCTTCGTCAACCGCATTTTTCGTAGCAAGCCCCGACACTGCATGCTGCAGTACGGCTCTCGTAAACCTTGGCACTGCAAATGGACTTGAAACTTATACAAGTGTACATAAATTACGCACGTATTTTTACATAGTAAGAAATTAAGGAGGAAAAACAAC
>JAZUBG010000147.1:0-3286 GCA_045638405.1 Eubacteriales bacterium | reverse complement strand
GAAGAGCTGACTCTCGATTCAATCTGCCGTGGTCTTGGTACCAACCGTACTACTCTGACTGCAGAGATAAAAAGTTTAACCGGAATGACACCTATGCAGTTCGTTCTTGAGGAACGTTTGAACTTGAGCCGTCCCGACCTGTTATTTACTCATATATCTATAAATGAGATAGCAGAGAAATATGGCTTTTCTGATGCTAATTATTATATTCGTCAGTTTAAGAAACGGTATGGTAAGACCCCGGGAGACTATCGTTCCGACGGGTTTGCCGAGAGGATCAGTCACGAGAACGAATATAAGCTGACAGTGGAGAAATTTAGGGAATACTACCGTCTGGGAATGGGCAGACCTATATTTCTTCTCCGACACGAGCAAGACAAAAAGCCTTACTCCGATGCATATCTTGAAGAACTTGCACAAAGCTCATTCGGACATACTGACGGTGAATACGAGGCAGCGATAATCTCTTGCTTTGACGATCCTTTGACTGTACGTAACAAGGCAGTTGATGTGCTGTCAGAACTCCTTAAAAAGGGAGATTACACCGTTTATCATACCCTTGAGTATCTCGGTGCTGCAGATGTGGCACAGAAAATCATACTTGACAACTATAATGACGTTTACAATGAAATAAAGAATCTCGGAAACGGATTTCCGGGGATTGCCAGCACCATTCATAAATACGTGCATACGTGCCTTACTTTTATATCCCTTGAAAGTGATTTTGTTTTACGTGTCATAACAGATTTTGCAGATCTGTTTGACAGTGTATCTCCCGATGCACCGGGGGTGAAATTGTATCTTGAGTTGATGGCTGGGATAGAAACTGGCGTAGCGCCTTATCGCGAGATCGCAGAAAAGGTGCTTGGCGATACAGATCACAGACATAAAGACTTGGTATTGTCACTGATTCCTACGCCCCGTAACAATCCGGAGCCTCTTGAGGGAATGGGTACGGACTTTTTCACGCATTTCGATTATCCTAACAATATTAGTGCCGAGCAGCACGTTTCATTTCCTTATTCTTCTCCTGAAGTGATTCGGGAGGTTGCCGAGTTCGCAGTAAACGAAACTGATCTTACGAAAAAAGCGATCCTCCTTCGTTATTTTGTAGATGGTTGCTGTACGGAGGCTCCGATGTTTCCCCTATCACCGGAACTTCTTATAGAAATGATTGAAAAGCATCGTAGTGATCTTGATGATTTCGTGCTGAGAGAAAGTGAACCTCCACTGTCATATGTTTTAATGCAAAACGCGGTAGAGGTGCTTGCAAGAATGAATGATGACATAGCAAAAGCATACTGTCTTGCGATGCCTCATGGCAATGATAAGACGGCAAAGCTTATAGGAGTTGCTGCACGTCGTACGCTTCTGTATAACTATGATTCAGAAGATGCCGGTATACTCCAAAGCTTTATCGCAAATGAGCATTTATTTGGGACGTTATTAACTCTTGAATTGTTTGAGAAGGACGTGCCTGATATGCCCGAGGAGCTTCTTTATCCCATGTATGAATACATACCCTTTGAGTATCGGCTGAGGGTTGTAAATGAGATGATCAAACGAGGTATGCTTACTGTGGAGCTCCGGCGTGAATGCCTTTGTGATGCGAATCCGAAGATACGAGCCGCTGTTGCAAATTGCAAAAAACAAAAGGTCATCACAAGAACGGAGGGAATAATCTAATGAAAAAATGTAATCTCAGTAAAAAACAAATTGCTCTTATTTTTGCCGTTGCAGTCTGTCTTATTGTTGGTGTCATTATTTTTGCAGTAATGCATGATTCTGATAATGACAATCCATCTGAAACAGAATCACGTGCTTCTTCTGTCACAACCATCGAAACTACTGAAATTACAGAGACAACGGAGAACATTACCGAGACAGAACTCACTACTGAAACTGAACAGATCGTACCCATAGTAGATCCCAAAGGTGAGCATATCATATATGACGGACAAGGAATAACCGTAAAAGTCAGCAATATGGTATATGACGAGAACGGACTTGCTTTTGACTGTTCTACAGTGAACTCTACAGGAAAAGAACTGAACTTTATAATTGACATTTCATCGGTCAACGGGTATATGATTCAAGGCTACACAACCGGTCTTACATTTGATACGGACGGAACTGTTGACGTTATTTTGCGTGTAGATGACAAAGCTCTTGATAGGCAGTTTATCAAAGATATCCGTTCTGTTGAATTCCGTTTGTACGCTTATGACGATGACCGGAATTACTATTTGATGAAGGAATACTCAACTATTACTTTCTCAAATGATCCCGCCTCTAATGATGTCGAAGGTAGAGTAGTATACGACGGCTCAGAGATAAAAGTTACATATCTTGGACTCGGTACAGACGGATCAGGTTCACATTCACCTGCATTTCTTTTTGAAAGTAAGTATGGCGAGGATATAGATATCTATCTGAATTCACTTTGCATCGATGGAAGAGACATTACACTGGAGCAGATGACTATGGGAATGACAGGTACCGGTATGTTGCTGAACCCGGGTAAGAAATCTGTGTTCGTACCTGATGCGTTTATGTTCTTGGCAAATGGTGGTGAGTTCTCGGGATTTGACAATACGGATACTGTGGAGATATCGTTTGTAGCCAAAGAATGGATCGAGAAAAAAGACATTTTTACAACTGACTCGATAGTGCTCAATTTCCCGGAGGACAGTATAATTCTCAAAGAAACGGATAGTTCGAATACTGATACTGTACCCCAAGGAAATGGCGGTTTTGAATTTATAGAATATGGCGGCGGTTTCTTCTATGCAAAAGACGAAACGGGAAGCGATGGGATCGGAAGGATATACTATGTCCCCGTTCTTGACGACGGTACTATTGTCTATGAAGAAACAGTGATACACGAATACCGTGACAACGGACAATACGTTATCACTCCGTACGGTACTACATTTTTTGAAGATACGGACTATTATTCAAAGGAACATTGGAAATATCCGACCGATACAGCAGGTGTTGAAGAATTCGATATAGCCAAATTTGAGAAGTGCCGATAAGGGAGAATCATATGAATCCTGTAGTAATAGTCGTTGTAATAGTATTAATTACAGCCGTATTTGTTATCAGAAGTCTCCCTAAAATATACTCTATGAAATCCATGGCAGAAAAACCTTTTGCTTGTCCTAATTGCGGAAATCAGTTTCGTGTGAAATGGTACAGGTTGATTTTCAGAGAGTATTCTGTTTATACGAGCAACTCCGCAAAGCTGAAATGCCCGGGGTGCGGTAAGGTGGATTTTTGCAGG
>JAZUBG010000146.1:0-4563 GCA_045638405.1 Eubacteriales bacterium | reverse complement strand
CACTCCTCACCTCCTTGGCTGATTCTTATCTTTTTGTTGCCTTCGGCAACAAAAAGATAAGAAAAGAAAAACTATAAATCTCCCTATTCACTCCATTGCATTTTTGTGGCTAAAAACACCTACTCATAGCTAAAGCTTTTTCGTACCTCCAGCACTCCTGCTGGTTTTTCTATACAATAAAAAAATAAGCTTAGAAATCTTCGTGATTTCTAAGCTTTATTTTTTAGTCTATGTAAGGCTCCTTAAATTCTACAAGCGCCTTAAAATAATCAACGTGATTCTTATGACGTTCCTCAGCCTTTTTACCCTTGATACTGGTCATAGCCGTAACACGTTTTATAACGATAAGTGTATCATCAGGGAGCGTATCGAATACGGAATAGTACTCTAATAAGCTCAGTTCCTTAAACTTCAGAGCATAATCATCGTACGCATATGAAGGTTTATACCCCAGAACATCCTCAATAGGCATGAGCATATCACTTGCTTTTATTTCTTTATAAAGATCGGGACTGATGATCCAGATTACCGACTCACCGACCATGATCTCTTCTCTGAATCTTGATTTTTCTTCATCAAGGAAGCTTTCATTGTAACTGACTTCAGCCTTAGCACCGTCCTGATATGCGTCAGCAAGAGCGTCATTCTGTGCTTTTATTTCATCCTTCTGAGCCTGTGACAAGCTTCTCAGCTGAAGTATGTTTACTGCCTTTTCACCGTCACCGTTATAATCGGTAGGCATTGCACCGACGAATGCTCCTGTTATGCCGGTAGTATCCTCATAAAACTTCTCGCCCGCATACATTATGTAAATATCGGGATTGGTCTTACCCGTAAGCTGAAGTACGCCTATAACAATAACGAAAATTCCGAACAGCGCGGCGATAGTATGGAATTTATAATGATACCAAAAATTCTCAAAGAATCCCGCCTTTTTAACAGGTTCTGCCGGCGGCTCCTCTTCTACGCTGATTCCAAGCATTCGAAGGCGTCTTGCGGCATTGGACTCTCCCGCATCATCCTTCACTTCGTTTTTTTCTTCTGCCGAAGTTTCTTCTGGCATAATATCTTTATTCTCTTCTGACATGGTGACCTCCAAAAAAGGTAATTTAACACACTTTTATTATACACTATAATAATGAACAATGCAAGAGTATATCAAAATTGTCCTGTCAGTAGTTTACTGCACTATCTCAACCGTATAACCCTTGTCGCTGAGAAGCTTTGCCATTCCGACTTCACCCACGACGTGAGCCGCACCGACACATATAAATGTTTCGTCACCGGATTCAAGTGCGTCCACAGCAAATTCCGTCATAGTTTCGTTACGGTCAACTATCAGTTCATCGTAATATTCTTCGTAAAGCTCGATCTCCTCTTTTGTAAAGTCAACGTCATGATCAATCCCATCGACGATACCGCCTGCATCTCCCGTTTCCCATGCATCGAGCATATCGTTGAAAGCTTCTTCATAAGAATCAATGTCACGGTACTTTTCAATAGAGTCTTCAAGCATAAATACCTGAAGCTCCTCAGAGAAATTTGCAAACATTTTATACTGAATACTTGCGGACTCAATATCAATGATCTCCTTATCCACATCGTACGCCTTATTAATAAGATGACGATCAATACCCAGCTCTGTATTTGCACCGATTTCATCGTTGGAACAGTTATCGATCATGCTTGACCACATTATGGGATAATACATTTCAAGTCCTCTGACATACTTCCCGCTTTCCTCGAGTATCTCCAGTGCTTCGTCATAAAGATCCTCGGAAATCACATCGGTGATCTGCTTTCCGTTTTTATACATAAGAATAGTCTGGGACGTGAGCTGAGCGATGTAGTTGTTTTCAAAATCAACTATATCAAACTCTACTGCAAGGGCATCAGAGCTTTCGAACGCATCCTCAACGTAGTCGGGGAGAGGATAAAAGCTGTCTCTGCCGGCATGGATAGATCCGAAGAGCCAAACTACGCCGCCTTCATCGTCTGTAACCTTATAAAGGAGGGGGGATCCGACGGGACCGCCTTCGAATATGTTGTCTTCGTATGTTTCGCCGTCTTCGCTCTTGTCGTCATTCTCGTCGTCGTTCTCGTCGTCTGAATCTTCATCTTGTGTGGTCTTGTCTTTTTTGTCGGATCTCTCATCGTCGAGGTCACCGGGCAATGAGCATGACACAAGGCTCAGTGTCATAAGTATTACCATGAGTAATGCAAGAAGTTTAAGTTTCATAACGTTCTCCTTTGGAATAATATTCGTTAATTATATTATATCACACTTATACCGTAAAAGATAGTATATTTCATAAATTCCAAGCACAAAGAAGTTCCCTTCGGCATTTGCCGAAGGGAACTTTGCTATACTATATTATTCGTAAAGCTTTGTGAATCTTGTGAGTCTGTCGTACTTAGCCTTAGCGTTTTCCTCAGCCTGTTTGAAGAGCTTCTCTGCTCTTTCAGGATTGGAAGCCGCAAGTCTACTATAACGGTTCTCGCTCTTGATGAAGTCGATATAGCTTTCTGTAGGCTCCTTGGAATCAAGAGTGAAGGGATTCTTGCCTTCAGCCTTAGCTGCGGGATTGTAACGGAACATCTGCCAGTAGCCTGCGTCAACGGCACGCTTCATTTCGAGCTGGCAGTTTGTCATACCGCCCTTAACACCGTGCATTTCACAAGGTGCGTATGCGATGATGATGGAAGGTCCGTCGTAAGCCTCAGCCTCGATGAGAGCCTTCATTGTCTGATTCATATCAGCGCCCATAGCGATCTGTGCAACGTATACGTAACCGTAGGACATAGCGATCTCTGCAAGATTCTTCTTGCCGATTGCCTTACCTGCTGCCGCGAACTGAGCAACCTGACCGATGTTGGAGGACTTGGATGCCTGACCGCCTGTGTTGGAGTAAACCTCAGTATCGAATACCATGATGTTTACGTTCTCACCGGAAGCGATTACGTGGTCAAGACCGCCGAAGCCGATGTCATATGCCCATCCGTCACCACCGAAGATCCATACGGACTTCTTAGTAAGGTAATCTCTGCCTGCTACGATCTCCTTTTCTGCGGGAACTGTAGAACAAGTACCGCGTGCGATGTCGTCCTCGAGCATATAGAGCATATGTGCCGCGGCCTTTTCGTTAGCCTCAGCATCGTCGAGAGTATTGAGGTAACCCTCAAGGCAACCTGTCCACTCTTCAGTTACACCCATCTCACGGTAAACCTCAAGGAGGTCGCGTACCTTCTGGATATATCTCTCACGAATTACCTTCTGACCGAGATACATACCGAGACCGTGCTCAGCGTTATCCTCAAAGAGGGAGTTTGCCCATGCGGGACCGCGGCCACTTTCCTTATTAACTGTGTAAGGAGTTGCGGGAGCAGAACCACCCCAAATGGAGGAGCATCCTGTTGCGTTGGAGATGTACATTCTCTCACCGAAGAGCTGTGTTACGAGACGAGCGTAAGATGTCTCAGCACAGCCTGCGCAAGAACCGGAGAACTCGAGAAGGGGCTGCTTGAACTGGCTGTCCTTAACGGTCTTACCGATGATCTCGGGCTTTTCAGCAACCTTAGCAACAGCGTAATCCCATGCGGGCTGCTGATCAAGCTGAGATTCCTGAGGTACCATTTCAAGGGCTCTCTTACCTTCCTTAGTAGGACAAGCCTTAACGCAGAGAGTACATCCCATACAGTCAAGGGGAGAGATTCCCATTGTGAACTTATAATTTGTCTTAAGAATAGGCTTGGGTGCGAACTTTGTGGATTCGGGAGCCGCAGCAGCTTCTTCCTCTGTCATAGCGAAGGGACGGATAGCCGCGTGAGGACATACGAATGCACAACGGTTACACTGGATACAGTTTTCCTCGTGCCATACGGGAACTTCAACTGCAACGCCGCGCTTCTCGTAAGCTGCAGAGCCCTGGGGGAATGTACCGTCAGCACGCTCTGCGAATACGGATACGGGAAGTGTGTCACCCTGCATCATACCAACGGGAGTTACGATCTCGTTTACGAACTTAACGAGGTCTGCTCTCTCGCCTGTAGCCTCAGCCTTAGCCGCGTCGGGAGCTACTGTCTTCCATGATTCGGGAACGTCGATCTTAACGATAGCTTCAACGCCTGCGTCGATCGCCTTGTAGTTCATTTCAACTACAGCGTCACCCTTCTTAGCGTAGGACTTCTTAGCCATGTACTTCATGTGGTCAACAGCTTCCTCAATGGGCATGATGTTAGCCAGTGCGAAGAATGCAGACTGGAGAATAGTATTGGTTCTCTTACCCATACCGATCTCACGTGCCTTATCGATAGCGTTTACGATATAGAAGTCGATATTGTTGTCAGCGATATAACGCTTTGCCTCTGCGGGAAGGTGCTCTGCAACCTCAGCAGGTGTCCACTGGCAGTTAAGAAGGAACTTACCTCCGGGCTTAACGTCGTTAACGATCTTGTAGCCCTTAACCATGTATGAGGGGTTATGGCAAGCTACGAAGTCAGCCTTTGTAATATAGTAGGGACTCTTGATGGGGCTGTCACCGAATCTCAGGTGAGAAATGGTTA
>JAZUBG010000145.1:0-14104 GCA_045638405.1 Eubacteriales bacterium | reverse complement strand
CGTTGTGCTGCTACATATCAACGATGGTTTAAACCTATCGTAAACTCTTTTTACTGCCCATATACTAATGCCTTTACCGAAGGCTTCAACAACAAGATCAAAGTCATCAAACGCAACGCCTTTGGTCTTCGTGATTTTACTCGTTTCCGAAATAGAATACTCTTTTGTTCCCCTAACTGATCGCGCCCGAAATGAGAAAAAGACGCGCTCGGCTTCGCCTTCACGCATCTTTTTCTCATTTCGTTTTCAGTTATCTTTATTTTTTCAGTTTTTCTTTACCCCAACTATTGACATAGAGCCCGATAACATTATTGACAAGTATATAGCAAATATGTTATAATCATATATAGTAAACCAAGATCAGTACTTGGTGGTTTTCTTCGGAGGAATAAAAATAAGATATGTCAACATTCGATTTGATTTCAAAAATAAAAGAAAACATCAGCCGAGTTGTAGTAGGTAAAGAGGATGTAATTGAACTTTTGCTTGTGGGACTTTTGGCAGACGGTCATGTTCTTATAGAGGACGTACCGGGTTCAGGTAAGACCGTACTTGCCAAATCATTTGCTGCATCTCTCGGTACCTCTTTTAAGAGGATTCAGTTTACACCCGACCTTCTGCCTGCTGATATTACGGGTGTAAAATACTATAATATGAAAAGTTCCGAGTTTGAATTTATCAGAGGTCCCATCTTTGCAAATATTATTTTAGCGGACGAAGTGAATCGCGGAACTCCCAAAACTCAGTCAGGTCTTCTTGAATGTATGGAAGAGCATACCGTAACCGTTGATGGAGAAACGTTTGACTTGCCGTCGCCTTTTATGGTTATAGCTACCCAAAATCCACTGGAAAGTATGGGCGTATTTCCTCTGCCCGAAGCACAGCTCGACCGTTTCTTGCTCAAAGTTAAAATGGGATACCCCACCGCTGAAGAGAATATCAGAATTCTGTCAAGATTTGAAAAAGACGATCCGTTATCATCACTTCTCCCTGTTGCTGATGCTGAAGATATAAAAGAGGCTCGTAGAGAGGTTAAGTCTGTATTTGTTCACAATGATCTTCTCGCTTATATTTCCGAGATTGTTGGCTTTACAAGATACAAGCAGGGTGTGGTTTTAGGTGCAAGTACACGAAGCTGTATCGCGCTTTTGAAAGCATCAAAGGCTATGGCACTGATTTCAGGCAGAAATTACGTAATTCCCGACGACATAAAGAAAGTGGCTGTTCCGGTTCTTGCTCACAGATTGGTACTTAAAACATCTCTTAGTATGGTCAAGGATGCGGCAGAAGATAGTATCAAAGAAATACTTGCTCTGATAAGCGTTCCTACCGAAGACTTTGAAAAATATAAGGTATGATTTGCAAATTATCAAAATATATAATGAGGTGACCGGATGAGTGCTTTAATACTGCTTCTTAAAGTGTTTTTGTACTTTCTGCCGTTTATCATACTGTTTTTTGCAGTCAGAGAAACCTACTTTTTAATTAAGATACGTTTGGTGAATAAGCTTACATACAGCAGAGAATTTTCAACTCTCGGCACTTTTGAAGAAGATACGGTAGAGATAATTGAAACCATAACCAATCCTCTGAGTGTTCCTGTTTTCAATGTGGATGTGGAAACATATATACACTCCAATCTTCGCCTGGAGGGAAGAGAAGTTTCTGACGGAATGCAGTTGGTCATAAGTCGATTTCAAATTCCTCCTTTTACAAAACTCACCAGAAAATATACGGTAAAGTGTGCTCACCGCGGCTATTATACTATGAGTACAGCCACAATTCTGACTAAGAGTATGTTTACAGAGAAAATTAAAACTTTTCAGTTCCAGGCAGAGTTGTACGTTTATCCGAAACTTCTTGATAAGCTGGGGTATCTGTCTCCAATAAACACCGAATTTGGCGAGAGCTTTACAAGACGTCCCGTTGTCAGTGATCCTTTTTCCGTTGCAGGGATACGTGATTATATGACAGGGGATCCATTCAACTCAATTAACTTTAAGGCTACCGCAAGAAGCTCATTTGGCGGAATACCTAATATTAAAGTCAATAAATACGATAACTGCTCGGACAGAATAATTATGTTTTTCCTTGATTTTACTTACGATTCCGAACATACAACTCAGGTGGAATATGAAAACAACATGGAAAGTGCACTTTCTATGACGGCTTCAGCGGTAAATATGGCTTTGGAGAACGGGTATAAGGTAGGCTTTGCGGCGAATTGCAAAATGATTGACGGCAGACAAAATCTGCATATGCCGATAATGAGCGGAAAACAGCATATTACCGAATTGCTAATGGAAATGTCTAAGGTTTGGCTGCTACCGGGATGTTCTTTTTCAGCGTTGCTTGATGGAACTGCAGAGTCAAGTCTCAAAGAAGCTGAGATTTATATTCTGACGACACATTCTGATGAAAGTACAGACGAAGTTATCGGAAAAATTAAAAGGCACAACACTGTAAAGGTGGTGGAACTGTGAAATATCTGTCTGACAAGAGAATACGAGCTGTAGCTTACGTACTTCTCATAGTTTTTGCAGACTTTTTCAATGATGGCGGAGCCACCGGCTTTTTAATAGTTTTCTTTCAAGCGGTTTGTGCAATATTACTTTTATATACCTTGTTTTCTATGATAAGGGATCGGTATCGAAAAGTAGAAGACCGAATTATGGGTACTATCGGACGATTTATAATGCGTATTTTTGCCCCGTTTGCAGGTAAGATGTCTAAGCGGGCATACAGAAACAGAAATTACGTAATCGGAACGGATAGTTTTCAGTTTATTGGTCGCGGGAAGCGGAAAGAAAAAAAGAAAAAGCGTAAGCTGCAAAAGATAAATTTATCAGACACGGAAGACAACAAAGAAAAAGTACGTCTTGCATACGTTAAATATATTTTGTGCGAAGCTGAAAAGGGCGGTGACTTTACCGTGTCGGACACACCGTATGAGATAGACGGTAAACTGGATTTGAAAGAAGATAAGATTCTGTTTGATTCATATGTCGGTGTCAGATACGGAGAGGTATATCCTGTGGATAACGAAATCGTCAGACAGTGCGTGGAAATTTCATCTAATGTAACAACTGCTTCGTCCGTATCAAGTAAATAACATAAATAAACCCGATCTGCTAAGGCAGGTCGGGTTTTTGTGTATTACGAGCATACCAATACTCTGTTATGATAGTTCACTGCATGCCGAACGGTATGTGCGATGGTGTGAGTAGCGGATTTATTTCCGCTTATTCACTTGTTATTATCTTTTAGCAGTGTATTTAGCAGTTCTGAAGTAATTTGCCGTTGAATATGGATCTGAGAAATCAACACTACCGACAGAACTTCCCCCATAAGAAGTATAGGAACTCCATCCTGATGTATTAATGTACATTGTTTCAAGCATTGGACAATCCTTGAAAGCGTGGTAATAAATGTAGTTTACACTGTCAGGGATTGTAATCGTGGTTACGGATTCACAATTAAACGCCCAACCATTGATTCTTTCGATACCTTCACCAATAATGATTTCCTCAATAGAATAGCTGACACCGTCAAATATTCCCCATGTGTAGTTAAAGTTACCGATTTCTTTTACAGGCTTTCCATTATAATATGAGGGAATTACAACAGTCTTTACTGATGTAAAACCTTTGTTGCCTGTACAAATATAGTATGTTCCGTCATCACTTAATTTATATCCGAGATGACTTGAACCCTCAAGAGCCGCACCGCATACGGTACATCCCTTACTGTTATAAACATGCTTGCCTGTGGCGTTGATAGATTTACTCTCATCGTATCCACAAAGCGAACAAGTCCTTTTTTCAGTTCCTACTTTATTACATGTAGGTGCAACAATCTCTTTCCATGAACTAAAATTATGATCAAGTTTTGAGACTGTGTTTTGCTTAGAGGTAACAGTATCGCAAACTGTGCATTTTCTGCCTTCTGAGAGTCCTTCAGAACTGCAAGTAGCTTTAACTTCTTCAATAATCACTTCCTTGTGGGGAAGCTTGTTTGTGGAATTTTGTTTAACCAAAATTTCATTACAAACGGAACACTTTTTACCTTCCGTAAGACCGTTACTGGTGCAAGTAGCATCAACTGAAGGGATTGATACTTCTTTGTGAGTTTTCTTATCTACAGTTTTTTGCTCCTTAATGATCTCGTTACAAACTGAGCATTTTTTACCTTCTGTAAGACCGGTACTGTTACAGGTTGATTCAACGGCAGGGATTATAGTTTCTTTATGAGTCGGAGCTATAATCTTTTGTTCTACTGTAATTTTACCGCAAACAATACATTTTTTTCCTTCGGAAAGACCTTCTTTGGTACAGGTAGCTTCAACGCTGGAAATGGTTTCGTCAACGTGAGGGATAGTGTCAAGCTCACGTTCTTCAACTTCGCCGCAATCACTGCAAGTTCTCTTTTCAGATCCTTTTTCGGTGCAAGTGGGAGCAATGACTTCTGTCCATTCACCGAAAACATGGTCTTTCGATTCATCGTTCTCGGTTATGTTGTTATTATCTTTGATTTGCGATGTTGTTTTGTTCGTAGAAGTACCGCTGTCTTTCTTGGAACCGCATCCTGTTAATATCAGTACTGATACAACTATCATTACGATTACAAAAAATACAGTGATAATACTTCTTGCGGATTTTTGTTTCGTTTCCATTTCTTTGTTGCTGTGAAATTTGTGGTACATAGTTGTGTCCTCCAAATATAAAATAAAAAATGCGCCCACCGAAGTAAGCGCATAAAAACACAAACTCCGATAGTCGCCAAACTAACTGAAAAAGCAAGCACAATTTGTACAATTTTCAGGAGGAATTTGCATTTTTCAAATTCAGAGAAAACTGCACAACTACAAAACTATTCCACGTATAAACAGAAATAGTTCGTGCTTAAGTAAATATTCAGTTAGTTTGGCAAATTCATTATACAATACAATTATGTTATTGTCAATATCTTACATGATATTTATTTGAACGGCTGATTCTTTTAATATACCTTAATCCATCGACATTATTTGAGGTGCCGTGAATAATTGGCTTATATTTCAGACAGTTGTAAAATTAAGTCGAGATCAAATAAATAAACCCGATCTGCCTTAGCAGGTCGGGTTTTTGTGTTTGATATGGACATGAACAAATAGTTGATACTATTGACAAGTTTATAATAATATGCTATTATTATACCATAAAACCGAGATGTATTTTTATGGTTTTCTTTAGTATGTTAACCAATATGTTTATCATTTTAGAGGACGAGAATAATGTTTGGAAGATGGAATGAGATTATGTTTGAAGACATCGGAACGAAAATTAAGAAAGTAGCTGTTGTGTCGGTATGGATTGGTATTATTTCAAGCCTTATCGGCGCGGTTTGTATGTTTGTTACAGGACTATCTGCATTTGAAGATTTTTGGTGGATGATACTGTTGTCTCCGATTATCTTTTTTTGTGGCTGTGTTATTTCATGGCTTTCTGTGATTTTCATATACGGTTTCGGTGAATTGATCTGTGATACAAAGAATATAAATCGCTCGATAAAGAATTTGAAAATTACATCTGATACAAGCAGTACGGTAGAACATAAGCACGGTACTTTTGAGAACGTAACAACTTATTCACGGGAACAAGCAAAACGTGAAACCGAAATCAGGTCAAAAGTTGAAGTTTCCGAAAATAAACGTTCTTCCCTTAAAACGCAGAATCAAGTCAGACAGTCGCAAGTCTACGATGTTTGGATGAGTCCAGGTTCAAAGGCTGACGAAGAGAAAGAAAAGATTGAAGAAAACTCCACTCCACGTCAGAAGCTTAAAAACAAGATTGCTGAGCTTTCCGTGAAACGTAATTTAATTAATCCCGATGACACTGAGGCAAAGGCAAAACTCACAAGAGAAATTGACGCCCTTAAAGCAGAGCTGGCAGCTTTGACTGAAGATTAAGGCTTTGATGAAATCAGTTTTTCTTTATGGAAAACGCGGTGCAACATTAGAAGCGGTATAGCGTGAAAGTTTAATCAGCTTTAATCACAAACATAACTGTTTCACGAATTTTGTGCAGTCAAAGACTGAACGGAGATTAGTATGAACTACAATATCGACAGATTCCTGAGAGCGCAGGAGAACAGCTATGAATGTGCTCTTTCTGAAATCAGAAACGGACGCAAGCAGACCCACTGGATGTGGTATATCTTCCCTCAGCTCAAGGCGCTTGGTCACAGTCCCAATGCAATATATTTCGGTATTGAGGATATTGATGAAGCCAAAGCATATCTTGCTCATCCGGTGCTTGGAGCAAGGCTTAGAGAGATAAGCGAAGTGCTGCTGAATCTCGAGACAAACGATCCCTTTAAGGTTATGTGTGGGATAGACGGTGTAAAGCTTTGTTCGTCAATGACACTGTTTGCTGAGGCAGAAGGATACGATTCCGTTTTCGGTAGAGTAATCCACAAGTATTACGGTGGACAGAAGGATAATAATACCCTTTGTGTGTTGTATGGAGTGAATTCCTGAAGAGAGTTTACGGGACAGATACGGTTAACTGTGTCACACAACCTCAGATTATTTGAATTTTACAGAATAACGACAAAACCGCCGAAAGTTTTCGGCGGTTTTACTGTTATTCACTTAAAATCTTGCAAACCTTCTCAAGGTTTTCTCTTATGGCAAGATGCTGAGGACACTTTTTCTCACAAAGGCCGCACTGCTTGCAGTCTGCAAATGTCTTTCCGCCCTTTTCAACGTATTTCTTCATCATGTGCTTTGCATGATCCTTAAGACCGTATACGTTGTAGTATGTCCACATCTCGAAAATACGGGGAATGTCAATTTCAGCAGGGCAGGGCTGACAGTACTTACAGCCGGTGCAGTAAAGCTCGGAGAACTTTTTGACCTCTTCCATAGCAACGCCCAGCTTTTCCCATTCTTCAGCTGAAAACGCAGTCTTGTCGGATGCCACCGCGATGTTCTTTTTGATCATGTCAAGGTTCTGCATACCGGACAGAGCACAGTTAAGATTAGGATTGCCGAGACAGAACTTGAAAGCAAGTTCGTACGTTGCAATTGAGGGTTTTCCAGTCAGCTTAGTGTAAAGATCGGTGGGAGCTGCAAGACGGCCGCCTCCAACGGGACCCATGGCAATTGTACCTACGCCCTTTTCGTGAGCGTATCTCATCATCTCTTCATTGGAGCGGTCGAGGAGATTGTACTGGCAGAGCATGGACTCCATTTTTACACCGCGTTCTTCAGCGGTGTCAATGATATACTTGATAGCTGAGGGATCGTCGTGGAAAGAGAAGGAAATGTGGCGGATAAGCCCCTCTTCCTTAGCCTTTGCCGCCGCTTCAAGGAGTCCGTTCTTCAGAATGATATTATCGAAATCGTCTTTACCGATACCCCAGAAGTGGTAGAAATCAATGTAGTCAGTGTCAATGCGACTGAGACTCTTTTCAAGCTTTGCTCGGTATCCGTCTGCATCCGTATCGTCTCCGAGAGGGCATTTTGTGGATATGAGGATCTTGTCACGGAAGCCTTTGACAGCGTGTCCAAGAGCTGGCTCGCTGTTTTTGTTGCAGTATCCGGGAGCGGTATCAAAATAGTTTACGCCGTTTTCGTAAGCGTAAGCGATCATTTCGTCAGTTTTTTCCTGGTCTACATAGCTTTTTTCGTCCTTTGTATACTCGGGGAAACGCATACATCCAAACCCGAGAGCGGAGATCTTCTCTCCTGTTTTTCCGAAATCACTGTAGTTCATAGTGTATCCTTTCTGTGTTCTTACGGCAAATTCTAAGGACAGTATAACATAACCATGACGAATTTGCAAGACAACATTTGAGAAATGGAGGAAAATATATTACAGTAAAATACGCCTATGTCCGACATTTTCAGACATAGGCGTATTGGATTTTAATCTTTACTTTTTTCATTCAGCGACTTCATATATTCGGCGGTCACAACACCGGCGGGGAGAGCTACGATAGCTATACCGAAGAAAGAAGACAGCATAGCTATCATTCGTCCGATATAGGACATCGGGTAAATGTCGCCGTAGCCCACAGTTGTCAGTGATACCGTTGCCCAGTAGACCGCATCAAAGAAGGTGTCAAAAGTCTGAGGTTCTACATTGAATATGATAAGTGCCGAAATAAATATGTAACCGACAGCCAAAGATCCTACGGCTGTCAAGGCTTTCCTTGAACTTTTAAGTATGTCGATAATGGTTCTGATGCTCTTTGAATATCGGAATATTCTTACGATTCTGAATACTTTCAATACTTCGGTCATGGAAGTGTACTTGAACATTCCAATCAGAGGGCATAACAAAGCGAATATGGACATCAGGTCTATGATCGATATAAATCTGAAGGGATATTTTGCGAACGAGCTCCAGTGGTGACGCTCAAATTTGTAGTCTGCCGAAATCCATCTCAGTATAAAGTCCACTACGTATATGCCGAGGCAAGTGTAGTCAATCGTGCTGAAAACTTTGTTTGTTCCTTTTACCGTCAGCGGAATAAGGCTTAGTGCAATAACGGCAATCATGAAATACTTGTATGCGACACTGAAAAAATTGCCATCATACACATGAACCGTCTGATATATCTTTTTGCGCATGGTTTTCCTCCGGATCAACCGTTATTATTGTTGTTATTGTTGTTATTGTTGTTATTATTGTTATTTGTTGAAGAGTCTCCTGCACTGTCGTCATTGCGACGGCTGCCTTTTTTTGTTGTGTTTGAAATAATACGGCAAATCGAAACATCTATGACAACATTATAACATATATAAAAATTGTTTTCAAGAAGTGTGGTGGGATTTATAGGTAATTGAGCGGACACGTATAAAAAATATTGTTCAGATCTGACTATGTAAGAAAAAATCTGCAACCGCAGGAAGACCATGAGGTTGCAGATAAATGTTAAATTACTTTTTTATGATCTTAAAGAGCTCGAGCTGACCGGGGTAGAGGTAGAATCCCTCGTACTGTCCTTTACCCAAACCGAGGGGAACTCTTATCTGTTTCTCACCGTTCATGAGAATGCGACGGAGACCGTATTTCTCACTGTCACCGAAGAAATGATAGTGCTCGTAGTGTTGTCTTGATAGGTTAACTACGCAGAAATATTCTTCACCTGTCTCGTCATGCTCAAAGAAGCTGATGAGAGATTCTTCCCAGCTGGAAGTAACGTTGGTGATGATATCGTGGGAGTTTTCACTGAATCTGGGGTAAGAACCGCGGTTCTTGTCCTCTCCAAAGAAGAAAGTACTCTTTCTCTTGAGGTGAGGGAAGATGTCTCCGTAGTGGAGTGAGAATGTTTTCTGCGCTCTGAGAACGTCGTAGTAAAGCTCTGTCTTGTTGCCGAATGCATCAATGGGAGATGCGTGATAATTCGGATCAAGGTGGCTGTCGCAGAGACGGAACCAGTTTACGCCTTTGTAACCGCAAGCTGCCGCAGTAGAGATCTGCCAGTTGATGCCGTAGAGAGGCTGAACGGGACGGAATACCATGTGAGCGGAGCAGATGAGACAAGCGACAGGAGTGATACCTGCCTGCTCGGACGCGCCTCCGTTTTTGAGGCACTCATTGAAGTACATGCTTGTACCGCCCTCGTTATTGATGACCTGAGAATACTGGTCATATGTATGGAGGAACTCTCCCGCCTTATCACTGAGATCTTTGAGCCACTCAACCATAGACACGCCGCCGAACTCTTCAGGACCGAGACCCGGGCCCATGTTGCCTGTGAAGTTGATGTAGGGAATGAGGTTGGGGTGGATCTGCTTCATGAGAATGATGGTCTTCTTTGTAAGCTCAAGCCAGTAAGCATCAGAGGGTTCATCACCTACGTAGAAGCCGTAGATCGCGGGGTGACGCTCAAGAGTTTCCTCGTAGAACTTCTTGAATTCTTCTGACCAGCGTTCCTCGCCCATTTTGTCAAGGTCACCGTTTGTGAAGTCTGCGGAAAGGATCATCTGAAGACCACGGCTGTGAACGTAGTCGAGCATTTCCTTGATCTTAGCCACATCCTCGGGATTGTTGTGGTGGAACATAGGTGACATGGGAAGGTTAACGCCTGCGTCAAGGAGGTCGTCAAGTCTGGATATACCGAAATCCTTGATATCGTGATATACCCAGCTGAAGAATAAGAACTTGTTTATCATGGTAAATTTCCTTTCATTGGAGGGAATTGTAAAACGAACTTGTTTATCGTGTTAATTATAACCGAAACAAAGGTGAGATGTCAAGATAATGCGGCAAATTTGTATTTGAAAGATGGTGAAGAGCAGAGGAAGATTAAAGAGCCAATGGTAACGGTGTAATATTGAGATGCTTCATAATAATGGAGAATGAAATTTTAATACAATGTTTTTATGGTTGACAACGCTGTTGAATATATAGTATAATACAATTCGGATAAATGTACGCTTCACAGTATTTTGTAATGCTACTGAGTGAGCTACTACTTTAAACGAAAGGTGTATTTTTATGAAGATCAGGAAATTACTTGCATTCGTTCTTGCTGTGATGATGCTTCTCAGTGCAAGCGCTGTAACATATGTTTCAGGTGAGGACGATCTCCCCTTCACCGACGTTACAGTTGGCGGATGGGCGTATGACGGAATCAAATACGCATACGAAAACGGACTTATGAACGGTACCGGAGGCACGAGCTTCAGCCCTGCCACCTCTCTTACGAGAGCGATGGTAGTGACCGTGCTTTACAGACTTGCAGACAGCCCCTTCTCAGTTTATGATGATCAGGCGTTTGTAGACGTAAAGAACGGACTATATTACAGTAAGGCGGCTTGCTGGGCACTTGAAAACAATGTGGTTACGGGTACTGCATACGATGATTGGGGAACACCTTATTTCTCTCCCGATAGAGCGATCACACGTCAGGAGCTTGCGACACTATTTGTTCGATTTGCAACTTATCAGCACGTGATCCTTACAGAAAACGGTAGCATCAGCAGCTTTACCGATGCTGCGAAGGTTGCTTCTTGGGCAGAGAGCGCTATGAAATGGGCAACCGAGGTAGGACTTATTAACGGTACGGGAGATGGTAAGACTCTCTCTCCCGAGGGACTTGCAACTCGTGAGCAGTTTGCGACCATCGTATACCGTTACTGCAAGTCAGAGTTTGAGTACACACTTGCATACGAGGAGCCTAAGACAGGTAGCTACAAGAAGCCCACATACGAGCTTTGCGAGGATGCAGACTTCTACGTTGCAGTTGACGGAAACGATAAGAACCCTGGTACAAAGGAAAAGCCTCTTGCAACCATTGAGGGCGCACGTGATGCAGTCCGCAAGATGAAGAATGGTGCAAATGGTGAGATCGTTGTTGCCTTTATGGCAGGCGAATATGAGGCTCCTGTGAACGTTGTCCTGGAGGAACAGGACGGAGGTACAGAGAGCGCTCCCATCACATACCGTGCATACGGTGACGGTGACGTTATCTTCAATGACGGCGTTACCATCAAGGCAAACGAGTTTGTGCCCATTGATGAGTCTGAGTACGATATGTTTCCCGATGGAGCAGGACAGTATATCAAAAAGGTAGACATGACAGGTAAGCTTCCTGAAAAGCTTACCGTATATAACTACCTTTTCAGCGAAAACAACGGTATGTGCTGGCCGGCTCGTAACCTTAATAAGGATGTAAGCGGAACAGACAACTACGTTTGGAACATGACTACCGAGGGTGACAGACAGACCTGCATAAAGCTTGAAAAGGGTCTCGTTAACATTATTGATTCCTTAAGCACCATTGAAGGACTTTGGGTAAAGGGTAAGCTTCGTTGCGGTTACCAGTATGACGTATTTGAGGTAACCGGATACGATCCCGAAACTAATCTTCTTTATCTTGAAACCGAGGATTGGGTATGCCTGAACGGTGAGGATTTTGCTTACCACGGCGGATTTATGTATGAGGGAAGAACAGATGATGCCATCTTCTTCTACAATCTTGCCGAGTTCCTTGATGCCGAGGGTGAATATTGGATTGACATGAAGAGCGAAACGCTTTATGTATACCTCCCCGACGGTGACTATACCTTTACTCTTGAGAGAGAAAATGCGAGTGATGCCGTAAGCACATGGCAGAACGCTATTTCCAAGGAAAGATCGGGCAGCTTCCTTACTATTGAGGAGGGTGCTGATCATATCAACTTTGTGGGTATCGCATTCACCGGCGGTACAAGGACAATGATCGTTGTAAACAGCGACCACGTTACGTTTGACGGATGTGCATTCTCAAACTTTACCGGTAACTTCGGACTCAGAACAAACGGTAGCCACGGCTTCGTTATGGAAAACTGTGAGATGTACAACTTCCCCGACAGCGGACTTTACCTTGAGTCCGATGCCGATCAGAACAACATACTCCCCTCAGGAAACGTTATACGTAACAACTATATTCACGATTTCGGTAATCCCGAATATTGGTCTGTAGGTGTAACCGTATACTATGACGTTGGAGTTGTGATCGAACACAACGAGCTGAAAAACGCAGGTCACGGCGGTATCGAGATCGAGTACTGTATTGACTCTATCATTCAGTACAACGTGCTTGACAACCTTATGATGACAACACAGGACTTCGGGTGTGTATACACATACAGCAACATAAGTCACAGAGACAATCATATCCGATATAACCTTTTCAAGAACATACCCCGTCACAACCAGGCTTACGGTATCTATAACGACGGCTCATATGGTGTGTATATATACGGAAACCTGTTCTACAACGGTGGTGCGCGCAATATCGTCTCCAACGGAGGACGAGACAACGTAAACTGTGATAATATCAGCATTCGAACCGCATTGTATGAAGCTTTCGTTTTTACTTGCAATCATTTTAATACTTTAACGGAACCCGGTGAATGGATCAATCATATCAACTATCATCAGCTCGAACGATATGAAACACGTGTTAAGGAAGGCGAAGAGGGATATGACCTCTGGTTTGAACGTTGGCCCATCCTCTACAACTATAGCTTCAGCGAAGACATAGTAAAGGGGGATCCCACTTACTTCTTCAATACTATAAACTATTATGAGCGTAACAAATTTATCGACAAATATACAGACGCTAAAGAGTTCCAAGAGCTTGTGTTCCAGGACGCTTGTGTTCGCGATGACATCATCTCTGAAAATCACGAGATGCCTATTACTATGAACAGATACTTCAAGTGTCCTGCAAAGGGTGACTATACTATCGTGAGCAACGCAGATGATTTTGAGAACGTTTACGACTTTTCTCTCATTGGTATTCAGAACTAAGCTGTAACTAAAAAAGGACTGCAGAAATTTCTGCACTCCTTTTGCTTTGGAAAGATAAAATGTCGGTAGTGTATAAAGCTTTGACGCAGTCGTCTTGACAGGCTGTCTGCTATACACTATACAGTCAAATCTTCGCACATACACGTGTTCCTTCGGGAACGCTGACGGTTACACGGCTTATGTCAATACCGTTTCTTGTAAAGCTTTCAGCGGGCAATTTTTCACCGTTTACCATGATACTTTCGTGCTTTCCGACAAACTCAGCCTGCCAGAGCACAGTCTTACCGCGCAGGTTTTCGAATTCTGTTTCGCATCTGCCGATATGCTTTACGCAAACGGTACATCCGACGAGCTGCTGTTCTCTGAGAGACAGTGTTTCTACCTCAGCGGGAAGACGTGAGAACGTAGCCACGGTTCCTTCGTGGACGTTATGGACGATTCCCATAAGGCTCTCTGCAATGTGTCCGATCATTGTAAATGACACCTCGGGATAGTAGCCGTTATTGCCCTGACTAGGACCTACGTGGTGAACGTCACGCATATCCTGAAGATATTTCATCCATTTCCAGCCGTCCTCTACGCGGTCATAGCGGAAGTAGACATCGGGAAGGTAAGTATATGCCTCAATGTTGACAGCGGCGGTAGGGAATCCTATGCCGTAACCGAGTTTTTCTGTGATGAGGTCAAGGAAACGTTCACAACGCTCACCGTGATAGGGAAGTCCCTTAAGCGGCATAAACCAGCTTGTCTCAAGGGCGAAATCGTTGTTTTTTGTGACACCGTCGGTCAGGAGTGCACCAACGTAAGCACCG
>JAZUBG010000144.1:0-3679 GCA_045638405.1 Eubacteriales bacterium | reverse complement strand
GTCATCGGTTACGGGTGTTGAGAAATCATAGGGAGTTGTGAGCTTTTCGTCTGTACACCACTCAACGAAAGTATAGCCGTCACGCATGGGAATTCCGGGAACTGTGGGAACCTGACCGGTGAGGACGGTCTGGGACTCGATTTCCGTTCCGCCGTTGCTTTCAAATTTTACGGTATGTTCGCGGATGAGAGGTGTCGATGTGTAGCTGACATTGCTTTGTAATTTTACGGTTTTGCCGTCCACGGTGATTTCAACCTCGGCAACAGCATTTTTACTTGCCGCTTCTTCACTGTCGGCGATTACAGCAGGTGCCAAAATCGGAGCTGCGAGACATATACAGAGAATCAGGCTGAGAAGTGCAGAAGTCGTGTCCTTTGCTGATTTCTTCTTTTTGCGTGCCAGTACGACGATCAGTATGATCATTGCGATAAGTAAAATTGCGACGAGCAATATCAGACCTATAAGAATGAGCATAGGACTGATTGACGGCATCAAAGCAGTCAGACCGTTTTTTGGAGCATAGGTTGTTTTAACGGAAAAACTGTCGCCGGGCTGTAGAGTTTTATCTTTTGAAGATGAATCTTCACTATCGGTGATTTTGTATCCCGAGGGTACAACGTTTTCGATTTTTATGTCGCTGATCTCATTTTCGGAAACATTCTCAATCTTCAGGTTTGAAATGATTTCATCTTTCGCTGCGTACTTGTCTTTTGCTGTACTGAGAGTCAATTCAATATCGCTTTGCTTTGCATCTGCAGCGGATATTGTAAAGCAGCACATACTCAGGATGCACACAAAAATGACCATCAGCAGGGCAGGGAATGTGGCTTTTTGTTTCATAACGGAATCCTTTCAATGAATTTGATTTTTTACAGATAAAACGAACGTATATCGTGCATTAATTGTAGCACAACTTCACCCCTGTGTCAATTATTTGAATTGGATTAGATGAAAAACATTCAATTCCGTTAAATGCACCGAAAGATGGATACTTACTGGGAAAGAATTACTTGTGTTAGGAATAATTAAATTGAAAATATTTCAAAACCTCTTGAAAAATGATACTCAATATGGTATCATTAATTAGTAATTTTATGATGCTTCGCGGGAAAGTTTTATACTTCGGCGGAGTTCTGAAAGGATGGAATTATTATGACCAAAGTTAGAGTTGGTATTATCGGATGCGGAGGCAACGCAAACGGCAAGCATATGCCCAGCCTTAAGAATGTTAAAGAGGCTGAAATGGTAGCATTCTGTGACCTCATCGTTGAGAGAGCAGAAAAGGCTGCTAAGGAATACGGCGTTGAAGGCGCTAAGGTTTACACAGACTACAAGGAGCTTCTCGAGGACAAGACTATCGACGTAGTTCACGTTTGTACTCCCAACAGAGCTCACAGCTTTATCACAGTTGACGCTCTCGAGGCAGGTAAGCACGTAATGTGCGAGAAGCCCATGGCTATTAACTCTGTTGAGGCAAAGAAGATGCTTGATGCTGCAAAGAAAACCGGTAAGAAGCTTACCATCGGTTACCAGAGCCGTCAGGGTAACGATGCCAAGTATCTCAAGCGCGAGGCTGAGGAAGGTACATTCGGTGATATTTACTACGCGCGCGCTATCGCTCTCAGAAGAAGAGCGGTTCCCACATGGGGTGTGTTTCTCAACGAAGAAGAGCAGGGCGGCGGTCCCCTTATCGACATCGGTACTCACGCGCTTGACCTCACTCTTTGGATCCTTAATAACTACAAGCCCAAGTACTGCGTTGGTACTACTTATCACGCACTCAATAAGGACACCGAGACAGGTAACGCATGGGGTGACTGGGATCCCGAAAAGTTCACGGTTGAAGACTGTGCATTCGGATTTGTAGTAATGGAAAACGGTGCTACCATTTCCGTTGAGTCCTCATGGGCACTCAATACTCTTACAGCAATGGAAGCTACCACCAAGTTCTGCGGTACTCTCGCAGGCGGTGATAATATTAACGGTGCACGTATCAATGGTATCCGTCAGGGCAGAATGTACGACTATGCTCCCAACCTCAACTCCGGCGGAGTTGCGTTCTACGACGGCGCAGAGGACGGAGACGGAAGCTATCGCGAGGCAAAGCAGTGGATCATGTCCATTATCGAAGACAAGGATCCCACAGTTCTTCCCGAACAGGCTTACGTTGTAACAAGAATCCTCGAGGGTATCTACACATCTGCTAAGACAGGTGACATCTACAGATTTGACTGATATTCACGGTATGTCCATGGCGTAAAATAATCATTTCAACAGGAGAAAAGACAATGTACGAAGGAAAGAAACTCAGAGTCGGCATTATCGGTTGCGGCGGTATCGCGAACGGTAAGCATATGCCCTCTCTTAAGCAGGTTGAAGAATGTGAAATGGTCGCTTTCTGTGACCTTATCGTTGAAAGAGCCGAAGACGCTGCAAAGAAATACGGTGTAGAAGGCGCGGCTGTTTACGTAGATTATAAGGAGCTTCTCAAGGATGAGACCATTGACGTGGTTCACGTTTGTACACCTAACAGAGCTCACAGCTTCATCACCGTTGATGCTCTCGAGGCAGGCAAGCACGTAATGTGCGAGAAGCCTATGGCAATCAATTCTGCTGAAGCTCTCAAGATGCTTGAGGCGGCAAAGAGAACAGGAAAGAAGCTTACTATCGGTTATCAGAACCGTCAGTGCAAGGATACCCGTTATCTCAAGGAAGAGGCTGACCAGGGCACGTTCGGTGATATCTACTACGCACGAGCTATCGCTCTCCGTCGCCGCGGAGTTCCCACATGGGGCGTGTTCCTCAGTGAAGAAGAACAGGGTGGCGGTCCCCTTATCGACATCGCTACACACTCTCTCGACCTTACACTTTGGATTCTCAACAACTACGAGCCCGCTTACTGCGTAGGTAAGACCTTCCACGCGCTCAACAACCAAAGAAACGTTGCTAACGCATGGGGCGACTGGGATCCCGAAAAGTTCACGGTTGAAGACAGCGGCTTCGGCTTCGTAGTAATGAAGAACGGCGCGGTTATCTCCGTTGAGTCCTCATGGGCACTGAATTCACTTCTCACCGAAGGTCAGGTAGTGTTCTCAGGTACCAAGGCGGGCGGTGACAACTACGCAGGCGTTCGCATCAACGGCGTAAGAAACGGTAAGAGATACGTATATCAGCCTGATATGAACGCAGGCGGTGTAGCATTCTACGACGGTGTTGACGACGGTGACCCCTCTGCCTTAGAAGCAAAGCAGTGGATCATGTCCATCATCAACGACACTGATCCTTGCGTTCTTCCCGAACAGGCTTACTGCGTAACGAGAATCCTCGAGGGTATCTACGAGTCATCCAGAACCGGCGATATCTACAGATTTGACTAATATTTTGGTAACAATACACATATTGTTTGGAGGTAAAAAGAAATGAATCCTATTAACAACAAGCTCAGAATCGGTATCATCGGATGCGGTTTTATCGCAAATCAGAAGCATCTTCCCGGTCTCAAGGTTATTGAGGAAGTAGAACTCGCAGCATTCTGTGACCTTATTGAAGAAAAGGCTGAAAAGGCTTGCAAGAAGTACGGTGCAGAGGGCGCAAAGGTTTACACAGACTATAAGGAAATGCTTAAGGATGAGACTCTTGACATTATCCATGTTTGTACTCCCAACAGAAGCCACAGCTT
>JAZUBG010000143.1:0-3177 GCA_045638405.1 Eubacteriales bacterium | reverse complement strand
GCGGGCGACAATGCCGCCGCGGCTGTGGGAATGGGTGTTGTATGTGACGGCAAGGCTTTCACAACTATCGGCACAAGCGGAGTAGTATTCGCTCACACCGATAAAATGTCCATTGACCCCGCGGGCAGAGCACACACATTCTGTTGTGCAGTACCGGGTGCATGGCACGTTATGGGAGTAACTCAGGCGGCAGGTTTGTCTCTCCGCTGGCTCCGTGACACCGTTTGCTCCGAAGAAGTGCGCAAGGCTGAAGACTCGGGCGTTGATCCTTACGTTATCATGGACTCCGAAGCTGAAGCGTCCCCCATCGGCGCAAATAAGCTTCTCTTCCTTCCCTATCTCATGGGTGAGAGAACTCCTCACCTTGACCCGAATGCGCGAGGCGCGTTCATCGGACTTTCCGCTATCCACGACAGAGGAGATATGATCCGCGCAGTTATGGAAGGTGTGTGCTACTCTCAGGCAGACTCACTCGGTGTACTTCGTGAAATGAACACCGACGTATCTGAAATGTTAGTTTGCGGAGGAGGCGGTAAGAGTCCTCTGTGGCGTCAGATGCTTGCCGACGTTTACGGTTTACCCTGCAGCAGAATCGAATCCGACGAGGGTCCCGCCCTCGGTGCCGCTATTCTTGCGATGGTGGGAGTTGGCATCTACCCGTCTGTTGAAGCGGCTTGTGATTCCGTAGTAAAGCTTCGTGACACGGCTGAGCCTGACATGGTACATCACGAAGAGTACGGTAAGTTCTACGGTGTTTATAAAAAGCTGTATTCTCATCTGAAGGACGATTACGCCGCTCTCGCAAAAATATAAGTTTGCACTATTGTAAACAGTAACGTAATGCGTGCGTTCACGGAACGCCCATACTACCTTGTAACAGCTAAAACTTTACGAAGCGGGAGGAGCGAGCCCCTCCCCTACCGGTGTCATCCTCGAGCGAAGCATAGCGGAGCGAAGGTTCACGCGGAACGGTTGTTTTCGGAAGTCAAACTTTTAGTTGTTGCAAGGTACTACAGAAAACAAATTATATGCAATTTTAGGAGTAAAATTATGAAGAAAGTACTTATGATCACCGGCGGTTGGACCGGTCACGAACCCGTTGAACAGGCAACACGTTTTTCACGCATTCTCAGAGAAGAAGGCTATGAAGTAGACGTTTTCGATAACTACGATATACTTCTCGATATAAACAAGCTTCGTCAATATGATCTTTTCGTTCCCTTCTGTACAATGGACCAGCTTCCCGAAGGGGCGACAGGTAACATATCCACTGTTATCGGAGAAGGAATGGGTCTCGCAGGTAATCACGGAGGAATGTGTGACGCTTTCCGTACCAATACCGAATGGCAGTTCATCTGCGGCGGTCAGTGGGTCAGCCACCCCGGTGGATTCGTAACCTACAAGGTTGACGTTATCCCCGGCGCAAATCCCCTTACTGAAGGAATCGACAGCTTTGAGGTAACAAGCGAACAGTATTATGTTCACGTAGACCCCGCCATCGAAGTTCTTGCAACCACTCGCTTCCCCAATCCTCAGGCTCCTTACTATCACATTGCAAACAAGCCTGTTGATCTCCCAGTAATGTGGACAAAGTTCTGGGGACTCGGTCGAGTATTCTATCTCTCTGTCGGACACCAGGACAGCGTATTTGATGAAGCTCCCGAAGCTCAAGAACTTATGAAACGCGGACTTATCTGGGCGGCAGGCGGAAGAGAGTATGCCGCTGAAAAGGGACTTACCGTTGACCGCTTCCTTACTGACAAAAAGAATTTCTAATTTTAGCTGAAATCCACTTAGAAAGGATATTCAAATCATGAAAACAGTTAAGATCGGTTTCGTCGGATGCGGTGCAATAAGCAGCATCTATCTTGAAAATCTGACGAAGCTTTATAAAGAAGTTGAGATCATAGGTGTATGTGATCTTATCAGAAGCAGAGCCGAGTGGGCAGTTGAAGCTTACAATATACCTAAGCTATACAACGATATGTACGAGCTTTTCGCAGATCCCGAGGTTGACATCGTATTGAACATCACACGTCCTTACGAGCATTTCGACGTAACTATGGAGGCTCTTAAGGCAGGTAAGCACGTATATTCCGAGAAGCCTCTTGCGGCAACTCTCGACGAGGGACGTCAGATCATGGCTCTCGCCAAGGAAAAGGGACTTATGGTTGGCGGTGCGCCCGACACTTTCATGGGAGCGGGAATACAGACCTGCCGCCGTCTCATTGACGACGGTTACATCGGAGATATAGTTGGCGGTTCGGGTCAGCTTCTCTGCCACGGTCACGAAACATGGCACCCCGATCCCGAATTCTACTACAAGCATGGCGGCGGACCTCTCTTTGACATGGGTCCCTACTACATCACAGCTCTTGTAAACCTTATCGGTAACGTAGAATCCGTTTACGCTATGACCAAAAAGAGCTTTGACAAGCGTACGATTACAAGTCAGCCCCATTTCGGAGAAATAATTGACGTTGACGTTGACACTCATATCGTTGGTACACTCAGATTCGAGTCAGGTGCAATCGTAACTCTTGTTACCTCATTTGATACCTACATGAGACGTGATTCCATTGAGCTTTACGGTACAAAGGGTACTCTTTACGTGCCTGACCCCAACTTCTTCGGCGGCCCCGTTGAGCTTTACCGTCCCGAAAATGACGAAAGACGCGAGATTCCCCTTATGTTCAAGTATAAGGAAAACAGTCGCGGTCTCGGACTTGCCGATATGGCTAAGGCTATAGCAGACGGACGTCCTATCAGAGCTTATTCGGACATGACCTTCCACGTTCTTGAGGTCATGGAAAGCCTCCTCGTCAGCGGCAAGGAAAGACGTGAAATTCAGATCACTTCCCGTTTTGACAAAAAAGCGATCATGGAAGTTCCCGAAATGATGGGTATTCTTGACTGATCACAGAAAGTAATACAGAAAGGCCACAGTGTAAAGCGGTGGCTTCCATAAGGCAGGTTTTGCCTGCCGAAAAAGCAAAAGGAGTACGAGCAATTTATCTGTTGTCCTTAACGGAGAATTTGCCGGTACAAAATTTCGGCAGAGGCATTGTTTCCTGTGCGGATTTATAGTATAATGGGATGGGTGATGAAAATGGAGAATAAAAAAGAATTGCCGAAACGGAAAGATATTCGCCTAAAAAATTATGATTATAGTTCTCC